>JAFMJY010000010.1 GCA_017853245.1 Burkholderiales bacterium | reverse complement strand
AGCACCTTGCGCTCGAAGATGTCGTGCAGCAGCTCGCGGTAGCGCGGCCCGACGAGGATGGTGTGGTGCGCCACATCGGGGTAGCGCCGCCGCGTCCCGAAGTACCAGACGAAGAGCCCCATGGAATAGCGCGCGCGGTCGATGCGCTTGTCGGTCCACCGCTTGCGCGACTCGGGCGGCAGCAGGTGCTTGTAGGTCCACGCCGTGTCGGCGTTCGAGACCACCACGTCGGCGGCGACGAACTCGCCGGAAGCGAGGCGCACGCCGGTCGCAGCCTGGCCGCGCAGCGTGATCTGAACCACCTCTTCGTTGCAGCGCAACCGCCCGCCCTGGCCCTCGATGAGCGAGACCATCCCGGCCACGAGCCGCCCGGTGCCCCCCATCACGAAGTGCACGCCGTGGCGGCGTTCCAGGTGCGCAATCAGCCCGTAGATGGAGGTGACATTGAACGGATTGCCGCCGACAAAAAGCGGGTGGAAGCTCAAGGCGAAGCGCAGCCGCTCGTTCTTCACGTGCCGGGCGACAAGACTGTGGATCGACAGGTGGCTCTTCAGCCGCATCATCGCCGGGACGACGCGCGCCATGTCTCGCCACGAGTCAAAGGGCACGTGGCCCAGTTGCTCGAATCCCACCCGGTAAGTGGCCTCGCTGGCGGCCATGAACCGCTCGTACCCCTCGACGTCGCCCGGGGAGAGGCGGGCGACCTCGGCGCGCATGCGGTCTGCTTCGGCGAAGCAGTCCAGCGTTTCGCCGTCGTGGAAGCGGATGCGATAGAAGGGGGAGAGTGAGCGCAGGTCGATGTCGTCGGCGAAGCGGCGGCCGCAGAGCGACCACAATTCCTCGAACAGGAACGGCGCGGTGACGATCGTCGGGCCGGCGTCGAAAACATGGCCGTCGCGCTTGAAGACGCAGGCACGGCCGCCGGGTTGCTCGAGGCGCTCGAGCACGGTGACCCGGTAGCCGCGCGCACCCAGGCGGATGGCGGCTGCCAGGCCCCCGAAACCGCTGCCGATGATTACCGCGTGCGGCCGGCGGGGCTCGGCACGTGCCGACGGGCCCGATCGGGGAGGAAATGTCACGGCATCCATACAGACAAAAGTGTAACAGGGGCTTGACGCCACGGGTCGTGAACTTTGTTGGTCCTCGAGATGGGCGAGCCGCGGAGGACATTGACAGCAATCCCACGCCGCTGGACGATCCGCAAAAGCCTTCTTCAAAGGGCGCAGGGCATGAAAAAGTCCGAGGGCACGGCGGCGCGGGGGGGCGCGGGGCCGGGCACAAAAACCCGATCGTCCGGCGCGCCCGCGCGGGTGCAGCCGCACGGCGCCGTTTTCATTCTGGATGGGGCGACGGGCGTCGTGCGCCAAGCGAGCGCCAACGCCGGGGAGCTGCTGGGCGTGCCATCGGCCGCGCTGGTTGGCGAGTCGCTTGACATCCTCGGGGGCGACCTCGCGTCCCAGGTTCGCTTGCGCATGCGAGAGCGTGTCGGCGAGACGCCCACGCCATTTGTTTGCGCGACCCGGGCCCTCCGCAGTGGCGCTCGGGGTGTGGCAGGCTCGATTCACCGCACCCGCGATGGCGTCGTGGTGTTGGAGGCAGTACCGTGCCCTTTGCCCGACGCCGCTTCCGACTCCCGTGACCTGGCGAACGCGTTGGGCGGGGCCATCGGCCACGTCGGCGGCGCCACTCGCCTGAGCGAGCTCGCCGCTGGTGCGGCGGTCCTCTATCAAAAACTGACCGGTTTCGAGCGGGTGATCGTGTACCGCCTGGCGGACTCCGGTGTCGGCGAGGTGGTGGGAGAGAGCCGTGTCGGTCCCTGCGATCCCTGGCTGGGCGCAGGCTTCCCCGACCTGGATGCCCTGGGCTCGGCGCCGAAGGGCGGTTTCGCTGCGCGGGTGCGCGCTGTTGCCGACGTCGCCGCGGCCGATGTGCCCCTCGTTCCACCGCTGCTGGAGGCCATGGGCAGCCCGCCCGACCTGGCGCGCGCCTTGCTCGCGTCGGTCTCGCCCCTGTTGCGGCAACACTTTCGTGATGCAGGCGCGCGAGCGGGGTTCGTCAGCGTGGTCGAGCGCTCAGGCGAGCCTTGGGGCGTCGTGGCTGGCTATCACCCGCATCCGCGCCCGCTCCCCCCGGCGCTGCACAAGGCGTGCGACCTCGTTGCAGACCTGGTCGCGGCGCGAGTTGCCGTCATCGAGAATTTTGCGCAGGTGGCGTCGGCATCGACGATTCGTCGACTCGACGAGCACCTCCTCGCCCAGACGCTCGCCGGCGGCCTCTGGCAGGAGACCGTGCTCGACGATGCGCGCGACCTGTTGGCGCTGGTGGGCGCCGACGGGTTGGCGCTCCTCTCCGAGGGTCAGATCCGTCGATCGGGACACGCGCCCTCGGACGATGCGCTTCGCGGCCTGGCCCTGTGGCTCGCCGCGCAGCCCATGCAGGGTGGCGTCATGGCGCGCGACTCACTGCCGAATGGCCTCCCCGGCACCCTGAATGAGGGCGAGGAACGCATGGGGGTGTTGGCGGTGGAGTTGTCGCGGCCGGGAGGCGAGTTCCTGCTGTGGTTTCGACGCGAGGCGGCCCGCGATATCCGAGTTCCATCCAAGGGGGGCCAACTCGCGGGCCTCGGAAGTCGCCCTTGGTCCCATGCCGACGTGGCTTCGGCGAAAGCGGTTGCCGTGGCGTTGCGGGACGTTTCGATGCAAGTGCGCTCCATGAGCTACCTCCTCATGGAGGATCGGCTCGAAGGACTGAGCCGGGCACTACAGGGCTCCGACGAGGGCATCCTGATTGCGGATGGCAGCGGCTGCGTGCGTTTCGTGAACCAGGCTTTCCGCCGGAACTTCACCCTGCCCAATCAGGCCGACCTCACGCTGCCAGACCTGCGCTCGGCGTTCGGCACGTCGGCGGCAGCGCAATCGCTTGTCGAGTCGATGCTCGAGCGACGGGAAAGTTGGGTGGGTGAGCTGCCCGTTGATGCGGGTGGTGCGAGCCAGGCCTGCATCGCCCTGCGGGTCGAGGTCATCCCGCGGCTCGACGGCTTCGGGGCGCTCGGGTTCATCCTCCTCTCCTCGATCGGCGCCGGTGGCGACGCCGACGCGTCGGCTCATTCCAGGCCCGGGGCCGATGCCTCGCGCACGCTCGAGAGCCTTGGATTTTCCTCGCGTCATGCAGCGGAGCTTGCGCAGCAGATCCTCGCGCTGGTGGGCAGCGCGGCATCCGATCCCGGGCATGTCCGTGCTCCCGGCGAGGCGCTGCACTAGCTGGAGAGTCGCGCCACCTCGGAGATGGCCCTCGCGCCCGCGTGCGGCAAAGGCACGTAACGGGCGCCCATGTCGTCGGCGAGCTGGCGAGCAAGCGCCTGCGGCCGGGATGCCGTGTCGATCACCACGCTGCGCGTTCCGGTTGCGCGCAGGAGCCGCGCAGCCTGGCGCGCCTCGTCGCCTGCGCGCTGCCGACCACCCGAGCCGTCGCGCGCGACATTGGCTTGCCCGTCCGTGAGCACGACGAGGCTCGCGGTTCCGCCGCGGCGAGCCACGGCATCGGCGAGTTGGCGCGCGAGGTCGAGCGCGGAGGCGAGCGGTGTCCCGCCGCCGCCCGGCAATCCGGCCAACCCTTTTTTGGCGCGCGCCAGCGAGCGCGTGGGGGGCAGGAGCAGCTCGGCACGCTGGCCGCGGAAGGCGACGACCGCGACGCGGTCACGGCGCACGTAGCACTCGGCGAGCAGCAGCTCGACAGCGCCCTTCGCTTCCGCAAGCCGATGCAGCGCGGCCGAGCCGGACGCGTCCACTGCGAATATGGTCGTGGTTTCGGTGCGCGCCTTGAACCGACGGATGCGGAAGTCGTCGGGATGAAACGCAAGGCTCGCGTCGCCCTGGCTCGTTACCGGCCGACGGAGCCGCTGCCAGGGTGCTGCGGCGCGCAGCGTATCGATCACGCTGAGACGCCCGTTCGCCCCGGGCCGGCCCGCTCGCGTTCCCGCAGGACGCCCGCGCAGCGTGGATCGACGCTCGTCACCGGATCGCCCTGTTCCGCGGGACACGGCGCCACGCGCTGCGAGCGCCTGCAGTCGCGCGAGCAGCCCGTCGGGGATCGCGGCTCGCACCGCCTCCAGGACGACGTCGTCGAGCGGGCGGGCTTCATCGCTTTCCTCTCGCATTGGGTCGCTCGTTGTCTCGCGCGATTCCGCTTGCTCGGGCGGGCTGTCAGGCTCAGGCGCCTGCGCGTCGTCGGGGGGCAGCACGACGGCTGTTGCGCGAGGGGCGAGCACGAGGCGCCCCGCGAGCACCACGTCATCCGTGCTCACCCGCGAGCGGCCATCCAGCGCGGCGGCCGCGCGCGCCACCCGCAAGGCGAGGAGCTCCGCCCGATGGGAGCCGATGCCCAATGCGGCCGCGGTCTCGCATAGCGCGACGATCACCGCCTCGTCCGCCTCGACCCGGGGAAGCCGCGCTCGCGCCTCGGCAACGTCCGCTGCCGTATGCCAACGCCAGCCAGTCTCCGCCGCGCGAATACCCTCCAAGTCGAGGTGAAACGCGAGCCCGTCCCGCAGGCAGGCTGCGACGGCCTCGTCGTCGATGCCCTCGTCCAGCGCCAGGAGCGCGAAACGTGACGGCGTGCGGGCGGTGACGCCTTCGCGCGCCAGGGCCACTTCCCCGGCCTCGCGTGCCAATGCGATCTGCGCCGCCACGCCGGGCTCGACGCGCTCGGCCATGGCGAGGACGGCGAAGCCTTCGTGGGCCTCGGCGAGCAGCCCTTGCTGTGCAACACGCTTTCCCGACCGCAGCGTTGCAGCGAGGTCGAGGCCGCCCAGCAGGCGGTCTGCGGCGATACGAGGCGGGATGCGCCGGAACGGCGCGCCGGCGGGTGAGAGCTCTCGCACCAGGGCGAGCCATCGGTCCCTTGCGGGCCCGGCTGTGCCCCGCAGCACGGCGCCGCCGCATCCGATGGGGTCAACCGCCAGCAGCGAGGCAGCGAGCGCTGCGCGTTCCCAGGGGGATGGCTCGCTCCCCGAGCGATCGCTCATGCGTCGAGCGGTTCCGCGAGGGCGCGCTCGATACGCGTCGTGGAGCCCACCTCGTCTAGCGGGTCCCGGCGCAGACGGTGGCGAAGCGCCAGAGTGGCGACGCGCCGCAGGTGGCTCTCGCCCACGCGCTTCGTGCCATCGAGCGCAGCGCAGGCGCGCGCAGCCCGGGTGAGCGTGAGCTCCGCCCGCAGGCCGTCGGTGCCGAGGCGCAAGCACAGCCGGGCGGCCTTCTCGAGTGTTTCATCCGGGACGACCGTGCCTCCGAGGCGCCTGCGGCCGGCGAGAATGCGGTGGCGAACCTGGTCTTCCTCCGCCTGCCACGAGGAGAGGAAGGCTGAGGGCTCACGCTCGAATTCATCGCGCCTGCGCACCACGCGCACGCGCTCGGTGATGTCGGTCGGCGTCTTCACCTCGACACACAACCCGAAGCGGTCGAGCAGCT
Source organism: Burkholderiales bacterium (assembly GCA_017853245.1). Classification (GTDB taxonomy): domain Bacteria; phylum Pseudomonadota; class Gammaproteobacteria; order Burkholderiales; family Usitatibacteraceae; genus FEB-7. The sequence goes on along the minus strand of JAFMJY010000010.1, from coordinate 34,862 downwards.
GGGGGCGAAGCTCCCCCTCTTCCGGGTTGCCGCTGCCCACCAGCACGAATCGGGCGGGATGACGTACCGACAGGCCTTCGCGCTCCACCACGTTTTCGCCTGAGGCTGCCACGTCGATCAGCAGGTCGACGAGGTGGTCCTCGAGCAGGTTTACTTCGTCGATATAGAGAAAGCCGCGGTTGGCTCGGGCGAGCATGCCAGGCTCGAAGGCCTTCTCGCCCTTGGCGAGGGCGCGCTCGATGTCGAGCGCACCGACTACCCGGTCTTCGGTCGCGCCCAAAGGCAAGTCGACGACCGGCACGGGCGCCGCGTGGCCTCGCGGGCGCGCGCCGTGGCTGCAGCGCTCGCAGGCGAGCGCTGTCGCGGTGGGGTCGCAGTTGTAGGGGCAGCCCTCCACGACGCGGATGGGTGGCAGCAGCGCGGCGAGCGAGCGAACCGCAGTGGACTTGCCGGTGCCGCGGTCGCCGAAGACAAGCACGCCACCCACGGAAGGGTCCACGGCCGCGATGAGCAGCGCGAGCTTCATCTCCTCTTGCCCGACGATGGCGGAAAACGGAAAGGCGCGTTTCGAGGATGGCGTCATCGTCGACACGCTCGCTCGCGGGGCGGGGGTTTGGGCTTTTGGGGGAGCGGTTTTCGGCATGGCGAGGTCATTCTATCGGCATTGCGTGTGGCCCTTGCGGGTGAGGTCGCAGTGCGCGCGGCAGCCGAAAGGGCAGCAACGCCTGCACCCAGCGGGACCGGAAACGCCGCAGGTCGAGGCTTTCGTGCACAGCCATGACCTCGGCGCCTTGAAGCGTGGCGCGTACCATGGAGCGCGCGTAGAACGGTGTGTCCTCGAGCGTTCTCGACACGGCCGCTCCGTGAGCGTCATCGGCTCGACAGTCACGCGTGATGCCCCAGGCCGTTGTGGGCAGGGTCACGACAGCGGCCGGTGCAAACGGTGTCGCGCGCCCTGTCGGGTCGAAGCGCGCCGCAAGGCTGAAGGCGCTGCCGTCGCGGCGCCGCACGTCGTAGGTCACGGCTGCTTCTCGGCCGATCGGCGCGCGCATCCAGTCCCAGTCGTCGAAAGCGTCCTCGAGGGGCGTCCCGCCCGCGTTGGAATCCCAGTAGCCGTGGCCCGCCCAGCGCACCGAGGGTGTGTCGAGGGTCACGTCGACGCGTGCCGATGGCGCGATCGGCCGCCATCGATGCAGCCCTTCGGCGTCGAGCCCGGCCTCGAAGTCCGTCAACGCAAGTGGTGTCAGCAGGACGCGGCCCCGCACCCGCCGGGGAACGGGAACACACCACTCGTCGATGTCGATCGCGAGTTGCCGGCCATCCCAATGGACGGAGCTCGGGCCGATGCGCAAGCGATGTGGTGACCGCGAGAGGTCGTCGCGGCCGCGCTCAGTCAGTGCCCAGCGGGCGCCGTCGCCGTAAATGGCGACGTTGAGCGCCACGTGGTCCAGCGCTTCCGCGCTGCCGTGTCGGCGTCGTCGCGCGTAGTAGGGCGAGAAGACGTTTCCGATCAGGGCGATGATCGTGAGCGCGTTCCGACCGTCGTCGCTCATGGCGTCGACGTACCACCAGGCGTAGCCGCCCGGCGCTACCGGCGTGTCGAAGCGAGGTCCGATAGCACGGCCTCCGCCGCCATGCGCCCCGAGAGCGCCGCCATGGGCACGCCCGGCCCGGGGTGCGCGCTGCCCCCTGCGAGGTACAGGCCGGGCAGCCGCGTGCGGCAACCGGGCCGCTGAAAGGCCGAGCGCCAACCGTGGGACGCCATGCCGTACAGGGCCCCGCCACTTCCCGGGAAACGCCCCTCGAAGTCGTGCGGCGTCGTCACGTGCATGGACCGCGGGTCGCGCTCGACCTGAAGCCCGCAGCGCTCGAGTTGCGCGAACGCGGCGGCCTCGCTGCGAGCGGCCCGCGCCGGGTCGCGCCCCGGGGTATCGCCGTCGGCCGGCGCATTGACGAGGCACAACAGCCGCTCGGGCTCGTCGGGCGATGGCCCCGGCTCGTCGCCGCGGTCCTGCGCGCACACGTAGACCGTCGGGTCGGGGGGCACTTCGCGTCGCTCGAACAGCGCGTCGAATTCCGCCTTGTAATCCCGGGAGAAGAACACGGTGTGCCGATGCAGCGCGAGGCCCTTCGTGCGAGCCACGAGGTTCCACGTCACCGCGGAAAGGGAGCGCTCGCGTCGCGGGGGCAGCGTGACCGCCTGGGCTGCCGCAACGCCCAGGAGCCCTGCCGCCACGCCGCTCGCGTCCGCATTCAGGATCACCGCCTCGGCGGGGAGTTGCTCACCGGAGGCCAACGTGACGCCGCGGACGTGGCCCCGCGGCGCGTCGACGGAGCGGATTTCGGTCGACAACCGCAGCGTGGCGCCTTGGCGCTCGGCCAGCTCAGCCATGGCTTCGGCCAGGCGGTACATGCCCCCTTCCACGAGCCACACGCCGCTTTGCTCGACGTGCGCGACCAGCGTGAGCGTGGCCGGCGCGTGGAAAGGCGACGAGCCGCAATAGGTGGCGTAGCGCCCGAAGAGTTGCTGCAGGCGAGCATCGCGAAAGTGCCTGCCGAGCGCGCGCCACATCGAGGCGAACGGGTTGGCGCGCCCGAGGGCCCACCAGCCTGAAGCGCCGGAGGAGAGGAGCAGCCGCTTGAGGCTCGGGTGAGGCTGGCGAATGAACGGCCCCTCGAGCGCGCGCCAGGTTCGCGCCGCGTCGCGGCAGAAGCCGAGGTAACGCGCCGCTTCGGAAGGCCCCGCAAACCGGGCAATGGCGTCGGCTGACGCAGCGCGGTCCGCATGCAGGTCGAGCCGCGCGGACTCGCTCCAGGCGTGCCGGGCGAGGGTCGAGCAGGGCAGCAGGCGGACGTGGTGGCTGAGCGTCTCGCCCGCGTCGTCGAAGAGCGACTCGAATACGCCTTTGAGTGTGAGGACGGTGGGCCCCGCGTCGATCATGGCCCCCCCAACCGAGACTTGCCGCATTTTTCCGCCGGGAGTCGGCGCGCGCTCGCAGACCGTGACCTCGGCTCCTTTGGACGCGAGGTGGATCGCGGCGGCCAAGCCGCCCATTCCTGCGCCAGTGATCACCACCCGCGTTTTCGCCACTCGGCTCGGCCCCTTCCGATTGACCCTCTCGGGCCATATGTCTATATTAGCTGACACATATAGTGTCCTTTTAAGATTACAAAGGCACTGCGGAAAGGATCCCATGAGCGACTTGCAACGAATCGAACAGGCCTTGTCGACCTTTCTCGCCGGACCCCAGGCCTCCGACGGCCCACCCCGTTTGGGCGAGGCGATCCGTTACGCCGTTTTCCCCGGGGGAGCCCGAATCCGACCGCGCCTGTGCCTCGCCGTGGCGCGGGCCTGCGGGGACGATGCGCCCGCCGTGGCCGACGGCGCAGCCATCGCGATCGAGATGCTCCACTGCGCCTCCCTGGTCCACGACGACTTGCCCTGTTTCGACGACGCGGCGACTCGGCGGGGGAAGCCCGCTGTGCACAAGGCGTTCGGGGAACGGCTGGCGGTCCTCGGCGGTGATGGGCTGATCGTGCTCGCCTTTCAGGCCCTCGCGCAGGCTTGCCGGAGCCGTCCTGACAGGCTCGCCCCGCTGATGGCGGTGGTGACCCGCTCCGTCGGGACGCCGCACGGGATCGTCGCGGGGCAGGCGTGGGAATGCGAGCCTTTCGTCACACTAAGCCAATACCAGCGGGCCAAGACCGGGGCGTTGTTCGCCGCCGCGACAGAAGCCGGCGCGGCAGCGGCGGGGGCGAGCCCCGAGCCCTGGCGGCTCCTGGGGGATCGCCTCGGGGAGGCCTATCAAATGGCCGACGACATCCGGGACGTGGTGGGCGACCCCGCGCTGCTCGGCAAGCCTGTCGGGCAGGACGCGGCCCATGGCCGCCCCAATGGGGCCGGGGAGTATGGCCTGGACGGGGCCGTGAGCAAGCTCGAGTCACTGCTGGCAGGCACGCTCGCGGCCATTCCACCTTGTCCGGGCGCCGAGCAATTACGTGAGCACGTGCTTACTGAGGCGCGGGGGCTGCTCCCGGCGGGCGTCGCGCTGAGGGCCGCCTGAACCCGGCCCATCCCGGGGCATGGCAGGGACGCTCCGTCACCCCGTGACCCTGTTTTCCGGAGGCTGGCCCGGATTCCGCGACCGGCTCCTGACCCAGCCCGCATTCCGCAATTGGGCTGCGGCCTTCCCCCTCACGCGGCCCATCGCTCGCCGCCGGGCCCGGGCGCTATTCGACCTTTGCGCCGGCTTCGTCTACTCCCAGGTCCTGCTCGCCTGCGTCCGCCTGCAAGTCTTCGATCATCTGGCGGCAGGCCCGCTCCCGCTCGAGGCGCTGGCCCCGAAGCTGGGGCTCCCCCGGGAGGCTACCGAGCGGTTGTTGCGGGCTGCCGTTTCGCTTCGGTTGGTGGAGCGGCGACGGGCCGAGTCGTATGGCTTGGGGCCACTTGGCGCCGCGATGGTCGACAACGCCGCCGTGTCGGCGATGGTCGAGCATCACGCCGCGGTGTACGCCGACCTGGGTGACCCGGTCGCCCTGCTGCGGGGGGAGGGTCGTCGGACGCGGCTGGCGGACTTCTGGCCCTACGGCGACCCGGGGGAAGCCTCGCTCCCGGACGAGCGGGTGGCGGCCTACACCCGGCTCATGTCTGCCACACAGCCCCTGGTCACCGAGGAGATTCTTGCCGCCTACCCGTTTGGGGGCCACCGACACCTGCTCGACGTCGGCGGCGGCGACGGCACTTTCCTGGCAGCGGTGGCAAAGCGACACCCGAACCTGCGCGTGACGCTCTTCGACCTGCCTGCCGTCGCTCGCCTCGCAAGCGACCGCTTCAGGGACGCGGGGCTGGGCGCCCGTGCAGCCGCCGTGGGAGGCAGCTTTCAGGCCGATCCCCTTCCCGGTGGCGCCGACATCATCAGCCTCGTCCGGGTGGTGCATGACCACGACGACGACGTGGTCCGCCGGCTGTTCCGGGCAGCCTACGACGTCCTCCCGCCCGGCGGGGTTCTGCTGGTGGCTGAGCCGATGGCGGAGGCGCCCGGTGCTGAAACCACCGGAGATGCGTATTTCGGCTTTTATTTGCTGGCCATGGGCCATGGTCGCCCGCGGTCGCGCGAGTCGCTGCAGGCGCTGCTCGGGGGGGCGGGGTTCACGGGCACGCGATCCCTGCCGACCCGGTTGCCTCTCCAGACCGGGGTTCTGGTGTCAACCCGCCAGACCCACTAGCCGTAACATGGAATTGACATTTGCTAATGTCAGTCTAAACTGACAAGACCCGTATTCCGGGTGGCCCGCGCGGAGGTCCGCGCCGGGCGTCGGTTGCATTCAAGGGGATGCATGGAAGCTACGGCAGTCGTCCTGGAAAGGCCTCGCGAACTGGTTCTCAGTCGCTTGCCGCTCGCCAACGCCGGCGAAGAGGACGTCGTCGTGGATGTCGAATGGAGCGGCATCAGCACGGGCACCGAGCGCTTGCTGTGGAGCGGGTCGATGCCCGCGTTTCCGGGCATGGGGTATCCGTTGGTTCCGGGCTACGAGACGGTCGGGCGGATCGCCATGGCGGGCCCTGCTACGAAGCGACGGGTGGGCGAGCGGGTGTTCGTCCCCGGCGCGCGATGCTTCGGTGACGTGCGCGGCCTCTTCGGGGGCGCTGCCTCACGCCTGGTCGTTCCTCACTCGCGCGTCGTGCCCGTCTCGGAGCGGTTGGGTGAGAAGGGCGTCCTGCTGGCCTTGGCCGCCACGGCGCACCACGCCATCGCGGATGGCAAGGCGCCGCCGCAACTCATCGTGGGCCACGGTGTCCTGGGCCGCCTCATTGCACGCATCACCGTGGCGTTGGGCGCGGAACCACCCACGGTATGGGAAAGAGAGCCCGCCCGGCGTGAAGGGGCCCAGGGCTACGACGTGACCGATCCCGCAGCCGACTCGCGCCGCATGTACCCGGTGATGTGCGACGTGAGCGGTGACGCGTCGCTCCTCGATAGCCTGATCGCGCGCCTTGCCCCCGGTGGCGAAGTCGTGCTCGCGGGCTTCTACGACGCGCCCATTCAGTTCGCTTTCGCGCCCGCGTTCATGCGCGAGGCACGCTTGCGCATCGCTGCCCAGTGGCGCGATTCGGACCTCGAGGCCGTGTCTCGGCTCGCCGAATCCGGCGCGCTGAGCCTCGACGGATTGATCACGCACCGGGAACCCGCGGGCGATGCGCCACGCGCGTACCAGACGGCATTCACCGATCCCAACTGTCTCAAGATGATTCTCGACTGGAGGTCTGCCCCATGAGTGACGCCCGCCCGGCGCCTGCCGCTGCCGTCCAGTTCGCCCTGAAGGACCTCCTGCGCACAGAGGCGGCCCAGGAGCCCCCCTCCGTGGCCACCGGCCCGGTCACCAGCAAGACCCAGATCATCGCCATCTATGGCAAGGGCGGCATCGGCAAGAGCTTCTCGCTCGCCAACCTGTCCTACATGCTGGCGCAGCAGGGCAAGCGGGTGCTGCTCATCGGCTGTGACCCCAAGAGCGACACCACGGCGCTGCTCTTCGGCGGCCGCAGCTGCCCCACGATCATTGAAACGTCCTCCCGCAAGAAACTCGCCGGCGAGAGCGTCACCATCAGCGACGTCTGCTTCAAGCGCGATGGCGTCTACGCCATGGAGCTCGGCGGGCCCGAAGTCGGCCGGGGCTGTGGCGGGCGCGGAATCATCCACGGCTTCGAGCTGCTCGAGAAGCTGGGCTTCCACGACTGGGGCTTCGACTACGTGCTGCTGGATTTCCTGGGCGACGTGGTCTGCGGCGGCTTCGGCCTGCCGATCGCCCGCGACATGTGCCAGAAGGTGATCGTGGTCGGCTCGAACGACCTGCAGTCCCTCTACGTCGCCAACAACGTCTGCTCCGCGGTGGAGTACTTCCGCAAGCTCGGTGGCAACGTGGGCGTGGCGGGCATTCTTATCAACAAGGATGACGGCACCGGCGAGGCCCAAGCCTTTGCGAAGAAGGCGGGCATTCCCGTGCTCGCGGCGATCCCTGCCAACGAAGACATCCGTCGCAAGAGCGCGGCCTACGAAATCATCGGCCGTCCCGAGGGGCAGTGGGGCCCGTTGTTTGCGGCCCTGGCGACCAACGTCGCCGAGGCTCCGCCCGTGCGCCCGACGCCGCTCTCCCAGGACCAGCTGCTCGGCCTCTTCAGTGGCGACACCGTCGGGCGCGACGTGGTGCTCCAGCCCGCCACCATGGCCGACATGATGGGCCGCGAGGAAGTGGTGAAGCCCTCGCTCGAAGTGGTCTACGACAACGCCTGACCCCATGGCGCCCCCGGACGACACCTTCATCGCCAACCCCGCCGCCCTCAAGACGGACGGGCTGGGCTGCCACGCCGGCCGCGACGAGCTGGCTGCAGCCGCGAAATCGGCGGGCAAGAGCGACGTCCTGGCGCAGTTTGCGAATGATTACCCCCAGGGCCCGCACGACCAGCCGCAGTCCATGTGCCCGGCGTTCGGGTCGCTGCGCGTCGGGCTCCGCATGCGCCGGACCGCCACCGTGCTCTCGGGCTCGGCCTGCTGCGTATATGGCCTGACGTTCACGTCCCATTTCTACGGCGCCCGTCGAACGGTGGGCTACGTGCCGTTCAACTCCGAGACGCTGGTGACCGGCAAGCTGTTCGAGGACATCCGGGAGGCGGTGCACGCGTTGGCGAAGCCTGAGGATTACGACGCCATCGTCGTGACCAACCTCTGTGTGCCGACGGCGAGCGGCGTGCCACTGCAGTTGCTGCCGAAGGAAATCAACGGCGTGCGCATCGTCGGCATCGACGTCCCCGGCTTCGGCGTTCCCACGCACGCGGAAGCCAAGGATGTGCTGGCGGGCGCCATGTTGCGCTATGCCCGCAACGAAGCCGAGGCTGGCCCGGTGGCAGCTCCCCGCGCCGGCCGCAGCAGCAAGCCGACCGTGACGTTGCTGGGCGAGATGTTCCCGGCCGACCCGATGGGCATCGGCATGATGCTGGAGCCCCTGGGCCTCGCGGCGGGGCCCGTGGTGCCGACGCGCGAGTGGCGCGAGCTTTATGCCGCGCTGGATTGCGCAACGGTGGCCGCGATCCATCCCTTCTACACGGCAAGCGTGCGCGAGTTCGAGGCCGCAGGCCGCAAGGTCGTGGGCTCGGCCCCGGTGGGCCACGATGGCACCGAAGCGTGGTTACAGGCCATCGGGGAGTCCGTCGGCGTTCCTGCTGCGCAAATCGCTGAGGCCAAGAACCGAATTCTTCCGGCCGTGCGTGGCGCGCTCGCCAAGATGCCGGTGCGCGGCCGCATCACCTTGAGCGGCTATGAAGGATCAGAATTGCTGGTCGCCCGTCTGCTCGTCGAAAGCGGCGCGGACGTGCGCTACGTCGGCACGGCCTGCCCGCGCACGCCGTGGAACGAGGCGGACCGCGAGTGGCTCGCTGCGAAGGGCGTGCCGGTCCAGTTCCGAGCCAGCCTCGAGCAAGACCTCGCGGCAATGCATGAATACCAGCCGGACCTCGCCATTGGCACGACGCCCGTGGTGCAGGCGGCGAAACAGGCGGCGATCCCGGGGCTCTATTTCACCAACCTCATTTCCGCGCGCCCGCTCATGGGTGTTGCTGGCGCGGGCTCGCTCGCGCAGGTGATCAACGCGGCGATTGCCAATAAAGGCCGCTTCGACGCCATGAAGGCCTTCTTCGAGGGCGTGGGCGATGGGCATGCCGCTGGCGTCTGGCAGGACGTGCCGCAGGACCGCCCCGAATTCCGTGAGAACTACAAGCGCCAGGTGATCAAGCTCGCCAAGAAGCGCAAGGCCGAGGAGATGATCTGATGCTGATTCTCGACCACGACCGGGCGGGCGGCTATTGGGGGGCGGTTTACGTCTTTACCGCCATCAAGGGATTGCAGGTCGTCATTGACGGCCCGGTGGGCTGCGAGAACCTGCCCGTCACGTCGGTTCTCCATTACACCGACGCGTTGCCGCCGCACGAGCTGCCCATTGTCGTCACGGGCCTCGCCGAAGAACAGCTGGGTCGAGACGGCACCGAGGGCGCCATGAAGCGCGCCCACGCCACGCTCGACCCGGATTTGCCGGCAGTCGTGGTCACGGGCTCGATCGCCGAGATGATCGGCGGCGGGGTCACGCCGGAGGGCACCAACATCCAGCGGTTCCTCCCGCGCACCATCGACGAGGACCAGTGGCAATGCGCCAACCGCGCCCTGCAATGGCTCTGGACTGAATACGGCTACAAGCGCGGGCCCGTTCCCGCCCCGGCGCCGCGGCCCGAGGGAGCCAAGCCGCGGGTGAACTTGATCGGGCCGGCGTACGGCATGTTCAACACGCCGAGCGACGTGGCCGAGATTCGTCGCCTGGTCGAGGGCATTGGCGCGGAAGTGAACATGGTGTTCCCGCTTGGCTCGCACCTGGCGGACGTGCGCAAGCTCGCCGACGCGGACGCCAACATTTGCCTGTACCGGGAATACGGCCGAGCCCTCTGCGAGGCCCTCGACCGGCCCTACCTCCAGGCGCCGATCGGCCTGCACAGCACGACGCTGTTCCTGCGCAGCCTCGGCGAGTTGCTGGGACTGGATCCCGAGCCATTCATCGAGCGCGAGAAGCACACGACGCTGAAGCCCTTGTGGGATCTGTGGCGCAGCGTCACCCAGGACTTCTTCGGCACCGCCAGCTTTGCGGTGGTGGCAAATGAAACGTACACCCGCGGGCTCAAGCATTTCCTTGCCGATGAGCTTGGCCTGCCCTGCGCCTTTGCCGTGTCCCGGCTCGCCGGTGCCAAGACAGACAACGCGGAAGTGCGTCGGCTCGTGAAGGAGAAACCACCTGCCGTGCTGTTCGGGAGCTACAACGAGCGGCTCTACGCGGCCGAGTGCGGCGCGCGCAGCGCCTACATCCCGGCCTCATTCCCGGGCGCGATCATCCGCCGCCACACCGGCACCCCATTCATGGGCTACGCCGGCGCCACCTACGTGGTGCAGGAGTACTGCAACGCCCTCTTCGATTCGCTCTTCCACATCCTGCCCCTCGCGAGCGAGATGGACCGGGTCGAGGCCACGCCCGCGCGGACGCACGTGGAGCTCCCGTGGTCCCCCGAGGCGAAGGCGCGCTTCGATGCCCTCGTCGACGCGCAGCCCGTTCTGCTGCGCATCTCGGCCGCCAAGCGGCTGCGCGATCGCATCGAGCGCGATGCCCGGGCAGCGGGCGAAGAGCAGGTCGACACACAACGGGTGGAGGCGTCACACGCCGCCGCCGCCGGAGCTGCCGTATGAGCGCCCGGCTTGTATCGCGGGAGGGTGCGCCCGTGCACCGCTCCCCGGAAATCCGTCCGGCCTTGTTGGATGGTGGTCATCGCAGTGGTGCAGCCAGCCACGGCAATCCCTGTCGCGCGGGAGTGGCGCGTCAACGGCCGAGAGGCCAAAAAGGAGGTGTCATCCATGGCAGATAGCGAAAAGAGTCAGTCCTTGTCGGGCCTCAGCGACCGGGAAGCGCGGGAGTTCCACGCGCTGTTCGTGACGAGCTTCATCGTGTTCCTCGTGATCGCGATCGTCGCGCACTTCCTCGTGTGGCAGTGGCGTCCCTGGTTCCCCGGCCCCGGAGGCTATGCCGCCGGCTCGGTGATCGAAGAGGCGACGCGCATGGCCTCGTTCATCCAATACGCCTTCATCGCATAGGAGAGAAATCATGTGGCGAGTTTGGTTGCTGTTCGATCCGCGCAGGACCCTGGTGGCGCTCTTTGCCTTCTTGTTCGGCCTCGCGCTGGTGATCCATTTCGTGCTGCTCAGCACGGACCGCTTCAATTGGCTCGACGGCCCGGCCACGAAACGCCCCGCGGCAACGCAGGCGACACCGGCCCCCGTGAAGTAGTCGCAGCGCATCCGGTGGGCGACGGGGCTGGCCGGCTGGCTGGCCCCCGCCACCGGCAGGCGCGCGGCTCGCGCGCCCAGGTCAGCTGAAACGCTGAAATGACGAGGAAAGGGCTTCGACGATGGCGATGCTGAGTTTCGAGAAGAAGTACCGGGTTCGAGGGGGCACCCTGGTTGGGGGCGACCTCTTCGACTTCTGGGTGGGGCCCTTCTACGTCGGCTTTTTCGGCGTGACGACGATCTTTTTTTCCTTCGTCGGCACCGCCCTCATTGTCTGGGGAGCCTCGCAAGGGCCGACCTGGAACCTCTGGCAGATCAACATCGCGCCGCCCGACATCAAGTACGGCCTGGGCCTCGCGCCGCTGAAGGCGGGCGGCCTGTGGCAGATCATCACGATCTGCGCGCTCGGCGCCTTCGTCTCGTGGCTCCTGCGCGAGGTAGAGATATGCCGAAAGCTGGGCATCGGCTTTCACGTGCCCTTTGCGTATGGCATGGCGGTCTTTGCCTATTTCACCTTGGTCGTCATCCGCCCGGTGCTGATGGGCGCCTGGGGTCACGGGTTCCCCTACGGAATCCTGAGCCACCTCGACTGGGTGTCGAACACGGGCTACCAGTACCTGCACTTCCACTACAACCCGGCCCACATGCTGGCGATCACGTTCTTCTTCACGACGACGCTGGCGCTCGCGCTGCACGGCTCATTGATTCTCGGCGCCGCCAACCCCGGCAAGGGCGAGGTGGTGAAGGGCGCCGAGCACGAGAACACCTTTTTCCGGGATGCCATCGGCTACTCGATCGGCGCGCTCGGGATTCACCGTCTCGGCTATTTCCTGGCCCTCAGCGCCGGGTTCTGGAGCGCGGTGTGCATCGTCCTGTCGGGCCCCTTCTGGACGCGCGGTTGGCCGGAGTGGTGGACCTGGTGGCTCAACCTGCCTGTCTGGCGATAGGGGAGCGGACCCATGGCTGAATACCAGAACATCCTCACCCGCATCCAGGTCCGCCCGCCGATCTACCCGGGCGTTGCGCTGCCTGGCGGGATCTGGAAGCGCAGCGGCAAGCCCTTTCTCAACTACTGGGCCGGCTGGTTCGGCGACGCCCAGATCGGGCCGATCTACCTCGGCACCACGGGCGTCTTCTCACTCGTCTTCGGCCTCATCGCCTTCAACATCATCGGCCTGAACATGCTGGCCTCGGTGAACTGGGACCCGGTGCAGTTCATCCGCCTGTTGCCCTGGCTGGCACTCGAGCCCCCCGCGGCCGAGTACGGCCTCAAGATCCCGCCGCTCAACCAGGGCGGGTGGTGGCTGATGGCGGGCTTCTTCCTCACCGTCTCGATCCTGCTCTGGTGGGTGCGCATGTACCAGCGCTCGAAGGCACTGGGCATCGGGCCGCACACGGCGTGGGCGTTCGCCTCCGCGATCTGGCTCTACCTCGTGCTGGGCTTCATTCGCCCGCTCATGATGGGCAGCTGGAGCGAGGCGGTGCCCTTCGGGATCTTTCCGCACCTGGACTGGACGGCGGCCTTCTCGCTGCGATACGGGAACCTCTTCTACAACCCGTTCCACATGCTCTCGATCGCGTTCCTGTACGGCGCGACGCTGCTCTTCGCGATGCACGCCGGCACGATCCTGTCGGTCACCCGTTTCGGTGGCGACCGCGAAGTCGAGCAGATCGTCGATCGCGGCACGGCCTCCGAGCGCGCAGCCCTGTTCTGGCGCTGGACCATGGGGTTCAACGCCACGATGGAGTCCATCCACCGCTGGGCCTGGTGGTGTGCGGTGCTGTGCACGCTCACCGGCGGCATCGGCATCCTGCTCACCGGAACGGTGGTCGACAACTGGTACCTGTGGGCGGTGAAGCATGGCGTGGCGCCGGCCTATCCCGCGGTGTACCCGCCCGTCGTCGACCCCGCCACCCTGATGGGAGGTGTGAAATGAGCGCGTACCGCCCGAGCCAACTCGTTCGAGGGGCCGCGCTGGCTGTTGCGGTGCTGGTGCTCTCGGCGTGCGAGCGCCCGCCCATCGAGTACGTGCAAAGCGGGTACCGCGGCACCGCGATGGGCCAGGTCTACAACCCGCGTCACCTCGCCACCCAGGCCGACGTCAATGTCGCGCCTGCTGCGCTGCCACCAGCAGGGGAAGGGACGCCGGCGGCCAAGACGATTTACCAGAACGTCCCCGTGCTTGGCGACCTGAGCGCCGCCGAGTTCACGCGCCTGATGGTGGCGATCACTGGTTGGGTAGCACCCGAGAGCGAGGGCTGCGGCTATTGCCACAACCTGGCGAACCTCGCCTCCGACGAGAAGTACACCAAGGTCGTCTCGCGGCGGATGATCCAGATGACCCAGTACATCAACGCCACTTGGAAGCAGCACGTGGCGAGCTCGGGCAACCCCGGGGCGGGCGTCACCTGCCACACCTGTCACCGCGGCAAGCAGGTGCCGGCCAACGTCTGGGTCGCGGAGCGCCCTCCGGGCCCGCAGGGCGGCTCCCTCGGCAATCGCGTGGGGCAGAACAACCCCGTGCGCGCAGTCGCGTGGTCGACGCTACCCCAGGACGCCTTCACGCCGTATTTCCTCGGCACGGGCGAATCGATTCGCGTCGCCGCGACGACGGCTCTTCCTACCGGCTACGTCGACACCCTCAACCGCACCGAGAAGACCTACGGCCTGATGATGCACATGTCCGATGGGTTGGGGGTGAACTGCACCTTCTGCCACAACTCACGCAATTTCGGCGACTGGGAAAACAGCACGCCGCAGCGCGTGACGGCATGGCATGGCATTCGAATGGTGCGCGAGATCAACAACGGCTATCTCGCACCCTTGGCGAGCGCCCTGCCGACCCATCGCAAGGGCCCGCTGGGCGATGCCCCGAAGGCCAACTGCGCGACCTGCCATCAGGGCGCCTACAAGCCTTTGTACGGAACACCGGTCCTCGCGGACTACGCCACTGCCCTCGGAGGCGCCCCGCCAGCCACGGCTGCGGCAGCGCTTCGCAAGGGAGGGCGCAGCTAGGAGGAGCGACGAGTCAGGGCGCTCGCGCGGACGAGCTTCGCGCCCGCGTGGTGCCCGATTGCGAGCGGCGATGGTAGCCCTGCAACCCCCGTGCGGGTCCAGCACGAGCAGCAGCAGTTCGAAGAAGGAGTCATCAATGGCAGACGATCCAGACCGCGTATGGCCGACCGGGCTCACCCTGGCGGAATCCGAGGAGCTGCACGAAAAGGTGATTGAGGGAACGCGCCTTTTCGGGTTGATCTCCGCGGGCGCGCATTTGCTCGCCTACATCTACACACCGTGGCTCAACTGAGCGAGGAGACGACATGAACAACGGACGTATCTGGCTTGTCGTCAAGCCGACCGTGGGCCTGCCTGCTTTCCTGGCCGGTGTCGCCATCATTTCGCTGACCGTGCACTCTGCCGTGCTCAGCCACTCCGACTGGTTTCCCGCGTTCATCAAGGGAAACAAGAAGGCAGTGGCCGCGGCTCCGGCTGCGGCGCCCGCCGCGCCCGCCGCACCGGCTGCGAAGAAGTAGCCTCCACGCCCCGCGCAGGCAGGGCGTCTTTCGGGGGTCGAGGCCCAGCGGGCTTCGACCCCCTCGTTTTTTTCAGGCTTGGTGAGTGCGCAAGCCTGACCGCGCGAGCGGCGCGACGACGAGCACCGCCGCAGCCAGCAGCGCCATTTCCAGCGCGTAGACCGCCAGGTAACCCGTCGCTGCGCCGTAAGTCGATCCGCTGATCGCGCCTGCATCGGCAAGGGCGCCGACGCCATCCCGCGTGATGCCGCCAATCGCTACGCCGACGCCGGCAGCAGTAGCCTGCACCGCACCCCACGTGCCGAGCGCGAGGCCCCTTTGCTCCGTAGGCGCCAGCGCCATGCTCGCGGTGAGTGTCGCGTGCCCGAACAGGCCAGCGGCCAGTCCCACGCAAAAGGCGCCGCACCCGAAGACCAGGGCGGATTGGGAGGGGGCCGCTGCGATCACCAACGCAAAGGCCGGAATGCCGCCAAGCGCACCGTAGTGCGCGAGCTTGAAGGGATGCCCGCCCGAGCTCAGCAAGCGCGAGGCCCAGACGAAGCCCACCAGCGTGCCGGCGGCCAGCGCTGCCGTGAGGAGCGTGGTGCCGCTCACGCTCATGCCCAGGATCTCGCCGCCGTAGGGCTCGAGAAGAACGTCCTGCATGCTGAACGCCAAGGTGCCGAGCGCGAGCACGACCAGATGCCGGGTCGCGTCGGGTTGCCTGGCGAACTGAGCCCACGCCGCCCGGAAGTCCGCCTGCGACGGGTGGGCCTGGGGACGGCCCGGCCGTCGCGCTTCCTGCTTCCACAGCGCCACCATGTTCAGGGCCAAGGTGGCAACCGCCGCCCCCTGGATCACCTGCACCAGCCTTGCGGGGGAAAAGTCCTGGAGGAGCACGCCGAAGAGCAGGCCGCTCGCCACCATGCCTGTCAGCAGCATCACGTACATCAGGCCCACCACCTTCGGGTGCGATTCCGGGGGCACGAGGTCGGTTGCCAGCGCGAGCCCCGCGGTCTGTGTGGTGTGAAGGCCGGCGCCGACCAATAAAAACGCGAGGCCTGCAGCCAGCGGACCCACCCACGCCGGGGCGCTCGATGCATTGCCACCACCCGACAGCACGAGAAGCGCGAACGGCATGATCGCGAGGCCACCGAACTGCACCAGCGTGCCCTGCCAGATGAAAGGGACGCGTCGCCAGCCGAGCGCCGAGCGGTGCGTGTCGGACCGAAAGCCGATCAAGGCCCGGAAGGGCGCGAACAGCACCGGCAAGGAGATCATCACGGCGACGATCGTTGCCGACACCCCGAGCTCGACGATCATCACGCGATTGAGCGTGCCCACGACCAGCACCAGCGCCATGCCCACCGACACCTGGAATAGCGCGAGCCGCAGCAGTCGGCTTAGGGGAACTTCCGGCGTTGCCGCATCGGCGAAGGGCAGGTAGCGCGGCCCCAGGCCAACCCACCACTGCATCATCCGCTGCGTGACGGCGTTCATCCCACGGCCTCCTCAGCGGCGGCCCTCGGCGCGCGCTGCGCCGGTGGCGTCGCTTCCCCACCGCCAGAGCCCGAGGGTCGACAGCGGGAGCAGCATGAACACGTGCTCGAGCGCCGCCAGGGCAAGCAGGGTGCCGATGATCGAGAGCGAGGCGCTCTGCGCCCCGTCTGCCGAAGCCAGCGCTGCGTGCCACACCCACCCCGCCGCCACGGCCGGCAAGAGGATGGAGAACGGCAGGAGCGGGTTGAACGGCCGGCGGAGAAAGTAGGTCTGCAGGTAATCGAGGTGGCCGGGAAGAAACTCGCTGCCGAGGTTGCGCACACCGAAGAAGAGGTTCAGCTTCGCGCTCTGCCGCATGGCCCAGAGGACGAGGAAAGTCCACAGGCCGGTCAGGTTTGCGCCTCCCCACGTCGCGTACACAACCGCTGCCGCCAGGAGCACCACAGCGATTTCGTGATGGAGGATGGTGGCGAAGGCGAGCCGAGCCCGGTTCCAGCCCCGAGAGCCTGGCGGGCATGGCAACCGTCGGGGCCCGGTGACGTAGCCCAGGAGAAAACCGACCTCCTGCCACGCCCATACGCCGATTGCGCCCACGAAGGCGAGGTAAGCGCCCGCAAGGCTCGCGTCATCGCGAGTGCCGTGCAGCAGCAGCAGGCTCGCGACGAGGATCGCCGTCGCAGCCAGCAGGCTGGCCCGAAACGTGTGAGGCGGCAGGCGGTCGAGGTAGAGGATCGTCCCGGTCGCGCCCCACCAGACCAGCACGGTGGCGATGGCGGGCAGGACATGGGCTTCCATGCCGTCGCCTACCAGGTTGCGGCGAGCCGCACCTGTTCGGGAAGGTGGTTTTGCTTGACCGGCAAGGCGAGCAGGCGAAGGAACAGGGTGGCTGCCACGACCACCAGCCCGGCGCGCTTGATTCCCCCCAGGAGCCCGCCCGTTGCCTTGGCCGCATCGATGGCGAGGGACACCTGGCAGAGCTTGTCGAGGCCTGCCTTGAAACGTGGGTTGTCGATATCGAGCGTGATCGGGAATGTCTGGCGGGTGATTTCCGAGGTGATGCGAAACACCTGCATGTCGTAGTCCGACGTGGCCATGCCGAGCGCCTTGTGAAGCTCCGGGCGGGTGTGATCACGCACGTACATCGTCGCGAACACGGCCAGCAGGAAAAAGCGAATCCATACCCGGTTGAAGCCCGAGAGGAGCTGCGGATGGGCCCGCATGATCAACGCGAACGCCTCCCCGTGGCGGTATTCGTCATTGCACCACTTCTCGAACCACAGGAAGATCGGGTGGAAGCGCAGCTCCGGATGGCGCTCCACCTGGCGGTAGATGGTGATGTAGCGTGCGTAGCCGATTTTCTCCGACAGATAGGTGGCGTAGAGAATGAACTTGGGCTGGAAGTGCGTGTACTTCTTCGCGCGCGTGAGATAGCCCAGGTCCACGGCGATGCCGAAGTCGCGCAGCCACTGGTTGATGAAGCCGGCATGTCGCGCTTCATCGCGGGCCATGTAGTCGAAGAGCATGCGAAGGTCGGGGTTGCGAAGCCGCTTCTTGAACTCCGTGTACAGCACGCAGCCGGAGAACTCCGACGTCACCGAGCTGATCAGCAGGTCGGTGAATTCCTCGTATAGGCCCGGCGGCAGCTTGGAATAGTCCGCTTCCATGTCGCGCGGCCGCTGGAAGTGCCCGCGATTGTCGTCGCGCTCGAACTCCGCCATCAACGCGTTCCAATCCTTGCGGATGCCGTCCACCCCCATGCGGTCCATGGCCTCGAAATCGGTGGTGTAGAAGCGCGGCGTGAGGACAGTGTCCTGTTGGGCGCGGCGGGTGGCCTCGTTGGGGGCCTGGCCGGCGACGGTGGCGCTCATGGGTTGCTCCTTTCAGTCAACAGTCGGATGAAGGCGCCGAGGTTGTCGGGGCCGAAGGATTCGAGGTCGATGCGGCGGCTGGTTGCGGGATCCAGCAACGTGACGCGCCCATCGGCGCGCGCCACGAGGTCAAACGGCAACTCGGCGCCCAGGCCGCGCAGCTTTCGCTCCCGGGCGAGGCCCCGCATGGCGCCTCGGATGAAGCCTTGTTCTCCCGGCGCCACGGTGTGGACGAGCAAGCCCGTGCGGGCGTCGACCACGGCGATGCTGCCGTCCGCCCCGTCGGTGAACACGAGCGAGCGTGTAGCGACGGCTGGCGCGTCGATGGCCTGCCGCGGATCGACGCCGGCGAGCCGAGCCGTTGCCACTGCGGCCACCACGCCCAGGGCCAGCAGCCCGACGAGCAGCGGCGGCCCGACACGGGGCGATTGCGCGGCGACCAGCTCAGCCATGCCGTGACATCCTCAGCGGGCGCCGGCGAGAGAGGCGCTCGCGGCGTCGAGCCCGCGGGCATCCCTCGGCTCTGCACTTATTGCGACCGACGGGTCGGCGGCCATCATCGCCCGGGACAGGATCGAGGCGACCCCTTCGACGTCGGACAGGGAGCGCAGTGCCGGTTGGGGGCGCCCCAACCGCCAGGGTCTCGCGTGGGGCCACAGGTGCAGGTAGCCGATGTGGTCGTCGCGGCCGAGGGTGAGCGCGAGGTCGCCGGACCCGTCCCGGAATCGCTTCAGGTCGGCCGACGCGATGCGGCGGAAGGGAATGTTGAAGGTCACCGAGAGCACGACCCCGATCCGCAGCACCACCCGGCGGGACGTAATGGAATACACCGCCGAGCGCGCGGTGAGGTGCGCCAGCATGGCGAGCATCGCGAGCGCGCCGAGGGAAAGCGTGAGCGGCACGATGACCGCCGGCACCAGCGCGTCGATGCCCCCGGCACGGGCGGCGTCGAGCCCCGCCCACGCCACGAGCCCCGCAAAGTAGACGGCCAGCAGGTCGAGGTGGAACACGCGACGGGCAATGCCGCGCCATTCCGGCGAGCCTTGCCACAGCAGGCGCTCGCCGGGGGGAAGCCGCTCCGGCAGCCCCGGCACCGGCTCGAACTCGTGCTCATGCACGGGAGCGCTCACAACCAGGGGCCGAGGCGGCCCGGCGTCGCGTACAGCTTGCCGCCGCCGTAGTAGCCGTAGATTTTTTCTTCCTCCAGGAGCGTCACCTGATCCGGATGCTTCAGGCCCGGGACATCCGCGAACTGGCGCCCCAGTATCGAGTGCACATGGATTTCCTTGCGCCACGCATTCACCTTCGCCAGGCCGATGGGCAGCAGGGCCTTGCGATTGCCACTGCCGTGGCTGACCTCGACCTCCAGGAAGCGAACCTGCGGCTCGGACTTGTCGACCCAGACATCACAAACCGTGCCGCCGATGGCCCCATCGGCGCCAACGACTTTCATGCCGCGCGGGTCGGGGCTGCGCTCTTCGAGCCCGTAATCGGGCGCAGTGCGAAGGGGAACGATCTTCGGTGTTCCCTCGAGCGTCATGTCGGGCACGTCCGCCCTTTGCGCATAGGAGCCGGGCCCAACGCCGTCGAGCATGGGGTTGCCGGTCGGCTCCAGCGGCGCGCCCGGCCAGGCGCCAATGGGCCTTGCCTTGATGTCGCCCGACTCCGCCTTGCCCGAAGGCGCCATCACGGTGGAGCCGTCGTGCAATGTGAAGGCTTTCGGGTCGGGCATCTCGGGATAGCCCACCACCTGCACGCGCGAGGTGCGGTTGGTGCGATCCGACACGAGCGGATAGCCCTCGCGCTTGTCCTCCCGCCGCAAATAGAGGATCAGGCCGACGAAGAACAGCCAGAAAAGATAAAGAACGACCTGGGCAACGTCGATGTACTGCGTGATGGCGCCGGTTTCCATGAGGACCTCCTGTGGCGTGGGTACGGCGGGCTAGCCGGGAAGCGAGGCGAGCCCGAAGCGGTGAGGGGAAGGCGTCGAGGCTCGTCGCAAATGAACGAGCGGCCCCAGCGCCACGAGCGTGCCGAACAGCAAGGCAATTTCGAGGTGATAGACAAAGCTGTATCCCGTCGCGGAGTCGGCGAGCGCGGGCCCGAGGAGGCCGACGCTGGCGGCCGAGCCAACGACGTCCCGAAGGACCCCGCCCAGGGCAACGGCCAGGCCGTTGGCCGCGGCCTGCACGGCGCCCCAGGCGCCTAGCGCGAGGCCACTGAGGCCTGCCGCTTCCATGCCCATCACGTGAGTGAGGGTCGACACGAAGAAAAAACCGCCGCCGAAACCGATCAGCAGGGTGCCACCTCGAAAGAGCACGGAGGATTCGAGCGGCGCGGCAAAGACGACGGCGGAAAAAGCGGCGAGGCCGGCGATGACGCCAACCCCGGCAAGGCGAAGCGGATCGATGCCGCGCGACAGCGCGTGAGCGGCGAGGGCCACGGCGGCCAGCGCACCCAGCGCCGAGAGCGCGGTGAGCGACGCCGTGGCGCCGACGCCGAGCCCCAGCACCTCTGCGCCATAGGGCTCGAGAATGATGTCCTGCATGCTGAACGCGGCGGTTCCCAGGCCAGTGGCCAGCAGAAACCGGGTGGCGCCCGGCCTCTGCCGATACGCCCGCCAGGCCGCGAGGAAGTCGGGGCGCTCGATCGACGGGCGAGTGCGCGAGGGATCCCGGGGCTCCTGTTTCCAGAGCGCGAAAAGGTTCAACGCCATCGTGGCGAGCGCGGCGCCCTGAACGACACGGATGAGCCGCACCGGCGTGTATGCATCCAGCAGCATCGCGAAGGCGAGCCCGCCGCCGAGCATCCCGAAGAGCAACATCACGTACATCAACGCCACGACTCGCGGGCGCGACGGGGGCGCGGCGAGGTCGGCTGCCAGCGCGAGCCCTGCCGTCTGGGTGGTTTGCAGGCCAGCGCCGACCAGAAGAAAGGCGAGGGCCGCTGCCGTGGCCCCAATCCACTCCGGGCCCCGGGTATCGCCGGAGAGCAGGATCAGCGCGAAGGGCATGATGGCGAGCCCGCCGAACTGGATGAGCGTGCCCATCCAGATGTAGGGCACCCGCCGCCAGCCGAGATACGACCGGTGATGGTCGGACCGATGGCCGACAACGGCGCGAAGCGGCGCGATGAGCAGCGGTATCGCCACCATCACTGCCACGAGCGCGGCGGACACGCCCATCTCCACGATCATGACCCGATTCAGGGTTCCGATGAGCAGCGCTGCGGCCATGCCCACCGACACTTGAATCAAGGAGAGCCGCAGCAGGCGGGGGAGCGGCAGGTCTGGGGTGGCGGCATCGGCAAAGGGCAGCCAGCGCGTTCCCACGCGTTTCCATCCCTGGGCCATGGCGCGCAGCAGGCTCACCGAGCCACCAGCTCCAGCGCCTGGGACGTGTAGAAGCCCCGGCTCACGCGCTGAGAGCGGCCGAGGTGAAAGCCCGCCAGCGCGGCCTCGCCACGCACCCCTTCGACAAGCGCGGATTCCGCCACCGGCTGCAGGGCGGGCGCCCGATCGCCGCGGGGGAACAACCGCCCTACCGCGTGCAGGGCAGCGAGCGCCGGCGTTCGTGGCGCAAAAGTGACGGCCATGGAACAGCGCGTGCGCGCGGCGAGCGTCGACAGCACGCGCAGGATGTCGCCCACGTCGTAGTGGATCAGCGAGTCCATCGCCACGACGTGGTCGAACGTGCCAAGCGAGGCATCGAGCATGTCGCCGACCAGGAACTCGACGTTGCCGCCGCTCTGGATCGCGGGGGCCCGTTGTTTCGCCAGCCCGACGAGGGTTCCGGAGATGTCGACTGCAACGACTTGCGCGCCCCGCTTCGCCGCTTCCACCGCGAGGGCGCCCGTGCCGCAGCCGGCGTCCAGCACCCGCCGGCCTCGGAGGTCCTGCGGCAGCCAGTCGAGCAGCGTCGATCGCATGGTGTCGCGTCCCGCTCGCACGGTAGCGCGGATGCGGCTCACTGGCGCGTCAGACGTCAGGCGCGCCCATGCATCGGCCGCGGTCCGGTCGAAATAGGTTTCGAGCTCGCCGCGCCGGGATTCGTAAGTGGCGGAGCGCATCAGTCGAACCCCAGCAGGTCGAAGATGTCGCGGTCCTTGAGGGGCCGCGAATCCAGTGGCTCGGCGCCCGCCCAAAGCGTGGCGGCCAGGCGAAGGTACTCGTGCTGGACGGCGTTGATCTCGGGCGAGGGCTCCATCTCGAAGAGCGTCGCCTTCTTGAGGCGGCTGCGCCGGATGGCGTCCAGGTCGGGAAAGCGCGCCATGGTCTTCAGGCCCACGGCAGCGTTGAATTTGTCGAGCTGGTCGGTGCCGTTGCTGCGATTGGCGATCACGCCGCCCAGCCGAACGTTGTAGTTCTTTGACTTGGCGATGATCGCCGCCATGATGCGATTCATGGCGAAGATGGAGTCGAAGTCGTTCGCCGACACGATCAGCGCGCGATCGGCGTGCTGGAGGGGCGCTGCGAAGCCGCCACACACCACGTCGCCCAGCACGTCGAAGATCACCACGTCGGTGTCCTCCAGCAAGTGGTGCTCCTTCAGGAGCTTCACCGTCTGGCCGACGACATAGCCGCCGCAGCCGGTGCCGGCGGGCGGGCCGCCCGCCTCGACGCACATCACGCCGTTGTAGCCCTCGAAGACGAAATCCTCGGTCCGGACTTCCTCGGGATGGAAGTCGACGGATTCGAGGACGTCGATGACGGTGGGAACCAGTTTCTTGGTGAGCGTGAAGGTCGAGTCGTGCTTCGGGTCGCAACCGATCTGCAGCACGCGCTTGCCGAGCTTCGAGAAGGCGACCGACAGGTTGGAGGACGTGGTGCTCTTGCCGATGCCTCCCTTGCCGTAGACGGCGAAGACCTTGGCGTTGCCGATCTTCACGTTCGGGTCCATCTGGACCTGGACGCTTCCTTCTCCGTCAGCGCGGGAAGGGCGGCGGATGTCGGCAACGGGAACGGTAGCGATATTCATGCGGCGGCCTTGTCGTAGATGCCCTCGAGTCGGTCGTCCAGCTCTTCGCCGGCAGCGCGAAGGGCAGCGAGCGTCTCGGGGTCGGGGTTCCAGTAGTGGCGTTCGTGCGCTTCGAGCAACCGATGCGCGACCTTTGCCGAGGCCGCCGGGTTGAGCTTCGCCAGGCGCTCGCGCATTTCAGGGTCGAGCACGAACGTCTGGGTGATCTGCTGATAGACCCACGGCGCGACTTGCGACGTGGTGGCCGACCAACCCACCGTGTTGGTGAGATGGCTTTCGATCTGGCGTACGCCCTCGTAGCCGTGCTTCATGAGGGCCTCGTAGAACTTGGGGTTGAGCATGCGCGTTCGCGTCTCCAGCGCCACCTGCTCGGAGAGCGTGCGCACCTTGCCCTCGCCGGTGGTCTGGTCGCCGATGTAGACGGCGGCGGACTTGCCGCGCGCGCGCTTCACGGCGCGGCTGATGCCGCCCAGGGTGTCGAAGTAGTTGTCGACGGAGGTGACCCCGACCTCCACCGAGTCGAGGTTCTGGTAGGCGAGGTCCACGTCGGCCAGCACGCTCTTCAGCAAGCCGGGCTGCGCAACGGGCTTGCCAGCGCGCCCGTAGGCAAAGCACTTGCGGCGCGTATAGGTTTCGGCGAGCTCGTCCTCGTCGTCCCAGCGGCCGCTCTCCACCAGGTGGTTCACGTTCGCGCCGTAGGCGCCGTCGGCGTTGCTGTAGACGCGCAGGGCGGCCGTCTCGAGGTCGCAGCCGTGCTCGGCCTGGTACTTGAGCGCATGCTTGCGAACGAAGTTCTGCGTGAGCGGCTCATCCGCGCTCGCAGCGAGGAAGGTAGCCTCGGCGAGCAGCCGAGTCTGCAGCGGCAGGAGGTCCCGGAAGATGCCGGAGAGCGTGATCACGACATCGATGCGGGGCCGCCCCAGCTCCGTCAGGGGAATGAGCGTTGCGCCCGCCACGCGCCCATACCCGTCGAAGCGCGGCTTGGCACCCAGCAGGGCGAGCGCCTGCGCCACCGGGCCGCCTTCGGTCTTCAGGTTGTCCGACCCCCATAGCACCATGGCGATGGTTTCAGGGGTGGGTTGGCCTTCCGCTGCGTGGCGCTCGAGGAGTCGCTCGGCTTGCCGGGCGCCATCGTGGATTGCGAAGGCGCTAGGCAGGCGGAACGGGTCAAAGCCGTGCAGATTGCGCCCCGTCGGCAGGACGTCGGGGGTGCGCAGAATGTCGCCGCCCGGTGCCGGGCGCATGAAGCGGCCGTCGAGCGCGCGCAGGATGGCACGCGTTTCATGGTCCTCACCCAGCAACGCGTTCATGCGCGCCAGCTCGGCGATTTCCTTCGTCAGATCCTCGCTCGGGGGAAGCCCGGCTGTGGCCAGGACCGACTTCTCCGACTCGCCGCGAACCAGCGCCTCGATCGCTTCCCGTGGCAGGCGCGTGCCGTGTGACGCCTCGCTCACCCCCAGCAGGAGATCGGCCCGCTCCTCGCTCGTGTGCACGTGGCCCACCACGTGCAGGCCGTGCGGGATCAAGGTGGTTTCCAGCTCGTGCATCCGCTGGTTGAGGCCCAGAACCCAAGACTCCGTGTCGGCGCCGTTGCCGGCTGGCAGGTCCACCGCCTCGGCCTGAGCGCGAATCAGTTCCGCCAGGCTCGCCCGCTCGGTGGCCGACTCCGGGCCCAGGGCCCGCCAGCGGCTGATCGAGGCCTTGAGGTCGGCGAGCCCGCGGTACAGCCCCGCATGCGCCACCGATGGGGTGAGATAACTGATCATCGTGGCGGCCGAGCGGCGCTTCGCGATGGCGCCCTCGGAGGGATTGTTGGCCGCGTAGAGGTAGAGGTTGGGCAGGTCGGCGATGAGCCGATCGGGCCAGTCGGCGCCGGAAAGCCCGGATTGCCGCCCCGGCATGAACTCCAGGGCGCCGTGGGTGCCGAAATGCAACACGGCGTGGGCGCCGAAATCCTCGCGAATCCAGCGATAGAAGGCCGAAAAAGCGTGGGTCGGCGCAAACCCCTTCTCGAACAGCAGCCGCATGGGGTCGCCTTCGTAGCCGAACCCGGGCTGGAGCCCCACGAAGACGTTGCCAAAGCGCTCGCCCAGCACGAATATCGAGCGCCCATCGCTTTGGAAGCGGCCGGGCGCCGGGCCCCACTGGGCCTCGATGTCTGCAAGCCAGCGCTCGCGCCGCACGTGCTCGTCGGCGGGTATGCGGGCGTGCACGTTGGCGTGGGAGCCCGTCTCCGAGGCGTTGCCTGCCACGATCCGCTCGCGCAGGGCATCGACAGTCTCGGGCACCTCGACGCTGTAGCCCTCCGCCGCCATCGCTTTCAACGTGTGGTGCAGGGACTCGAAGACGGACAGGAAGGCCGCCGTTCCCGAGTTGCCGGCGTTGGGCGGAAAGTTGAACAGCACGATGGCGACTTTGCGGGACGCCCGCTCGGCGCGGCGCAAGGCCACGAGGCGTGAGACGCGTGCTGCAAGCATCTCGGCGCGCTCCACGCAGCGGTGCATGTCCCGGCCTCCTTCCGCTGGCGGGAACACGCAGCGCCGGTGGCAGCCCGCGCACTGCGCGCCGGCGGCATCGGAACGGCCACCGAACACCATGGGCCCCGTGGCGCCGTCGAGCTCGGGAATGGCCACCATGATCGTGCTCTCGACCGGAATCAGGCCCCGTTCGGAGGCGCCCCACTGCTCGAGCGTCTGGAACTCCACGGGGTGCGCTGCGAGATACGGGACGTCGAGCCGCGAGAGCACCTCTTCAGCGGAACGCGCATCGTTGTAGGCGGGCCCGCCGACGAGCGAGAAGCCAGTGAGCGAGATGACGGCGTCGACCTTGACGCGGCCACCGCCCTCGAAGAAACGCTCGATGGCAGGGCGGGCGTCGAGGCCCGTCGCAAATGCCGGAATCACCCGCAAGCCCTGTGCCTCGAGCGCCTCGATGACGCCGTCGTAGTGGTCGGTGTTGCCCGCCAGAAGATAGGAGCGCAGCAGCAGCAGGCCCACCGTGCCGTTGTCGCCTGCCCCCGGCAGCCGACGCGGATCTTCCGCGAGGCGCTCTTTCATCCGGGGGTGGTAGACACCCACTTCCGGGTAATCGATCGGGGGCGCAGCACGCACGCTGTCCCTCAGGACTCGGCGCGGCCCATCGGCGTAGCGGGAAACCAGCATGCGCACCAGGTTCGCCACGTTCTCCTCGGAGCCGCCGAGCCAGTACTGAAGGGCAAGGAAGTAGCAGCGGACATCCTGGGCAGAGCCGGGGATGAAGCGCAGGATTTTCGGAATCCGGCGCAGCATCTTCATCTGCTGCGCGCCCGCCGTGGTCGGCGCGCGCTCCTTGTTTCCCCGCAGCCGCTTGAGAAGCGCGAGCGCGCCGCTTTGCGAGCCGTCCATGGCGAAGCGGCCCATGCGCGTGGCCTTCACGACGTCGCCCGCGGACATGATGCAAACAAGGGCGTCGCACGCGTCGCGCCGAGCCTTCAGGGCGGGCAGCACCGGCAGGAAATGCTCCTCCATGAACAGCATGGAGGCGAGCACGATGTCGCCCGAGGCGATGTCGTCCAGGCAGCGCTTGAGCGAATCGGCGTCGTTCGTCCACTCCGAAGCGGCATGCACTCGCAGCGACAGGCCGGGCATTTCACGGGCCAATGCCTGCGCCGCGCGCCCCGCCGCGCTCGCGAGATGGGTGTCCATCGTCACGATGACGAACTTCACCGGCGTTGCGTCAGCGGCTGAAGTGCGCTTTGGCATCGTAGAGGGTCTCGACGGAAATCTGCGCAAGCCCGCGCTCGCGCGCGAAGCGTTCGGTGTTGCGGCGAGCCTTGCCACGCACGAAGAACGGGATCTTCCCCAGTTCTTTCTCGCCGTCGGGCGTCCAGACAGGGTCGCCTGCCGCGGCGGGCGACTCGACGGGCCGCTCAAGCACGGCCACGTTGCCCTCCGGGGCGCGCTGGCCACCGGAGCGGGGCAGGTGCGAGGCGGCGGCGCCATCGTGAAATTCGAAGTCGTCGCGGAACATCTGCAGCAGGTGCTCCTCGAGGCCCATCACGAGGGGGTGGACCCAGGCATCGAACAGCCCGTTGGCGCCCTCGAAGCCGAAGGCGGGGCTGTACCGTGCAGGCACGTCCTGGACGTGAATCGGCGCCGAGATCACGGCGCAGGCAACGCCAAGCCGCTTGGCGATGTGGCGCTCCATCTGCGTGCCCAGCACGAGTTCCGGGGCCGCCTCGGCCACGGCCCGCTCCACGTCGAGGTAGTCGTCGGTAATCAGGGCTTCGAGGCCGTAGCGCTGGGCGGCCTCGCGCACGTCCCGGGCAAACTCGCGGGAATACGTGCCAAGGCCGACAACCGTGAAGCCCATCTCCTCGGAGGCGATGCGCGCGGCAGCGATGGCGTGGGTGGCGTCGCCGAAGATGAAGACGCGCTTGCCGGTGAGGTAGGTCGAGTCCACGGACTGCGCGTACCACGGTGCGCGCGAGGCGGAGGCGTGCTGCGCGCGATCCCCGGCCTTCTCGGCAGCGAGAACGGGCGCTGCATCGACGCCTGCGAGCGTCGCGACCTCGCGAATGAAATCGCGGGTGGCGCCAACGCCCATCGGCACGACGTGGGTGCGTGGCATCGCAAAGGCCCGCTCCAGCCAGGCGGCGGTGGTTCGGGAAACTTCCGGGTACAGGTCGATGTTGAAATCCGCCTCGGGCAGCCGGCGAATGTCGTCGGGGCTCGCGCCAAGGGGAGCCACGACGTTCACCTCGATGCCCATGCGAGCGAGCAGCCGCGCGATCTCTTCCACGTCGTCCCGGCAGCGAAAGCCCAGCGCGGTGGGTCCGAGCAGGTTGGCCCGTGGTCGCCTGCCGGCGGGCCGGGGTTCCCGGGCGGCACCGGGTGCTGGCACCCGGTCTGCCAGAAGGCCGCGAACGAGGTGATAGAAGGTTTCGGCCGCGCCCCAATTCTCTTTCTTGGAGTACGCCGGCAGCTCGAGCGGAATTACCGGCAGCGTGAGCCCCATTCCCCGGGCCAGGGCGCCGCATTGGTCCTGGATCAGCTCGGCCGTGCAGGACTCGCCGACGAGCAGCGCCTTGGGCTGAAAGCGATCCACGGCCTCCCGGATCGCGGAGGTCACCAGGTTGGCGGTATCCCCGCCGAGGTCTCGGGCCTGAAATGTGGTGTAGCTGACCGGTGGGCGCGCGGAGCGGCGATCGATCATCGTGAACAGCAGATCCGCGTAGGTGTCCCCCTGAGGCGCATGCAGCACCAGGTGCACATCGTTCATCGAAGTGGCCACGCGCATGGCGCCGACGTGGGGCGGGCCTTCGTAGGTCCAGAGGGTCAGTTGCACGCGGACGTCCTCACAAGCCGAGCCGCTCGCGGCGCTCGAGGGGCCGGGCAAAGATGCCGGCGAGGTCTCCCGCCTGGTCGTAGCCGTGTATCGGCGTGAACACGAGCTCGATCGACCATTTGGTCGCGAGCCCCTCGGCCTCCAGCGGGTTGGCGAGCCCGAGGCCGCAGACCGTGAGGTCCGGGCGCGAGGCGCGCACGCGCTCGAGCTGGCGCTCGACGTGCTGACCTTCACTCAACGTGACGTCCGGCGGCATCAGCTCCAGCTCGGCGCTCACCATCTGCCGATCCAGGTAGGGCGTGCCCACCTCGAGCAGCGACATCCCGAGCTCGCGATGCAGAAAGCGGGCAAGGGGAATTTCCAACTGGGAATCGGGCATGAAGAAGACACGCTTGCCCGCCAGTCGCGTGCGTGCATGGGCCATGGCGGTGCGCGCGCGTTCCGCCAGTGGCTGAGTCACCGCCTGGAAGTGCGATGCCGGAATCTCCCAAGCGTCGGCAGCGGCCTGCAGCCACGCCGTGGTGCCCTCGGCACCGAACGGATAGGGCGCCTCGAGGAGCGTGGCACCCCGGGCGACCAGCGCCCGGACGGTCTCGCCATTGAAGGGTTGCGCGAGCAGCAGCTGGGTTCCCGGGCCGACGGCGGGCAGGTCCGTGGCGCGGCGAGCGGGAAAGAAATGGACCGGGCCCACGCCCAGCGCCTCGAAGGCCCGGCGAAGTTGGTCCTCGACGATGTCGGCGACACAGCCGACAACCAGCAATTGCTTCTCGGTGGAGGCCGGCATCAGCGGCACCATGGCGCGCAGCGCGTTGTCCTCGCCCTGGGTGAAGGTCGTCTCGATCCCCGAGCCGGAGTAGGCGACCACGCGCACGTTGGGCAACAGCTTCGCGTTGAGTCGCTCGGCAGCCTTGCCCAGATCCAGCTTGATCACTTCCGACGGGCAGGACCCGACGAGGAACAGCGTGCTGATGTTGGGGCGGCGCTCGAGGAGGCGAACGCAGTGCCGCTCCAACTCGTCGCCCGCGTCGGCGAGGCCCGCGAGGTCCCGGTCCGTGAGGATCGCCGTGGCGAAACGCGGCTCGGCGAAGATCATCACGCCCGCGGCCGATTGGATCAGGTGGGCGCAGGTGCGCGAGCCCACCACCAGGAAGAAGGCGTCCTGCAGTTTCCGGTGCAGCCAGACGATGCCGGTGAGGCCGCAGAACACCTCGCGCTGGCCGCGCTCCCGCAGCACAACGGGCGGCAGGCGCGAGGCCGCGGCGGCGAGGTCGTTCATTGCCCCAGTGCCCAGCGGGTGCTCGACCCGGCCTGCCGCGCTGCCTCGTCGCGGCGGGCGGCGCGCAGCTTCAGCAAAAATTGCGCTGCATTGATGACGTAGGCGCCGTAGGCAGCCAGGGCGAGCGCCATCTGCTCGCGGGGAGGCAGCCCGTCGGTGACGAGGGCCACGAGGTAGGCCGTGTGCAGCGCCAGCACGAGCATGCTGAACACGTCTTCCCAGAAGAATGCCGGGGCGAAGAGGTACACCCCGAAGACCTGTTTCTCCCAGACGCAGCCGGTCACCATGATGGTGTAGAGGGCGAAGGTCTTGACGACGACCGAGGCCGTCGCGGCCCCCCAGCCGTCGCCCGTGGCGAGGAAGCGCAGGACGAGGATCAGGCTCACCAGGAAAATCAGGAATTGGACGGGCGCGAGGATTCCCTGGACGAGCGTCCACGGCGAGGCGTCGCGCCGGCGACGCTCCTCGGGGGTGTAGAGCGGCGTTTTCTTTGAACGCTCGACCATCTGGGACTTCCTCCGTGTCGGGGCAATCTAGCCCCACCCTTGCGGCATGTCAATTTATATTGACGTTAAATCGAGTTGACAGATAAATCTGATTGACGGATCTTCCCGTCAGGACTAATAAGGAAGCCTTCGCGCCCCGCCAGACGCCTTGGCAGGGTGTGCCCGTAGTGCTGCGGCGCAGCATCGGAAGGAAATCGAATGACCGGGATTCGCAAGGCGCCTCCGGGGGGCTCAAGCTCCGGCAGCCGGAACGCCGCCGCCTCGCCGCCGGGTTCCATCGACCGACTTCAGCCCGTGCTGGAGCACACGGTCGCTGTCGAGATCATCCCTTTGTTAGTGGGCGCTCACGGGCGGGACAGGCCCACATCGGCCGGGCAGTGGCAACCCCCGGTGGGCGCGGTAGAGGAGCTGGCGGCCCTGTCGCTGTCAGCGGAACACGACGCCGCCAGCACTTTCGTGCTCCGGTTTGTTCGGCGGGGCATCCCGGTCGAGGACATCAGCCTGGGCCTGCTGGGCCCCGCGGCCCGCCGGCTGGGTGAGCAATGGGTCGACGACGACCGCAACATCGCCGAGGTGACGCTCGGGCTCTACCGCCTGCATGAAGCCCTTCGCACGCTGGGTACCGTCGTGCCGCCCGTGCCAAGCCGGGGCCGGTCTTCGCGTCGGGCGCTACTCGTTCCGGTTCCCGGGGAGGGTCACATCTTCGGCGCTGCCGTTCTCGGCGATTTTTTCCGCCGCGCGGGGTGGGAGGTGTCGGGCAGCGCTCCGGCCTCGGTGGAGGAATTGCGAGAGTGGGTGGCGGCCGAGCCGTTTGACGCCGTGGGCCTTTCTCTTGCCACGGAGTCGCGCTTGGCCACGACCCGCGCCTGCATCCAGGCCGTGCGAAGCAGCAGCTGCAACCCGGACGTGCTGATCTTCGCCGGGGGCCGGCTGTTTGACGCCCAGCCGGACGTGGCCGCAAGCCTGCCGGCCGATTGGGTGTCGACCGACGCCCGCCTGGCTGTCCAGGAAGCAACCCGCCGATTGGCCCAGGGCGTGGACGTGCCGATGGCGTGACGGCGCGCCCGTCAATACGCATAATGCGCGCCCGCCGGAGCGCCTGTTCTTTTCGCTCCCGCCAACCGTAACCGACCCGTCTTTCGTGAAGCCGTTCGCCTCCCCCGCCAAACTGCTCGATGGGCTGCAGCCTGAGCAGGCGGCGTCCCTTCTGGCTGCCGCCGCGGATGTGGCTCTCGTGATGGATCGCGAAGGCGTCATCCGCGACGTGTCCTTTGGAAGCGACGAGCTGTCCCGCGAGGGATACGCCAAGTGGGTCGGCCAACCCTGGATCGACACGGTCACCCCGGAGAGCCGCCCGAAGGTCGAGGCGCTGCTGCGCGATGCCGCCCCCGGCGCAGCCACGAAGGGGCGCCACGTCAACCATCCCTCCGTGCACGGTGCCGACGTGCCGGTTCTCTATTCAGCCCTCCGGGTCGGCACCAAGGGCCAGGTCATTGCCATCGGCCGCGACCTGCGGGCGTTGGCCGCGCTGCAAGCCCGGCTGGTCGAAGCCCAGCAGTCGATGGAGCGCGACTACTGGCGCTTGCGCCAGGTCGAGACGCGCTACCGGTTGCTGTTCCAGATGTCGTCGGAAGCCATCCTCGTGGTCGACGCTGCCGGCGAAAAAGTGGCCGAGGCGAACCCGGCTGTCGGCCTCCTTCTGGGCGAGAGCGTGAGCCGCGTCGTGGGCCGGTCCTTTGCGGAGTGCTTCGACGCGCTCGATGCGGACAAGGTCGCTGCGCTCATCTCGTCGGCGCGGACTTCCGGCAAGGCCGAGGATGTTCGGGTCCGGCTGGCGGCGGGCCGGGGCGAGTGTGACGTGACGGCCTCGCTCTTCCGCCATGAGAAATCGGCGGCTTTCTTCGTGCGTCTCACCCTGCCTGCTGCCGCGGCGACGTCGAGGGACCCCAAGGGCCGGGCGACGATGCTCGCGGCCATTCAGGAATCGCCCGACGCGTTCGTGCTTACGGACATGCAGGGTCACGTGATGCTTGCCAACCCGTCGTTCCAGGAACTCGCCCAGCTGGCCTCCGAGGAGCAGGCTCGCGGCGAGTCGCTCGATCGCTGGCTCGGCCGCCCGGGGGTGGACCTGCAGGTGCTGCTCACCAACCTCAGGCAACACGGGAGCGTTCGGCTGTTCGCGACGACCTTGCGCGGCGAGAACGGCGTGGCGGCGGAGGTGGAGATCTCGGCGGCCTCGGTGCCGTCGACGGACCCGCCAGCGCTTGCCTTCGTCATTCGCAACGTCGGCCGCCGACTGCCTGCGGAGCCGGCTGCCGCGGCGAAGTCGACGGTGCCCCGGTCGGTAGCGCAACTCAAGGAGCTCGTGGGCCGGGTGCCCATGCGCGAGATCGTGGGCGAATCCACCGACCTGATTGAACGGCTGTGCATTCAGGCGGCGCTGGAACTGACGCGGGACAATCGGGCGTCGGCGGCGGAGATGCTCGGCCTCAGCCGCCAGAGCCTCTACGTGAAACTGCGCCGGTACGGGTTGGGCGAACGGGGAGCGGACGGCGACGCCTGAAGCATCGCGCCAGGGTCACCTGCATCGGCAGCGGATGTAAGCCTCAATTGACGGTCTCGGGTGTCACGTATTAACGTGGCCCCATGACCCGCGCCGCAGCCCCGCCCGCCGCCCTGGGCCTCCCCTCGCCGGGGGCCATTGTCGAGCTCCTGAAGCCGGTCACGTGGTTTCCCCCCATGTGGGCATTCGGTTGCGGCGTCGTGTCGTCGGGCATTTCGCCGGATGGGCGCTGGCACCTCGTGATCCTCGGCATCCTGTTGGCGGGGCCGCTGCTTTGCGCCACCAGTCAAGTCGTGAACGACTGGTTCGACCGGCACGTGGACGCCATCAACGAGCCGGGCCGACCCATCCCCTCGGGCCGCATCCCCGGCCGCTGGGGCCTCTACCTCGCGCTGCTCTGGACAGCCCTGTCGATTGCGCTGGCGGCGGCGCTGGGCCCCTTTGTCCTCGCGGCGGCTGGCCTCGGGCTGCTGCTCGCCTGGGCGTACAGCGCACCCCCCGTTCGGCTCAAGCAGAACGGCTGGTGGGGCAATGCGGCCTGCGGGATGTCGTATGAAGGACTCGCCTGGCTCACTGGCGCATCCCTACTGGCGGGTGGAGCGATACCGGATATGCGGGTGCTGCTCGTGGCGTTGCTCTACAGCGCCGGAGCGCACGGAATCATGACGCTCAACGATTTCAAGTCGCTCGCCGGCGATCGTGCGCTGGGTGTGGGCTCGCTGCCCGCGCGCCTGGGCCCGGAGCGGGCCGCGCGCGTGGCCTGCGTGATGATGGCGGTGCCGCAGGTGGGCGTGATCGCGCTGCTGGCGCACGGGGGCCACGGCCTCAGCGCCGCGCTGGTGACGGCATCGCTCGTGGCACAAGTGGCTTGCATGGCGCGCCTGCTGCGCGACCCGCGCGGCCTCGCCCCCTGGTACAACGCCACGGGGGTCAGCCTGTTCGTGCTCGGCATGCTCGCCACCGCGATCGCGTTGGGCCACGGCGGCGCGGTCGCGTCATGAGTGCCGCGATGCCCCCTCTTGGCTGGCTGGGCATCCTCCGCCTCGGCCTCGTCCAGACCGCGCTGGGCGCGATCGTGGTGATGACCACGTCGACCCTCAACCGAGTGATGGTGGTGGAGTTGACGCTGCCAGCGATGCTGCCGGGCGCGCTCGTGGCCTGGCACTACGCGCTGCAGTTTCTGCGCCCCCGGCTGGGGCACGGGTCGGATGTCGGCGGCCGGCGCACGCCGTGGATCCTCGGCGGCATGGCGGTGCTGGCCACCGGCGGCGTGGTGGCCGCCATGGCCACGGCGTGGATGTCGACGGAGCTCTCGGCGGGCATCGCGCTGGCGGTGCTCGGTTTCTTCCTGATTGGCATTGGCGTCGGCGCGGCAGGCACCAACCTGCTCGTGCTGCTCGCCAAGCGCGTCGACGATCGCCGGCGGGCTCCGGCGGCAACCATCGTGTGGGTCATGATGATTGCCGGCTTCGCCGTCACGGCGGGCGTGGCGGGCCATCTGCTCGACCCTTACTCGCCGTCGCGGCTGGTGGCGGTCACGTCGGGTGTATCGGTGATCGCCATGGCGGTGACGCTGCTGGCGGTGTGGGGCGTCGAGGGGCGCGCTGGGCCACCGCTGCCAGTCGCCGAGAGGCAAGCCCCGGCGCCCAAGACGCCCTTTCGGGTTGCGCTTCAGCAGGTGTGGGCGGAATCTGCGGCTCGCCGGTTCACGATTTTCATCTTTGTGTCGATGCTCGCGTATGGCGCGCAGGACCTGATCCTCGAGCCGTTCGCCGGAGCGATCTTCGGCATGACGCCGGGCGAGTCCACCAAGCTCTCGGGCGTGCAGCACGGCGGCGTGCTCGCCGGCATGATCTTCATCGCGATCGCGGCTGGCGTCGGCCGGGGCGGGCGGGCGTCGATCCTTCGCCGCTGGATCATCGCGGGCTGCATCGCCTCCGGCCTCGCGCTGCTGGGGCTGGCCGTCGCAGGCTTGGTGGGTGACTCCTGGCCGCTGAAGGCGTCGGTCTTCTTCCTGGGGCTCGCGAACGGGGCCTACGCCATTGCCGCCATCGGCTCCATGATGGCGCTGGTCACGGCGGGCCGGAAATCCCGCGAGGGGGTGCGCATGGGCATGTGGGGCGCGGCCCAGGCGGTGGCATTTGGCTCTGGCGGGTTTCTTGGCACCGTCGCGGTGGATGTCGCTCGCGCCACGCTGGGCTCGCCGTTGATGGCTTATGCCGTCGTGTTCGCGATCGAAGGCTTGCTGTTCTTCGTCGCCGCGGTGCTTGCAGCGCGCATCCCAGTCCGTGAAGTCGGCGATACGGCACAGGACGATGAAGCTGCGGAGCCGAACGCATCCCTCAATTTGGAAGGAGCCCGGGCATGACTGCGACGGCGACTGTGTTTGACGCGGTGATCGTCGGCGGCGGGCCCTCGGGCGCTACCGCAGCGCACGACCTCGCCCGCGCGGGCTACTCCGTTGCGC
>JAFMJY010000188.1 GCA_017853245.1 Burkholderiales bacterium | reverse complement strand
CCGCAGCCTGCTTCAACTGCAACGCGTCGCGGCGCCCCTCGGGCCGCGCTGGCATGGGGACGGATGAGCGGGGCACGGCAGATGGCACACGCTCATAGCCCTGCACGCGCGCCACTTCTTCAACGAAGTCCGCCTCGATATCGAGGTCGAAGCGCCAGGTCGGCGCAACAACGGAGAACCCGCCCTCTGCGGGCGCCACCGCACAACCCAGCCGCCCGAGGATCGTGCGCATGTCCGCATCGGCGACGTCGTAGCCCAGCAGCGCGCGGACGCGCTCGGGGCGCACGCGCACCGGCGATCGCGCCGGCAAGTTGCCCCGTGCCTCGGTGACCGGGCCCGCAGCGCCCCCGCAAATCTCGAGCACCAGCGCGGAGGCACGCTCGAGTGCCGCCTTGGCCCCAGCGAAATCGACGCCACGCTCGAAGCGGTACGCGGCATCACTCGTGATCATCAACGCCTTCGCCCGGCCCTGGATGGCGGACGGCGCAAAGAAGGCTGACTCGAGGAATACCGACGTCGTCGATTCCGAGACCATGGACGCCTGGCCGCCCATGATGCCGGCAAGCGCCTGGGGCCCCGATTCATCGGCAACCACCAG
Source organism: Burkholderiales bacterium (assembly GCA_017853245.1). Classification (GTDB taxonomy): domain Bacteria; phylum Pseudomonadota; class Gammaproteobacteria; order Burkholderiales; family Usitatibacteraceae; genus FEB-7. Next base: position 2,187 of record JAFMJY010000188.1, on the reverse strand, counting down.
CAGGCCCGGAATAGGCTCGGCCTTCTGCTCGTTCAGGAGGATGAACTCCTCCGAGGGGCCGGCGTGGCGCACCGTGATGGCCCCCGAGAGCTTGTCCTGGTCAAACGCGTGCAACGGCTGTCCGCATTCGAGCATTACGTAATTGGTGATGTCGACAAGGGGGCTCTTCGGGCGCAATCCCGCCCGCTCCAGGCGGCGTGCCAGCCAATCCGGCGTGCGCGCGGACGGGTTGAGCCCCCGGATCACTCGGCCGGCGTAGTACCCACAGGCGGCCGGCTCGGCAATGCGGATCTCGCGCTTGTCTTCAAGGGCAGCCACCACGGGCGGTGCCGAAAGCGCGGGCAGTGGGCGCCCCATCAGCACCGCGAGGTCGCGCGCTGCGCCGAGGGTGGAGAGGCAATCGCCCCGGTTGGGCGTGAGCTTCAGGGTGAGCAGCGTGTCGGAGAGCTGCAGGTACGCGCGAATGTCGGCACCCACAGGCGCATCCGCAGGCAACACCATGAGGCCCGAGTGGTCCTCCGACAGCCCCAGCTCGCGAGCCGAGCAGAGCATGCCCGCGGACTCCACGCCACGAAGCTTGGCCGCCTTGATGGCAAGCGCGCCGGGCCCGCTGCCCAGGGTGGCGCCGATCAATGCGCACGGCACGCGCTGGCCTGCGGCCACATTCGGCGCGCCGCAAACGATTTGCAGGGGCGAGCCCGAGCCCACATCGACGGAGGTCACACGCAGCTTGTCGGCGTTGGGGTGCGGCGCGACGGAAAGCACCTGCGCGACCACCACCTGGTTGAACGCACCCGCCACCGGCTCCGCGTGCTCGACCTCCAGCCCGCCCATGGTGAGCAAGTGGGCCGCTGCCTCCACATCCAAGGACGTGCCGATCACTTCCTCCAGCCATTGGATCGATACTTTCACCGGAACTGCTCCAGGAAGGCGAGGTCGTTCTCGAAGAAAAGCCGCAGGTCGTTCACGCCGTAGCGCAGCATGGCCAGCCGATCGAGCCCCATGCCAAAGGCAAAGCCGGAATAGCGCTCTGGGTCGATACCCCCGTTGCGCAGGACGTCCGGGTGCACCACACCCGCTCCTCCGATTTCGAGGTATTTCACGCCCTTTTCCGTGCGCTCCCACTCCATGTCGATTTCCACACCGGGCTCGACGAAGGGAAAGTAAGAGGGCCGAAAGCGAATGGCGAGGTCGTCGCGCTCGAAGAATCGCTGCAGGAATTGCGTGAGGGTGCCCTTGAGGTCCGCCAGGCTTACCCCCTCCTCGACCCACAATCCCTCGACCTGGTGAAACATCGGCGAGTGCGTGGCGTCGTGGTCGCACCGGTAGACGCGGCCGGGGCAAATGATCCGGATCGGCGGCTGGTGCGAGCGCATGTAGCGAATCTGCACCGGGCTCGTGTGCGTGCGAAGCACGCGATCCGTGCCGGCGATGTAGAACGTGTCCTGCATGCTCCGCGACGGGTGGTCCGGAAACATGCGAAGCGCCGTGAAGTTGAAGAAATCGTTCTCGATCTCGGGGCCGCTCGCCACGCCGAAGCCCATGGAGCCGAAAAGTTGCTCGATCCGCGACTGGGTGCGAGTGATGGGATGCAATCCGCCGAGCGATTGACGACGCCCAGGGAGGGTCACATCCACGGACTCGGATTTCAGCCGCTCGGCCAGATCGGCGGCGAGGATGGCGTCTCGGCGGTCTTTCAGCAGCGCCTCGACGGTGCCCTTCGCCTCGTTGATGGCCACCCCGGCTGCCGGACGCTCCTCAGCCGAGAGCTTCCCCAAGGCCTTGAGCAGTTCCGTGAGCGCGCCCGACTTCCCGAGGAAGCGGGCCTTTGCCTGCTCGAGTTCGGCAACGGACGCCGCGGCGGCGAATGCCGTGCGTGCGTCAGAGACGATGTCTGAAGGGCTTTGCATCAGCGGATTCAATCCGGCGCCGGGAAGAAAAAAGGGGCTCCCGAGAGAGCCCCTTGTCTTCGCCGCCCGGGGTCAGGCGCCGAGGCCCGCTCTTGCCTGCTCGACGATGCGCCCGAAGGCGGGCTTGTCGTGCACGGCGAGGTCGGCCAGGACCTTGCGGTCGATGTCGATGGAGGCCTTCTTCAGGCCAGCCATGAACCGGCTGTAGGTCATTCCGGTCTCGCGAACCGCAGCGTTGATGCGCGCGATCCACAGAACGCGAAATTCCCGCTTCTTG
>JAFMJY010000187.1 GCA_017853245.1 Burkholderiales bacterium | reverse complement strand
GTCGTCCCGCCCCTTGTCCCACTCTTCCCCCAAGGCACGCCTCACCGACTTGCTCACGCAGGCCATTGGCCGGGCCTACCCCGAGGCTGCTGCCGGCGTGAGCATCGAGCTCGAGCGCCCGCGCAACGCCGAGCACGGTGATTTCGCCACCAACGTGGCGCTGCAGCTCGCCAGGCGCGTGGGCACGAAGCCGCGCGAGGTCGCCGACGCCATCGTCACCGCGCTCGGTGCGCCATCGGAGCTCGCGCGCGTGGACATCGCCGGCCCCGGCTTCATCAACCTCACGCTCGCTGCCGGCGCGCGCTTCGGCGTCGTGTCGGCGGTCCTCGACGCTGGCGCCCAGTTCGGTCGCGGCACCGAGGGTGCAGGCCGCCCGATCATGGTGGAGTTCGTGTCGGCCAACCCCACCGGCCCATTGCACGTGGGCCACGGCCGCCAGGCAGCCCTGGGCGACGCGATCTCGTCGCTTCTCGAGTGGCAAGGCTGGAAGGTCTTGCGCGAGTTCTACTACAACGACGCCGGCAACCAGATCGCCAACCTCGCGCTCTCCACGCAGGTGCGCCTGCGCGAGCGCGCAGGCGAGGCGGCTGCCATGCCGGCCGACGGCTACCACGGCGAGTACATCGCCGACATCGCGCGCGACTACGCGGCCGAGAATCCGCGGGATGCCAGCGGCAAAAACCTCGACGCGGTGCGCCAGTTCGCCGTTGCCTATCTTCGCGGCGAGCAGGATGCGGACCTGCGAGCCTTCGGCGTGGCCTTCGACTCCTACTACCTCGAGAGCTCCCTCTACACGGACGGCAAGGTCGAGGAAACGGTGAGGCTTCTCTCGGCAGCCGGCAAGACTTACGAGTCGGAAGGGGCCCTCTGGCTTCGCACCACCGAGTTTGGCGACGACAAGGACCGCGTCATGCGGAAGTCCGATGGCGCCTACACCTACTTCGTGCCGGACGTGGCCTATCACCTGACCAAGTTTCGGCGCGGCTATGCCCGCGCAGTCAACGTGCAGGGGGCCGACCACCACTCCACAGTCACGCGTGTTCGGGCAGGCCTGCAGGCCCTGGGGCTTGGCATTCCGGCCGGCTACCCGGACTACGTGCTGCACCAGATGGTCACCGTCGTGCGCGGTGGCGAGGAAGTGAAGATCTCCAAGCGGGCGGGCTCCTACGTCACCGTGCGTGACCTCATCGAGGAGACGGGGCGCGATGCCGTACGCTGGTTCTTCACCATGCGCAAGGCCGACTCGCACCTCGTTTTCGACATCGACCTCGCCAAGCGGCAGACCGACGAGAACCCGATTTACTACGTTCAGTACGCCCACGCCCGGCTCTGCTCCGTGCTGCGCGAGTGGGGTGGCGATGTCGCGAGCCTCGGGCGCGCGAGCCTCGAGGCGCTCGGCACGCCGCACGAAGTGGCGCTCGCGCAGTCCCTTGCGCAATTTCCGGAGCTCCTCGCGAACGCCGCGCGGGAATTCTCGCCGCACCTGGTGTGCTTCTACCTGCATGACGAGTTGGCTGCGCGCCTTCACACCTACTACAATGCAGAGCGTTTCCTCGTCGACGACGAGGCCGTGCGCAATGCCCGGTTGGCGCTCGTCGCGGCCACCCGCCAGGTGCTCGCCAACGGCCTTGCCGTGCTGGGCGTGAGCGCGCCCGACCGAATGTAACCCCATGCCCGCCGACCACCGACCGAGCAACCGACACTCCTCCGGGAACCCGCACCCCCTGATCACCGGTGTCGTGATCGGGACGGTGCTGGGCGTCGGTCTGTCCGTCGGCGTGGCAATCTGGCTCAAGGGCTTTGCCAATCCGTTCCTCGCCCCGCCGAAGGCGGCGGAGCCCGCGGCCAAGCCGGCCGCCCGCGCGCCCAAGGCCGACGAGCGCCCGGAGGAGAAGGGCAAGGGCGACAAGCCCCGGTTCGACTTCTACACCGTGTTGCCTGGGGAAAAGGGCGCGCCGGAGGCTGCGCCGCCGGCGCGCACCCCAGCCCCGCCAGCAAAGGATGTGCCGCCCAAGGAGCCGGTCGCGGAGCCCGCCAAGGAGACCCCCAAGGCGCCAACCGAGCCGCCCAAGGCGGCCTCGGAATCGCTCTGGCTCCAGGCAGGCGCGTTCGCCGACGCCAAGGATGCCGAGAACATGCGCGTGCAGATCGCCCTCTCGGGGCTGGACGCCACGGTGAAGTCTTCGGACGTCCCCGGTCGCGGCCGGCTGCATCGCGTTCGGGTCGGGCCATTCGCCACAGCGGCCGAAGCGAACCGCGTGAAGGCTTCCTTGTCCCAGAACGGCATCACCACGACTCTCATTCGAACCGAAGAATCCCGTTGATCCCGGAGCCCCCATGCGCCTGACCCGACTTCTCGCTTTCGCCTCCGCGCTTTTCAGCCTTGCCCTGTGGGCAACGCCCAGCGTTGCGCAAGCGCGCCCCGGGGAAGACTTCACCGTGCTAAGCCCCCCCCAGGCCACCGAGCCGGGCAAGGTGGAGGTCATCGAGTTTTTCTCGTATGCCTGCGGGCACTGCTATCGCCTCGAGCCGTTTCTCGAGGCATGGGCGAAGAAGCTCCCTCCCGACGTCGTCTTCCGCCGGGTACCCGGCGTGGGCAGCGAGCAATGGTCGGCGCTCGCCCAGCTGTTCTACACGCTGGAGGCCATGAGCCAGCTCGATCGGCTGCACCCGAAGATCTTCTCGGCGCTGCACGAGCAAAATCAGAACCTTGCCTCGGCCAAGGTGCGCGATGCCTGGCTCGCGGCCAACGGCGTCGATGCCCAGCAGTACGCGGCGGTCGAGAAATCATTCGCGGTGCAATCCAAGCTGAGCCGCG
>JAFMJY010000186.1 GCA_017853245.1 Burkholderiales bacterium | reverse complement strand
CTGGTAGACTCTTTGCAACTCAGTCGCGTTTGGCCCCATGCCCACCCTTGCCTGGATCCTCCTCGCGTGCCTCGCGGGCGGGCTCCTCTCCGTTCTGCTAGCGAGCCTCGTCGCCTTCCGGGTCCAGGCCCGGCTCGTGTCGGTGCTGGTGAGCTATGCCGTGGGCGCGCTGCTGGGCGCGGTGTTCCTCGAGATCCTGCCCCATCTCTTCGAGCAGACGGTGGATTACGGCGGCACGGCGGCGCTGGTGCTCGCCGGGATGCTGGGTTTTTTCCTGCTCGAGAAGCTCCTGCTCTGGCGGCACCACCACTTCGACGCCGAGGGCGGCCACGGGCATGCGCATCACCACGCCCACGGCACGGGCTCCGGGCGAGCTGGCCTGATGGTCACGGTGGGCGATGCGTTTCACAACTTCACCGACGGCATCATGATCGCCGGCGCGTTCATCGCCGACACGCACCTTGGCATCGTCACGGCGGCGGCGATCATCGCGCACGAAGTTCCTCAGGAGGTCGGCGACTTCCTGATCCTGCTGGACTCCGGTTACTCGAAGGCGCGGGCGCTCGCGCTCAATGCGCTCTCGAGCCTCGCCTCGGTGGCCGGCGCGCTGCTCGGCTACTTCGCGCTGTCGGCGGCAACAGAGTGGGTACCACGCATCCTCGCCATCGCGGCTGCCGGAATGCTCTACGTGGCAGTGGCGGACCTGATACCCGGGCTGCACCGCCGAACCCGGTTGGCGGAGACGGCTCAGCAGTTCGCCTTCATCGCCGTCGGAATCGCCACCGTTTGGCTGGTGCACCTCGCGCTCGGCCACAGCCACTGACGCTCCGGCTACCGTTTCCTTGACACCTCCGGAAGGGGGCGCGGAGAATCCTTCGGCTCGCTGGATCCCTCGTCAGTTTCCGATACCTCTCTCGCCCTCCTGCCATGCCCAAGACCGCCTCCGCCCCGTCCGACGACCTTGCCGACCTCCTGCGCAAGACCCAAGCCAAGATGGCCGATTCGCTCAACACGGAGAGCACGACGCAGCAGGTCATGTCCGGGTTCGCGGAGGCCTACCGCGCCTGGCTTGAGGCTATGTCGGCCAAGCCTGAAACGCTGCTGGACATGCAGGGGCGGTACATGCAGGAGCAGATGAAGCTCTGGATGGGCGCCTTCCAGCACGCCCCCGAGGGCGGAGAGCCCAGTGTCGCCCCGCACCCGGACAAGCGCTTTGCCGGCGCCGAGTGGGCGGAGATGCCGCTCTTCCGCTACTACCGCGACTCCTACCTCCTCACCTCCAAGATGATGATGGAGGCGGTGGAAAAGGCGGACCTGGATGCCCAGGCCAAGCAGCGCATGCGCTTCTTCATGCGCCAGTACCTCGACGCAGCGGCGCCTTCCAATTACCTGCTCACCAACCCAGAAGCGCTGAAGGCGGCGCTGGAGACGGGCGGCAAGAGTCTCGAGGAGGGGCTGAAGAATCTGCTGGCCGACATCGGGAAGGGGCGCATCTCGATGACCGACGAGTCGGCCTTCAAGGTAGGCGAGAACATCGCCGTTTCCAAGGGCGGCGTGGTGTTCGAGAACGACCTGATCCAGCTCATCCAGTACAGCCCGCTCACGCCCAAGGTCCATACGCGGCCGCTGGTGATGGTGCCGCCGTGCATCAACAAGTTCTACATCATGGACCTCCAGCCGGAGAACTCGCTCGTGCGCTTCGCGGTCGAGCAGGGCCACACGGTGTTCCTGGTCTCCTGGCGCAACATCAAGCCGCCGCTCGACAAGCTGACCTGGGACGACTACGTGGAGCAGGGCGTGATCGCCGCGCTCACCGAGGCGAAGAACATCACGGGTGTGGACAAGGTGAACGCGCTCGGCTTTTGCATCGGCGGCACGCTTGTTACTTCGGCACTGGCCGTGCTCGCGAAGAAGAAGCGCAAGCTGGTTGAGAGCCTCACGCTGATGACGGCGCTCCTGGAGTTCACCGAGGTTGGCGAGATCCGCGTCTACGTCGACGAGAACTTCGTCGCCAAGCGCGAGAAGCAGCTGGCCAAGGGCGGCATCGTGCCCGGGGCGGAGCTCGCCGGGGCCTTCTCGAGCCTGCGCGCCAACGACCTAGTCTGGCCCTATGTCGTAGCGAACTACCTGAAGGGAAAGCAGCCACCCGCGTTTGACTTGCTGTACTGGAACGGCGACTCGACCAATCTGCCGGGCCCGATGTACGGCTACTACTTGCGCAACACCTACCTGGACAACAAGCTGGTCGAGCCCGACGCCCTCACCATGTGCGGCGTGAAAGTGGACGTTCGCGATGTCGACATGCCGGCGTTCGTCATGGCCGCCCGGGAGGACCATATCGTCCCCTGGCAGTCGGCCTACGAGAGCGCGCGCTACCTCGGCGGGCCCGTGAAGTTCGTGCTGGGTGCCAGCGGCCACATCGCTGGCTCCATCAATCCCGCCTCGAAGAACAAGCGCAGCCACTGGGTGAACGACCGCCTGGGGCCCAACCCCGACAAGTGGTTCGAACAATCGAAGGAAGTGCCGGGCAGCTGGTGGAACGCCTGGGCGCAGTGGTTGAAGCCCCACGGCGGCAAGCTCATCGCCGCCCGGGCGAAGCTGGGAGACGCCAAGCACCGGGTGATCGAGCCGGCGCCGGGGCGTTTTGTAAAGGAACGGGCTGAGATCGAGGCCTGAGGCGGCCCAGAGCCGCACAACGACCACTGGAGGAGGAGCAGCCATGTCGCAACGCATCGCCCTCGTGACTGGAGGCATGGGCGGCCTCGGAGAAGCGATCTGCATGAAGCTTTCCCGGATGAACATCAAGGTCGTGGTGACCTATTC
>JAFMJY010000080.1 GCA_017853245.1 Burkholderiales bacterium | reverse complement strand
ACTGATCGAGCTCGATCCGCATTACGTCGATGTGATCGTGCGGCGGTGGCAGGACTGGACGGGAATGTCAGCGCAGCGCGAAGAGGACAGCTCGGCTTTCATGTCCGAGGCAGTCATGCAACGATAAATGGCGCTCAATGTCCAACTCGAACAGCGCGTTGACTCTAGTGTGTATATGTTGCCCAGTCAGCCTGATACATCACCTCAGTCGTTACAGGCAGAGGCTGAGTGCGGCTCTGTATGCAAGTGGCCAATTGCCTGATGCGAGCGTACGCTGCCTCGTCGCGTGGGTAATTGATTCCGTAGTCGCGGACCGTTTTGAACCAGTGTCCTAAGACACTTTTGCCGCCTCGGTCCGCAATACGAATGGCAATGCCCTTCAAGAATTCAAATGACTGCGCGATGAACGCGTCGTCTATGTGTGCCACGCGCTCAGCAAGCGCGGGCTGATTGATCCGCGCGGCATCATGTGCCGTCACGATTCCGGCGTTGTGTGCAACCGAGTGACGGAGAATCCAGAGCGTAGACAGTGTTCGAATTTCATTGCCGTCGATTGGGGAGATATTGAAGATCGCCTTGTAGCGCTCATTGACCGTTTCCGGTGAGTGCCACCCAAGCGTTGGGTGAATCAAGGTCGATCCAATCGATGTCTGGACAACACGCTGCGCGAGAACGCGCTCCGTAGTAATGCTCAACCACTCTTGTGACTTGATCTTGTCGTCAAACGCACTGGTTGCGTCAATAGTCTTTGCCACAAAGTCTTTGAGCATGTACTCGAACGCGGCCATCATTTGCCCAAATATTGCCAACTGATTCTTGTGGCGATGCTTTATTGCGACGCCACCGCGTGCCGCTACCGCCAGTCGATTATTGGTGAAGTACTCGGCTGCGAGGCATAGTGACCGCCCTTGGGAACAAAAAAAGGAACTGGGACTAGCCTCTCGCTTACTATTCTCACGTGCCACGTCAGCAGTCTCACGTGTCCACACTGCCGGATTGGGAAATGGCACGATGTCTCTCCCTTGGGGCTAATTGGAGTACGAGTGCTTGCAGCTAGCAACGATAGCGACCAATAGCGCATGCATTCTCTTCCGGGCAGGAAGTGAGGTCAACGGCGGATCTTGTTTCGAAGAATCCGCCTTGGCTAGTTGCGCTTGTCAGGAGACGGCTTCCTCCTCGTTGATCTCGCAGTGGATCACGAAGCCCGTGAGGTAGGGCAACCCGCGCGGGATGCCGTACTGCTTGCTCGTCTGACGCCCGATCTTCCAGCCCATCCACTGTTGGGTGGCGGCTTGGATCGCGTCCGCAAGGGCGAGTCCGGCATGAATTTGGTTCAGGCCGTCATCCGCGAAGTGGCGTCCGTGGCGGCTATCGAGGAAGACCCGAACCGCGTCCAGGGGCTGGCCCGTGGCCTCCGCAATCGCGGTCATGGCCGTGGGCCACGCGGCGGCGGCGTGTTCCGTCATCGTTCCCCAAAAGCCCCAGGCTTCGTTTTGAGTGGCCGGGACTTGCGTGGTTGTCGTCATGTTGGGCTCCGTCGGTTGTGTTGCTGCGATGACTGTATGAACGCGCTGTTCAACTGCAAAGCCAAGCTCTATTCAGATGCTGATGACATCGAGATTTCGGCCCCGTAGGCGCACCGGCACGGTCCCGTCGTAGTTCTCCGGAAACTCCTGGTAATCGGCGAGGATCGCCTTGAGGACGGCACGCAAATACCGTTCCGGCTTTCGGTAACCCCGCAGGGATTCGAGTTGCCCGGCGACGTCGGTCACGTTGAACCACTCGCCGGGCATCACGGTGTCGCATAACTCGCACCACACCTCCATGCCATGGGCCTCGACGAAGCGTCTGGCCCCGGTGAACACAGTCGGGGTGTTATTGGGGTAGCGCAGGCTCGGCTCCTGGAAGTCCATGGGCTGCCTTCCTTAGGCCCCGATCCGGTACACGCGATCGGCGCCCGGCTCCTTGGCCGAGACGATGTTGAGTCCGAGCTTTTTCTTGAGCGCCCCGGCAAAGGCGCCGCGCACAGTGTGCGCTTGCCATCCGGTTGCCTCGCAGATCTGCGGAATCGTGGTCCCCTCGGGACGTTGGAGCATCCCGATGATGGTGGCTTGCTTGCTGTTCTCGCGCGTACGCGGACGGGGAGTCGCGCTCTCTTGCGCCTGTGCTGCGACAGGGGGCGCTTCGTTGGCGGTTTCCTCCGCGCTTGGGGCAAGAGGGGCAGGCGCGGGACGCGGCGCACCCAGCGCGTCGTAGCCCTCGGCGGCGACGAACCAGCCGGCGCCGTCGGTCGTAATGAGTGCGCGCTTAAAGAGCCCTTCCAGGACTTTCTTCCGGGCGCCGCCGTTCACGTTGTCAGGGAACCACGTGATCGCGCCCGCCGTGTTCTGAATGGCGTACGCGAGGATGGCGTGCTGGGCAGGGGTGAGGGTGTTCTTGCTCATGTGCATCTCCTTTGGGGTGGTTGGTGCGACGTGATGAACGCGCTTGTTGCGATGGAAGCCAAGCGCTTTCTGCTCTATTTCGACGATTGGCTTTTGGCGCCCGCTTCAAAGGCCGCGCGCAGGGCATCGTGCAGGCTCCAGACCGCGACGTCGTGGAAATCGAGGCGGTCGGCGTTCTGGGCTTCCAGGGTCTGGATCCCGAGGTGCTGTTGGGCGATTTGGGTCAGGAGTCGGTCGATCGTGTTCATGGGTGCTTTCGGGAGGAGGTGATTGAAGTCGAACGTATGAACGCGCTTCTCCTGATGGAAGCCAAGCGGATTCTCAAGAAAGATTGAAGGCTCCGATGGGGATCTCGATTCGCGCTTACGCCAGGCACCGCGGGGTCACCGACACGGCCGTCCACAAGGCCATTCGCGCCGGTCGCATCACCCCGGAGCCGGACGGCACCGTCGATGCCGAGCGAGCGGATCGCGAATGGATGAGGAACTCCGGGGCACCGAAGGTGGGCACCCGCACACCGGCGGTGAAGGTCCCCAATCCCGAGGCTCCGAGCGAGCCAGGCCCGGCGCTCCCTACCGGGGGAACTTCGCTCCTTCAGGCGCGGACGGTGAACGAGGTCGTGAAGGCGCAGACCAACAAGGTGCGCCTGGCCCGGTTGAAGGGAGAACTGGTCGACCGATCGCAAGCGATCGCCCACGTATTCAAGCTATCGCGGGCGGAACGGGACGCCTGGCTTAATTGGCCCGCGCGGATCTCGGCACAGATGGCCGCGCGACTGGCGGTAGACGCGCACACCATGCACGTGGCGTTGGAGGCTGCGGTGCGCGAGCACCTGCAGGAACTGGGCGACATGCGCCCGCGGGTGGATTGATGGTCGAGACCGAATACGAGGGCGCCTTCGAGATCGAACGCGCCTGGAGGGAGGGTCTTACCCCGGATCCGCTCCTCTCAGTCTCCGAATGGTCCGACCGGCACCGGATGCTCTCCAGCAAGGCCTCGGCCGAACCGGGCCGGTGGCGAACCAGCCGCACGCCTTATCTCAAAGCCATCATGGACTGCCTCTCGCCCACCTCCCCGGTGGAGCGCGTGGTGTTCATGAAGGGCGCTCAGCTTGGGGCCACCGAGATGGGCTCCAACTGGATCGGCTATGTGATCCACCACGCACCGGGCCCGATGATGGCTGTGTGGCCCACGGTCGAGATGGCCAAGCGCAACTCCAAGCAGCGGATCGACTCGCTGATCGAAGAGTCCGGAGTGCTGGCCGAACTCATCGCCCCGGCCCGCAGCCGAGACTCGGGCAACACCATCCTGGCGAAAGAATTCCGCGGCGGGGTGCTGGTGATGACCGGCGCCAACAGCGCCGTGGGGCTACGCTCCATGCCGGTTCGCTACCTCTTCCTCGATGAGGTGGATGGCTACCCGGTGGATGTCGAGGGCGAGGGAGATGCGATCTCCCTGGCCGAAGCCCGAACGCGAACCTTCGCGCGTCGCAAGATCTTCATCGTCTCGACCCCGACGATCGCGGGGGCGAGTTCAATTGAGCGGGAGTACGAGGCCTCGAACCAGAACCGCTACTTCGTGCCTTGCCCGCACTGCTCGCACCGGCAGTGGCTTCGGTTCGAGCAGCTGCGCTGGGAGAAAGGTCAGCCCGAGACCACCGCTTACGTCTGCGAGTCTTGCGAGGTATCGGTCGCTGAGCACCACAAGGCGTGGATGCTTGAGCACGGCGAATGGCGGGCGATGGCGCCGGAAAACGGGATCAAGACCACCGGCTTTCACCTGTCCTCGCTCTATAGCCCGGTGGGATGGCGCAGTTGGCGCGAGATTGCCGCCGCCTGGGAGGCTGCGGTGAACAAGGAGACCGGGTCGGCAGCCGCCATCAAGACGTTCAAGAACACCGAACTGGGGGAGACCTGGGTCGAGGAAGGTGAAGCCCCGGACTGGCAGCGGCTTCTGGAGCGTCGGGAAACCTATCCCATCGGCACCATTCCCGCGGGCGGTCTCCTTCTGGTTGGTGGGGCGGACGTCCAGAAAGATCGGATCGAAGCCTCGATCTGGGCCTTCGGTCGCGGTAAGGCGTCCTGGCTCATCGAGCACCGAGTGCTCATGGGCGATACCGCGCGCGAGGCGGTCTGGAAAGACCTCGGAACCCTCATGGCCGAGCAGTGGACGCACGCGTCAGGCGCCACGATGCCGCTCGCGCGCTTCGCACTTGATACGGGCTTTGCCACCCAAGAGGCCTACGCCTTTGTGCGGGCATGTCGGGACTCTCGGCTCATGGCAGTGAAAGGCGTGCCGCGTGGGCCGGCGCTCATTGGGACTCCGCTCGCGGTCGACATTTCGCAGGGCGGGAAGCGCTTGCGGCGTGGGATCAAGGTCTTCTCGGTCGCAGTGGGAATCGCAAAGCTCGAGTTCTACAACAACCTGCGCAAGGTGGCGGACGTCGAAGAGGACGGCATCACGATCCGCTACCCAGTGGGCTTCGTGCATCTGCCGCAGGTCGATGCGGAGTTCATTCAACAGCTCTGCGCTGAGCAGCTCACGACACGCCGCAACCGCCACGGCTTTGCCGTGCGCGAGTGGCAAAAGATGCGGGAGCGTAACGAGGCGCTCGACTGCTACGTCTACGCGCGAGCAGCAGCCGCGGCCGCAGGTCTCGATCGCTTCGAGGAGCGCCATTGGCGCGAATTGGAACGACAGCTTGGCATTGCGCCCGAGAGTGAGGCACCACCCCTGATTCAACCCCTGGATCCCCACGAGGCCACCCCTAGCGGTGGCCGCGGTGCTTCTGGGGCCCGAAAGTTCGGCCGGCGTGTGATCAAGAGCCGCTGGCTTTCGTGACCACAGCAGAGGACACCCTATGAGCCTGCAGACTCGCATCGAAAGCCTCGTTCTTCGCATCGCCCAGGAGTTCAACTCCGTCAACACGAAGACGGGGGCGCTGGCCAACCTCACCACGGCCGACAAGTCCAACCTCGTTGCCGCCATCAACGAGCTGAAGACCATGGTGGCCAACGGCATCGACGATGCCAGCATCACGCTCACGAGCACGTATTCGTCGAGCAAGATCGTCTCCCTCCTGGACGCTCTGAAGACGGAAATCCTGGGCGGGGCGGACGCTGCCTACGACACGCTGGTCGAGATCCAGCAGTACCTGCAGAACAACACCTCAGGGCTCGATGCGCTCCTTGCCGCCGTCAACGTCCGCGTCCGCTTCGATGCGGCGCAAACGCTCACGGTCCTCGTGCAACAGCAGGCCCGCACCAACATCGGTGCCGTAGCCCTCACCGCGGTGGGCGACACGGACACCGACTTTGTCGCGATCTTCGAAGCGGCGCTCGTCTAATGTCGCTCTCCGATCGCATCGCGGGCCTCGCCGCCCGTATCGGGTTCGAGGTCGGAACCAAGGTCAACGCCACCCACCCTGCGCTTGCGCGGGCGTGGGTGAGCTTTGGCTATGTGGCGGGCCAGACGGTCATTCACCACAGCTACGGCGTGGCCAGTGTCGAGCGCCTGGCGCCCGGCCAGTACCGCATCCACTTTGCCTCCCCGCTCGCCGACGCCAACTACTGCTGGACCGCCAACGCGCGAAGCCCGAGCACGTCGGGATCCCAGCGCCTGGCGGTCGCCGCCACTTCGACGGACGAGCGTGCGGCCGCCCACCTGGATGTGCGCTGCGTCAGCACGCTGGCCGGCTCCCCCGCCGACTCGACCGAAATCAACGTGGTGGTGTTTCGCTAATGGCCTATTCGCAAGCGCAACTTGACGCCCTGGAGGCGGCTCTCGCCAAAGGGGAGCGCCGCGTCACCTTTGGGGACAAGACCGTCGAGTACCGCACCGTCGAAGAACTGGCGGCCGCCATCAAGGAGGTCAAGCGCGGACTTTTCGATGACGCGGTGAATACGGGCCTCTGGCCGCGGGCGCCGCGCCAGGTCCGCATCACTACCCGAAAAGGCACCTGATGAGCTGGGTGTCCCGAATCCGGCGCGGCCTCTTCGGTGGCGGCACGCCAACCTACGACGGCGTGGGTTCAGGAAGGCGGGCGATCGCCTGGCAAGTGGCAAACCCTGGCGCCGTCGCCGCTCTCGCCTTCAGCCAGAACGAGCTACGCGCCAAGAGCCGTGACCTTGTCCGACGCAATGCGTGGGCAGCAGCCGGGGTGGAAGCCTTTGTGGCCAACGCCATCGGCACCGGCATCAAGCCGCAGTCGATGGTCGCGGACCTTGGTCTTCGGGAGACGATCCACGCGCTCTGGTGGGATTGGTGCGGGGAAGCCGACGCCGCTGGCCTGACTGATTTCTATGGCCTGCAAGCGCTCGCCTGCCGGGCCATGGTCGAGGGGGGTGAGGCACTCGTGCGCCTTCGCTACCGACGCCTGGAGGACCGGCTTCCCGTCGCACTCCAGCTGCAGGTCCTGGAGCCCGAGCACCTACCGGCCACGATGAATACGGAACTTGCCTCCGGCAATGTCGTGCGCGCCGGCATCGAATTCGACCGACTTGGGCGTCGGGTCGCGTACCACTTGTACCGCTCGCATCCCGAGGACGGGGCGATGGCTCCCATGTCCGGAACCGGAGGCATGCAAACCGTCCGCATTGCGGCCTCCGAGGTGATTCACCTCTTCCGGCCGCTCCGGCCCGGACAGATCCGGGGAGAGCCCTGGCTTGCCCGGGCGCTCGTGAAGTTGAACGAACTCGACCAGTACGACGACGCAGAGCTGGTGCGGAAGAAGACGGCAGCCATGTTTGCCGGGTTCGTCACGCGCCTCGCTCCCGAAGACAACCTCCTGGGCGAGGGGCAGTCGGACGCAACCGGCGTGTCCTTCGCAGGGCTCGAGCCGGGAACGATGCAGCTCCTGGAACCTGGGGAGGATGTGAAGTTCAGCCAACCCGCGGACGTGGGAGCGAGCTATTCCGAGTTCCTGCGCATGCAGTTCCGGGCCGTGGCGGCCGCCATGGGTATCACCTACGAGATGCTCACCGGTGATCTCACGCAAGTGAACTACTCCTCCATCCGCGCAGGGCTCCTGGAATTCCGGCGCCGCTGCGAGGCCCTGCAGCACAGCGTCATCGTCCACCAGCTCTGCCGGCCGGTGTGGCAGGCCTGGATGGAACAAGCCGCGCTCGAAGGCGTACTCACGCTCCCCGCGTTTTCGAAGCGGCGCCGGGAGTACAGCGCCGTGAAATGGATTCCCCAAGGCTGGCAGTGGGTGGATCCCAAGAAGGAGTTCGACGCGATGGTGACCGCCATCCGCGCAGGGCTCCTCTCCCGGTCGGAAGCCATCTCTGCCTTCGGCTACGACGCCGAGGACATCGATCGCGAGATCGCGGCCGACAACGCCCGCGCCGACGCACTCGGTCTCGTCTTCGACTCCGACCCTCGCCACGAGGTCCTGGCGGACGGCGGATCGGGCAGCGCAGCGCCAACAGACCTACAGGAGTCCTGACATGCAGCTCGTACACCTTGCGTCCCGCCTCTACGGGACGCCGCTCCTCATTGCGCGCGCAAAACTGGATGTGATCCTCGCCGCCTTGGGTTCGCGCATCGGACTCCCTGATTCGGATACCCAGATGGCGCTCCCCGCACCGCGGACAGCACTACCCGCGTTACCCGTGGGAATCGCGGTGATCCCGGTACACGGCACCCTCGTTCGTCGCTCGGGCGGCGTCGATGCGGCCTCCGGCCTCATGTCCTACGGCGAACTGGGCGCCCGCCTCGATGCCGCTTTGGCGGACCCGCATGTGGACGGGATCCTCCTCGATATCGATTCGCCGGGGGGTGAAGCGGGTGGCGTGTTCGAGCTCGCTCGGCGGATCGCCTCTGCGAACAAGCTAAAGCCCGTGTGGGCGCACGCAGCCGACTCCGCCTATTCGGCGGCGTATGCGATCGCATCCAGTGCGTCGCGTCTCACGCTCTCGCAGACCGCGGGCGTGGGCTCCATCGGCGTCATCGCGCTCCACGTGGATCAGTCGGTGAAGGACGCGAAGGACGGCATCGCCTACACCGCGATCTATGCCGGGAGCCACAAGAACGACTTCTCTCCGCACGCGCCGCTCTCCCCGGAGGCGCAGACCTCGCTCCAGGCCGAAGTCGATCGCCTCTACGACATCTTCGTGAGCCACGTGGCCCTCGCGCGGGGCCTCGACGCCGAAGCGATTCGCGCCCTGGAGGCAGGTCTCGTATTTGGCGAGGCCGCTGTAACGGCGGGTCTTGCCGACTCGGTCGCGAGCTTCGAAGACGTCCTTGGCGAATTCGCGGCCGCCCTCCAATCGCGCCGCCGCCTCACGGCCAACGGGGCACGCGCCTCTCCTGGTGCCGATGCCTCGCCTGCAGTTGCCTCCACCCAGTCCTCCACGAAGGAGAAAGACATGCAAGAAAGCACCACGCACCAACTTCCCGATACGACCCCCTCGGAGTCCGAACCGGCACCGAGCCCAGCTGCGGCTGCACCCGCTTCACCCAGCGCGGCGCCTCCTCGGGCAGACGCCCTGGCGATCGCCGAGATCTGCCTCATCGCGGGTTGCCCTGAGCGCACGGCCGAGTTCCTCGCGTCCAGCGCCACGGAAGCCCAGGTTCGCCGCTCGCTCATCGACGCCCGCGCGTCTCAGCCGGAAATCCGCTCCCACATCACGGCGGACGCCGGCACCACCGTGCGACCCGAAGCCAGTCCCATCGTCGCCGCCGCCAAGAAACTCAACGCAAAGGAGTAACCCATGCCTGCCATTCGTGAAGCCAACAACCTCGGGGACGTCCTCAAGTACGAGGCGCCGAATCTCTACTCCCGCGACCGCGTGACCGTCACCTCCGGCCAAACCCTGGCCCTCGGGTCGGTGGTGGGCGTCGTGTCCGCTACCGGCAAGGTGAAGGCCCTCGATCCGGCCGCAACCGACGGCACCGAAGTCCCCTTCGGCGTCATTGCCAACGAGGTCGATGCTGCGCTCGCCGACCGCGAGGACGGAATCCTCATCGCCCGTCACGCAGTCGTCGCAAGCGGCGCCCTCGTGTGGCCAGACGGCATTACTCCCACCCAGAAAGCCGACGCCATCGCGAAACTGCGCTCGCTCGGCATCCTCGTTCGTACCTCCGCCTAAGAAGGAATTCGACCATGCAGAACCCTTTCAGCAATCCCGCGTTCTCGATGGCCGCGCTCACGGCGGCGATCAACATCATCCCCAATCGCTACGGGCGACTCGAAGACCTGGGTCTCATGCCTGCCAAACCCGTGCGCCAGCGCCAGATCATCGTGGAAGAGATGAACGGCGTCCTGAACTTGCTTCCCACCCTTCCCCCGGGGTCCCCGGGCACCGTAGGCACCCGCGGAAAACGCACGCTTCGCTCCTTCGTGATTCCGCACATCCCCCACGACGACGTGGTGCTCCCTGAGGAAGTCCAGGGGATCCGCTCCTTTGGCTCCGAAACCGAGACCGAGACCATCGCCGGGGTGCTCGCCCGCCACCTGGAGAGCATGCGCAACAAGCACTCCATCACCCTCGAGCACCTGCGCATGGGCGCGCTCAAGGGCGTGATCCTGGATGCCGATGGGTCCGTCCTCTACGACCTCTTCGACGAGTTCGACATCACCCCGCAGTCGGTCAACTACGAGCTCAACGTCGCCACCACGAACGTGAAGTCCAAGTGCATCAATACGCTCGCGGCGATCGAAGACAGCCTCAAGGGCGAGTTCATGACTGGCGTGCACTGCCTGTGCTCGCCCGAGTTCTTCATGGCGCTCACCACCCACGCCAAGGTCGAGAAGGCGTTCGAGAACTGGCAGCAGGGGGCGATCCTCATCAACGACGTGCGCCGGGGCTTTACCTACGCGGGCATCACCTTCGAGGAGTACCGGGGTCAGGCGACCGACCCCACCGGGGCGACGCGGCGCTTCATCGCGGCCGGCGAGGCGCACGCCTTTCCGCTGGGCACCGTGGACACCTTCGGAACCTACTTCGCGCCGGCGGATTTCAACGAAACGGTGAACACCATCGGCCAACCGCTCTACGCGAAGCAGGAACCGCGGAAGTTCGAGCGCGGCACGGATCTGCATACGCAGTCCAATCCGCTTCCGATGTGCCACCGCCCTGGCGTGCTCGTGAAGCTCACGATGGCCTGATGCCATGGGGCTCATCGAGCGCATCTACGAGGCGGCGGCCAACGTGGGGTTTTTGAAGTCCTGCCGCTGGACGCCCTCCAGCGGTGGGGCTTCGCAGACCTATGACGTGGGCTTTGCCGCTCCGGACGAGACGATCCTCGAGGGCCTCACCGCGAGTACCGAGTACGTGATGTCCTACCCCGCCACGGTCTTCGTTGGCCTCGCTTCCCGCGAGACGGTCGAAATCGACGGCGTGGTCTTCCAGGTGCGTGAGATCCGGGCCGTGGGTGATGGCTCAGAGCTGCGCGCCAAGCTCACCCACCTCTAACTCCCATGGCTGGCAACTCGATTCGGGAGCAGATCCTGCTCGCGGCGATGGAGGTTTTACGCCCGGCAGTTGAAAGCCTCGGTGCCACCCTGCACCGCTCCTCTGCAGTCGCATTGTCTCGGGAGCAGTGTCCGGCCCTCGTGGTGTTTCCCGAGTCCGAGGCAATCACCGAGCGGGCCAACGACCGGGTCACCCGGGAACTCACGGTTCGCATCGTGGCAATGGCACGCGCCGTCCCGCCAACCGCTCCGGAGACCGAGGCGGATGTGCTCCTCACGGCTGCCCATGCCGCCCTGCTGGCGGACGGAAACCTTGGAGGCTTGGCGCTCGGCATTCGCGAGCAGGACTGCGAGTGGGAGGTGGAGGACGCCGACGCCGTCGCAGCCGCCATCCCCGTGCGCTACCGCATCACCTACCGAACGCTGGCCAATGACCTTTCACAACAAGGATGAACCCATGACGCGAGTCGTCTTGAATCGCCCGCACACCCATGCGGGAAAGCTCCACGGCGTGCGCGAGCGGATCGAGGTCGATAGCGCGACCGCCGACTGGCTGATCCGCCAAGGCATCGCTTCTCCCGAGACAAATCCCTCTCCGGCCCCCAACCCGGAACCCAAAACCTCCCAACGTAAGGATCTCAAGCCATGAGCACCTATGCCTCGTTTCAGGGTCGCGTCTACCTCGGTAAGCGCGACATCGCAGGTCTTCCCATCGAAGTGCGCTCGCCCGGCAACGTGGCGGAGCTGAAACTCTCCCTCAAGACCGACGTCCTTGAGCACTACGAGAGCCAGACCGGGCAGCGCACGCTCGATCACCGGATGGTGAAGCAGAAGAGTGCGACGGTGAACCTCACGATCGAGGAATTCACCAAGGAGAACCTGGCGCTCGCCCTCTACGGCAATCACGTGACCGGAAGCACTGGGAGCGTCACCGACGAGCCCGTGGGCGGAGCCACGCCGGTAGTCGGCGATCGCTACTTCCTCGCGCACCCCAAGGTCTCGGCCCTCGTCGTGAAGGACTCAGCGGGCACCCCGGCCACGCTCACCCTCGGCACCCACTACACGGCGGACACCGACTTCGGGGCGATCCAGTTCCTGGACCTGACTGGCTTCACGCCCCCCTTCAAGGCGAGCTATACCTACGGGGTCGCGACCGAGATCGGGATCTTCACGCAGGCCCTTCCGGAGCGTTACCTGCGGCTCGAAGGCCTCAATACGGCCGACAACAACGCCAAGGTCCTGGTGGAGCTCTACCGCGTGGCGTTCGACCCCCTGAAGGAGATCTCCTTCATCTCCGACGAGTACAACAAGTTCGAGATGGAGGGTTCCCTCCTCGCCGATCCGTCGAAGCCCTTCGATGCGGTCCTGGGCCAGTTCGGTCGAATCGTCCAGATCTAAGGCCCGGTCATGAGTGATCTCGATACGCTTGCTCCCGCCAGCGTCAAACTCATCGTGGCCGGCGAGGCGATTGCCCTGAAACCGCTGAAGGTGGGCCAGATGCCCGCCTTCTTGCGGGCGGTCTCACCGGTCATGCAGAGCCTCACGAAGCCGGAGATCGACTGGATCGCCCTCTTTGGGGAACGGGGCGACGATCTTCTCGCGGCTGTTGCTATCGCCGTGGGGAAGCCTCGCGACTGGGTCGATGACCTGGCGGCCGATGAAGCGATTCTGCTTGCCGCCAAGGTGATCGAGGTGAATGCCGATTTTTTTACCCGGACGGTGATCCCGAAGTTGGACGGCCTCATCACCCCGATCAAGGTCCCGGCGCTCGAGCCGACCTCTGGTTCGACGCCATCCAGCACCTGATCCGTCACGGACACCGGCTACCCG
>JAFMJY010000009.1 GCA_017853245.1 Burkholderiales bacterium | reverse complement strand
AGCGCCGGATTGGGCACGTAGTAGTCGGAAGTGGGGCCGTAGAGGTCATAGAAGGTGGGGGCGCGGAAGCTCCGGCCTCTCGTGGTCGTCACCTGCGCGAATCGGGGCCAGGTGCCACCGAGGCTGATCGAGCCCGTGGTGCGAGCCCCGAATTGATCGTCTTCGTCGCGCCGCGCCGAAGCCTCCAGCTGTTGGCCACCCCAACGTTCGTTCAGGCCCACGAACACCGAGCGGGTGTCGCGCTCGGTACGCGCGAACAAGTCGGAGGACAGCACTTGCTGGCGCAGCCCCTCGACGCCCGCCAGAAAAGTGCCGCCGGGCACGGAGAACGTGTTCACCCAGCTCAACTGTTGCTGGCGCGTTTCGTACCGCGAGGCGAGGCTGCCCGTGATGTCGATGCGATCCCGGCCTTCCCCCGCGGACAGCCGGCTCGACCACCCGGGCAGGATCACGTTGGTCGACGACACGCGAGCGCCTGCGAGGGTCTGCTCGTTCCGGTCGTCCGAGAAGCGGCCCTGCTCATCCGGGCAGCCGTCGAAGCGCGCACGATTGCGGCTCACGAACCCAGAGACGGAAATCACCTCGCCCTGCCAGAGCCGCGTGAGCACCTCCGTCGAGGCGAACTCGAGCTCGTGCCGGTCCCGGTCCGGGTCATGGCAAAAGGCGCGCGGGTTCGTGGCGCTTGGCGCGTCATAGCGGCGGGCGCCCGCCGAAAATGACACCGTTGTGTTGCCCTCGATGGCGGTGAAGCCTGCCGAGCCGGCGTAGTCGCGCTCGTTTCCGACTGACAGCGCCCCGGTGAGTCGCGGCTTCTGCGAGGCGCGGGTGAAGATCTGGATCACGCCGCCCATGGCGTCCGCCCCGTACAGGCTGGAGAGCGGGCCCTTCACGACCTCGATGCGCTCGATCATCGCAAGGGGCAGAGTGTGGACCGCCGTCGTGCCGACTGTCGCCGAGCTCACTCGCAAGCCGTCGACCAGCACCAGGGTCTGGGCCGCATTCGCGCCACGCAGGAACAGGCCGGCGGGCTGTCCGGCGCCGCCCGACCCGCGAAACTCCACCAGCGCCTCGCGGGCGAGGAGCTCCTGAAGGGTGATGGGGCCAGCGCGCTCGATGTCTTCGCGGGTGATGACGGCAATGTCGCGCAGGGCTTCGTCGGCGCGCTGGACGATGCGCGTCGCCGTCACCACCAGCCCCTCGACCGGCGTGGCCGGCGGGGCTGGCTGGGCCAGCGCGGCGGCCGAGAGCAGCAAGCTGCCCGACAGCGCCGGAATTCTCATGCTGCAGACCTTCCTTTCCTTCCGGCGAGCGTCCCCGCAAGCCGGTGGTTTTCGGTTCCCGCCGCGCCGATGCAGGCATCGACACGCCGGGGCGTCGCGCTCGGGCCGGTCTCCGGGCTGGCCTGAACGAGCCGTCGCCTTCCCGCGCTCGCGCGCAGTGGCACTGCATGACGGCTCTCGTGAGGCTTACCGTTGCGGGGGCAGCGCCGGCTTCACACCGGCTTCCCGTACACCTGAGAGCGCATTCATCATAACGCGTTGACTCGGGCGTGCGTTTTCCCCTATCGTCGACGCATGGAAAACGAACTGGCGTCGCTCGAGGCAAAGGTCGCGCAAGCGGCGGCGCAGATTCGCCAGTTGCGTGCCGACAACGCGAGCCTGCGCCAGCAGGTGGCCGAGCGGGCCGACGAGAACGCGCGCCTGGGCGAGAAGCTCGCCGCCGCCAAGGCGAGGATCGAGGCGTTGCTCAAGCAGATTCCGGAGACAGAGCCGTGAGCGATTCAGGCGCCAAGGGCCGTGATGGAGGGCTCGCCATCCAGGTGCTGGGCCGCGAGTATCGCGTTGGCTGTCCCCCGGGCGAGGAAGCCCAGATCACCGCGAGCGTCGAATTCCTCAATGAGCGCATCCGCCAGCTGCGCGACACGGGCAAGGTCGCCGGCAACGAGAAGCTCGCCATCATGGCGGCGCTCAACATTGCGCATGAGCTGCTGGCCGCGCGTCGAGACAAGCCGCGCATCACCGCTGCTGCCGCAGCCGCTTCCGGCGTTGACGCCGGGGATGTGCGGCGTAGAATCGTTGTCATGCAGGAGGCGCTGGAATCAGCGCTTGGCGCGGACCAGGACAAGCTTTTCTGACCGACGCCCCCGGCGCGGCATCCGGGATGCCTGCGGTGTTCGTCCGGGCTTACATCTTCGAGCCGATAATCATGTCAGCATGGACGCCCGCCCGATGAGCGCTATTGTGCGCGTCCCACGCGGACGTACCTGCGGCGCTCGGTGGGCGACCGACTTGGACCCTTGGGTTCGAGCGTGCGGCCCGGGCGAACACCGCAGGCATCCCGCGTCACTGCCGCTTCGCCCGCCCACCGTCCAGGCCTTCCCCTCGTGAAACGCTTCAGCTTCTTCCTGCGGTGCATCGCCTGGATCGCCGCGGGGGTCTACGTGCCGCTTTCCTGGGCGCAGCCTACCGCGACCCACTGGGTCGCCACCTGGGCGGCAAGCCCGCAGTTCGAGGAGTGGCCCCTGGTCGTCCCCGAGCCCGGGAGCTTTCGCAACCAAACCGTCCGGCAAGTATTCCGGGTGAGCCTCGGGGGCGAGCGGATTCGCATCCGATTCACCAACGAGTACGGTGACAACCCCCTACCGGTGTCCGCGGCGAGTGTCTCGCTGAGGAGCGCCGGTGCCTCTGTGGTGGCGGGCACGCTTCGCCCGGTGACGGTCGGAGGTTCCCGTTCGTTCACCATTCCGGCGGGCGCCACGCTGGACAGCGACCCGGTGGATTTCCTGCTGCCGACGCTCGCCGACCTGGTGGTGAGCTTCCACATCCCGACCGAGTGGTACGAGTTGAGCAAGCCGGCGGCGACTTTTCATCACCTGGCCAGCCAGACCACGTACATTCTTCCCGGCAACCAGGCGATGGTCGCCAATCCGTCGGTCGAGAAAACGTCGACCTCCTGGTTCTTCATCAGTGGCGTGTCCGTGCAGGCGAGCCTGCGCTCGAGCGCCATCGTCGCGATCGGCGACTCGATCACCGACGGGCAAGGCTCTTCGGTGGACGCGAATCAGCGCTGGCCCAATCTGCTGTCGGAGCGTTTGCTCGGCGCCTCGAGCCATCGTCACCTGTCGGTGGTGAACGCCGGCATCGCCGGCAACCGTGTGCTCACCTTCTTCGTCGGGCCTGACACGCTCACGCGCTTCCACCGAGACGCGCTTTCCGCGCCCGGCGTGCGCTACGTGATCGTCCTGCAGGGCATCAACGACATCGGCATCCCGAGCTGGCTGCCCGGCATCGCCTTCCAGCACAAGAGCGCCGAGCAGATCATCGCCGGCTACCGTCGCCTGATCACCGAGGCACGGGAGCGGGGCCTGAAGATCTTCGGGGCTACGCTCACGCCGTTTGCGGCCACCTGCCTGCCGACTGTCCCGCTGTTCCCGTGCTCGTCGGCCTATTACACGGAGGATGGCGAGGGTAAGCGGCAAGCTATCAATGCCTGGATCCGCGGCGGCGGCGAGTTCGACGGCGTGATCGATTTTGACCTGGCGGTGCGCGACCCCTTGCGGCCCACGTTCCTCAAGCGGGAATTCGACAGCGGCGACGGGCTGCACCCGAGCGACGCGGGCTACCGCGCCATGGCGGCGGCGATCGACCTCGCCCTGTTCGAGACCCCGGGCCTCGACTCGCTGATCCCGGGCACCGACAAGCCCGGCGTGCCCGCGCTCGACTGACATGGCGTTCTGGCTGATGAAGTCGGAGCCCGACGAGTTCTCCATCGACGACCTCGTTCGCGCCCCGCGCAAGACCACGCCGTGGTTCGGCGTGCGCAACTACCAAGCGCGCAACTTCATGCGCGATGCGATGAAGGTCGGCGATGGTGTGCTGTTCTATCACTCGAGCTGTCCCGAGCCGGGCATCGCGGGCCTCGCCGAAGTTTCCAGCACGTCCTACCCTGATGAGACTCAGTTCGATCGCAAGAGCCCCTACTTTGACGCAAAGAGCACACGCGACAAGCCACGCTGGATGCTGGTGGACGTGAAGTTGGTGAAGAAAACCCGGCTAGTCACGCTCGAGGAGATGCGAGCCGCACCGGCGCTCGAGAACATGGCCACCCTCCGCCGCGGCAACCGCCTCTCCATCACGCCAGTGACGCTGGCGGAGTGGAAGGCCATCACGCGGTTGATTGGGTAGCCTTGCCGCTGCTTGCCGACCTCGGCCTGTATCTCGCGATCGGTGCGGCGGTAGGCTTCTTCGCCGGGTTGCTGGGAATCGGCGGCGGAATCCTGATCGTCTCGGCGCTCGCGTTGTCGTTTGCCGTGCAAGGCGTGCCCCAGGAGCACGTCATGCACTTCGCGATCGGGACATCGTTGGCCGCGATGGCCTCGGGCGCCTTCGCGAGCTTTCGAACCCATCACCGGCACGGGGCCGTGGACTGGGCCGTCGTGAAGGCCATGACGCCAGGGCTCGTCGCCGGCATGCTCGGCGGCGTGGCGGTGGCGCGCCTGCTGCCCACCGCGGCGCTCAAGAGCTTCTTTCTCGCCTTCATGGCCTACGTCACGCTGCAGATGGTGGTGGGTTTCAAGCCCGAGGCCACGCGCGGCTTGCCGGGCAAAGCCGGCCTCTTCGGCGCGGGCACGTTCATCGGCGTTGTCTCCAGTCTCTTCGGTGGTGGCGCCGCCGCGGTCGGCGTACCCTTCCTCACGTGGTGTGGCGTGCACACGCACCGGGCCATCGGGACCTGCGCGGCGCTGGGTTTCCCCCTGGCCATCGGTGGCGCCTTCGGCTATGCCGTGGCAGGCTGGCCGGTGGCGGGGCTTCCGGCGCCCAACCTTGGCTTTGTCTACCTGCCGGCCTTTGTGGGGATTTCGATCACCAGCATGCTCGTTGCGCCCTACGGCGCGCGCCTCGCGCACCGGCTGCGTGGCGACACGCTGCGGCGAATCTTCGCGCTCTTCCTGGTGGCCATGGGCATCAAGGTGGCGTTGGCGGTGTAGCGCCGCAGCCGGCCGGCCTGGGGCTGCGCAGGCGTAGAATGCGCGCCGGATTCCCGATGGAGCGCCCCAGCGCGTGAAGATCCTCATCCTCGGGGCCGGGCAGGTCGGCGCAAGCGTCGCCGAGAGCCTGGTCTCCGAGAAGAACGACGTCACCGTCGTCGACATGCAGGCCGAGCGACTGAAGGACCTGCAGTCGCGCTACGACCTGCGCACCGTCTGCGGCAACGCCGCGCAACCGGAGACGCTGGCGGAGGCGGGCGCCGCCGACGCGGACATCCTCTTCGCGGTGACCACCAGCGATGAGACCAACCTGGTTGCCTGCAAGGTTGCGCACCGCATTTTCAACGTGCCCACGCGCATCGCTCGCATCCGGTCCACTTGGTTCGCAAGCCACCCCCAGCTCCTGGAAGACGAGGGGTTTTCGGTGAGCCACGCCATCTGCCCGGAGCAGATCGTCACCGAGTACATCGGCAAGCTCGTCGACTTTCCCGAGGCGCTGCAGGTGGCGGAGTTTGCCGGCGGCAAGATCGACCTGGTGGCGGTGCGGGCCGTGGATGGCGGGCCGCTCGTGCGCCACCCGCTGGGCGAGTTTGGCCAGGCGTTTCCCGACATCGACGTCAAGGTCGCTGCCATTTATCGGCGTGACGCGCCGGTTGAGCTCAAGCGTGAAACCGTGATCCGCCCCGGCGACGAGGTGTTCTTCTGCGCAGCCAGCGGCAACATCCGGGAGGTGATGACTCACCTCTGCGAGCGGGGTGAGCCCGTCGGCCGAGTGATCATCGCGGGGGGAGGCAACATCGGCCTTCGCCTGGCGCGCTCGCTGGAGGGTCGCCTCAACGTGAAGGTGATCGAGGCGAACAAGCGCCGCTGCGAATACCTGGCCGGGCAGCTGTCCTCGGCGCTGGTGCTCAATGCCGATGTCGGCAACGAGGACTTGCTCTCCGACGAGAACATCGAGGAGACGGACCTCTTCATCGCCGTCACCAACGACGACCAGGCCAACATCATGGCGGCGCTCCTCGCCAAGCGCATGGGCGCGCGCCGCGTCATCGCGCTCATCAACCGGCGCGCGTACGGGGACCTCATGCAGGGCGGCCAGATCGACATCGCCATCTCGCCCGCGCAGGTGACCCTTGGCAGCCTGCTCGAGCATGTCCGCCGCGGCGACGTGGCGGCGGTGCACAGCGTGCGGCGGGGGCGTGCCGAGGCCATCGAGCTGATCGCTCACGGCGACGCCAAGACCTCCCGCGTGGTGGGCCGTGCCATTCGCGACGTGGAGCTGCCAGCAGGCGCCACCGTCGTCGGAATCATCCGGGACGGCGAGGCGATCGTGGCCGAGCGCGACGATCACGTGATCGCGCCCGATGACCATGTGGTGCTCTTCGTGACCCAGAAGAACGTCATCCCGAAGCTCGAGAAGCTCTTCGAGGTCGGGGTGGGCTTCTTCTAGCTTGCGGTGACGCGCCAGTCGCGTGGCGGGCGGGGCGTCCCGCGGCCGAGGGATGCCCTGGTGCGCGCGCTGCCGGTCATCCACGTCGTCTCGGCGGCCATCCTGCTTTTTTCCTTCGCGTTCCTCGTGCCGATGGCCTTCTCCCTCGCGCTTGGCGACGGGGCGATGGGGCTGTACGTGGCCGGTTTCACCATCACCGGCTTTTTCGGGCTCATCCTGTTTGTCACGACCCGCGGGCGACAGCGCCGGGAGCTACAGCCACGGGACGGCTTTTTGCTGGTCGCGCTGGTTTGGACCGTGGTGCCGGCGTTTTCCACCATTCCTCTGCTGGCGGGCATCCCGGGCCTCAGTGTCACCGACGCTTATTTCGAGGCGGTTTCCGGGCTCACGGCCACTGGCGCGACGGTCATCTCGGGGCTGGACCAACTGCCGCCCTCGCTCAACATCTGGCGCACACTGTTGCACTGGCTGGGCGGCATGGGAATCATCGTGCTCGCGGTGGCGATCCTGCCGCTGCTCGGCGTGGGCGGCAGCCAGCTCTTCAAGGCCGAGTTCCCCGGAGGCATGAAGGACACCAAGCTCACGCCGCGCATCGGCGACATGGCCAAGGGGCTGTGGGTCGTCTATGCCTTCCTGACGGTTGCCTGCATCGTGGCGCTGCACTGGGCGGGCATGGGCTGGGTGGACGCGACGGCGCACGCGTTCTCCGCCATGGCATTGGGCGGTTTTTCCACCAAGGATGCAAGCGTCGGCCACTTCAACTCGCCGGCCATCGAGGCGGTGCTGGTGGTTTTCATGCTGGTGGCAGCAATCAATTTCGCCACCCACTTCCTCGCGTTCCGGCAGCGCTCGGCCCGGCCGTACGTGCGCGACGTGGAGGCTCGCGTGGTGGTGGGCTGGCTGGCCGCCTCGGTCGCGGGCATGACGCTGTTCCTGATGGCGTCGGGCACGGTGGCGGAGCTTCCGTCGGCATTCCGGCTGGCGGCCTTCCAGGTGGTGTCGATCGCGACCACCACGGGCTTTGCCACGACGGACTATGGCCAATGGCCTGCCTTCGCCGGGTTCTGGCTTGTTTTGCTTGCCGCCATCTCATCGAGCTCGGGGTCCACGGGGGGCGGCATCAAGATGATTCGGGCCGAGGTGTTGGTGCGGCAGACGTTTCGCGAGATGACGCGCATCATCCACCCGCACGCCGTCTTGCCCGTGAAGCTGGGGGAGGCGGTGATCGAGAACAACGTCGTCTTTTCGGTGCTCGCCTACATGCTCATGTACGGCGGCACGCTGATCGTGATGACCATGCTGCTGCTCGCGTCCGGGCTGGACCCGGTGACAGCCTTCACGGCCGTATTCGCATGCATCAACAATCTGGGCCCGGGCCTGGGCGCGGTCGG
This sequence comes from Burkholderiales bacterium, assembly GCA_017853245.1. Lineage (GTDB taxonomy): Bacteria > Pseudomonadota > Gammaproteobacteria > Burkholderiales > Usitatibacteraceae > FEB-7. The sequence continues at coordinate 33,467 of JAFMJY010000009.1, read as the reverse complement.
CCCGGCATCCAACTACGCGGTGCTATCGGATTTTCAGACCTGGGTCTGCACGCTCACGATGCTGCTGGGGCGGCTGGAGCTGTTTACGCTCGTCGTGCTCGTCACGCCCGCATTCTGGCGAAAGTAATCGCGCCTCAGGCGCTGCACCAGCGGCGCATCAGCGTCCGGAACGCGTCGACGGACTCCTCGACCCGGGCCATCGAGCACCACTCGTCCGTCTGGTGCGCAAGTTGCGGCTCGCCAGGCCCCAGGATCACGGCTGGCGGCCCGCCCATGCCGCGACGCAGGTCCGCCCCGTCCGTGGCAAAGGCGATGACCCTGGGGTCGGGGCGCCGGCCGAGAAATGGCGTGCACACCTCGAACACCTGCTGCACCCACTCATCGGCCGGCTCGGTGTAGAGCGGCGGCACGCCGGTGAGTGGCTTCACCGTCGCCCCATGGGGTGCGAGCGCGTGCGCGAGATGCGTGCAGAGGTGGCCGTGGTCGATGCCCGGCACGGTGCGGACGTCCAGCGTAATGCGCGCACGGTCGGGAACCGAGTTGGTGTTGATTCCGCCCTCGATGGTACCGACGTTGAGCGTGGGCTTTCCCATCACCGGGTGCGACTCGACCGGAAAGCGGAAGGCCTCCAGGTCGGCGATCACTCGCGCCATCTTGCAGATCGCGTTTACGCCCACCTCCGGCATCGACGCGTGGGCCGTGACGCCGGTGGTTTCCACCTCGTACCAGGCAAGCCCCTTGTGGCCGACGTAGGGGTAGTTGCCCGTGGGCTCCGCCACCACGATGGCGCCGGCGCGGCCGAGATGGTCATGGTCGGCGAGAAAGCGCGCGCCCTCGCAACCCACCTCTTCGCCTGCGGTAATCACCAGGATCACCCCGGGGCCGCGCGCGAGAACGGGCGCCAGCTCCACCGCCGCCGCGACGAAGGCGGCGACACCGCTTTTCATGTCGGAGGAGCCTCGGCCGTAAAGCTTGTCACCGTCCGTTTCGCCCGCAAACGCGTCGCGCGTCCACGGCGCTGCGCCGAGGGGAACGGTGTCGATGTGGCCGGTGAAGCAAATGGGCGGGCGCTTGGCGCCGCCGCCGATCTCGGCCACCAGGCTCGTGCGCGAGTCGGCGAACTCGTGATAGGCGCAGCGATAGCCGGCTGCCTCGAGGATCGCGCCGAGGTGCCGCGCGCAGGCCCGCTCCATGCCAGGCGGGTTGATGGTGTTGAAGGCGAGCAGCTCGCGGGTGAGCGCTCGTGGGTCGAGGGTCGTTGCCATGGCGGCCTCCTGCAGGTTGAGGCTATTCTACGCAGCCATGTTCCTCCGCACTTTCCTGTTGGCGCTCTGCGTGTTGGCCTTGCCCGTCGGCGCGCAGGACTACGCGCGCGAAAAGCGCTGGGCCGACGAGGTGGTGCCAGGGCTTGTGGTTGGTGACGCGGTCTGGCTGGAAACGTCGGCGGGCCGCACGTACCTCGCGATCCACGCGCCGGCATCGAAGCCCAAGGGCGCCGTGGTCATCGTGCACGGTATCGGCGTGCACCCGGACCACAGCCTCATCGGCACGCTGCGGGCGAAGCTCACGGACCTGGGCTGGACCACGCTCTCGATCCAGATGCCAGTCGAGGCGGCTGACGCGCGGCCCGAGGCGTATTACCCGGCGCTCTTCCCCGAGGCGGTCGACCGCATTGCGCGCGCGGGCGCCTGGCTCTCCGCGAAGCAGCCAGGGCCGATCGCCATCGTCTCCCACAGCATGGGCGCATGGATGACCAACGCCTACTTCGACGAGGCGTTGGCCTCGCCCTACCGGGCATGGGTGTGCATCGGCATCACGGGCGGCTTCAGCCTCGCCACCTGGTTCAGCCCGCGGCCCGTTCTGGATGTGTACGGCGAGCAGGACCACCCCAATTCGCTCGCCGCTGCCTGGCGCCGGCGCATCACGGTGGCGCTGGCGGCTGACGGTTCCCGGCAGGTGATGATGCCGGGCGCGAACCATTTTCATCATGGGCGCGAGGACGCGCTCGCGCGCGAAATTGACGCGTGGCTCTCGGCCGTGCTTGCCCAGCCCAATCGCTGAGCCTAGTCGTCCAGCAGCCCCAGCCTCGCGAGCGTCACGCGTGCCTCGGCAACGCCCCGGACCACGTGGGCTTCGATGCCGCAGGCGCGGGCGCCCTCGACGTTGGTGAGGTTGTCGTCGAGAAAGACGGCATTGGCCGAGTCCACATTCAGCCGCTCGAGGGCCAGGGCGAAGAACTCCCGGTCCGGCTTGATCACGCCCTCGCGGAAGGAGGCGAAGACGCTGTCGACGCGCTCGAAGAGCCCGAAGCCGCTCGCGGCCTCCCAATGCACGGCGCTCAGGTTGGTGAGGATGGCCGTGCGATGTCGGGCGCGGAGCTGGTCGAGCAGTGCATGGGCGCCGTCGAACGGGCCGACGATCCAGTCGTGGAACGACTGCAGGAAGTCGGCGGGCGATAGCGACGAGTCGAATTCGCGCACGACCGCCGCGGCCCAGTCGCTGGTGGCCATTCGGCCGGTCTCGTGCGCGCGCACCGAGGGCGAGGCGAGCCAGCGGCGCCAGAGCGCCTCGGCGGGTTGCGCGCCGCCAAGTCGCTCGAGGAAATCTGTCGATGGGGCGAGCTCGACCAGCACGCCACCCAAGTCAAGCAGGACTGCGCGCATCAGCCGGCGAGGCGGCGGAAGGCTTCCTGGTACTTCTCCGAGGTGCGCTGCGCGATTTCGGCGGGCACGGGCGGGGCGGGTGGCTTTCGGGCGAAGCCGATGGAGTCGAGCCAGTTGCGCACGTACTGCTTGTCGAAGCTCTCCGGGCTCTGGCCCACCCGGTAGGTGTCCATCGGCCAGAATCGCGACGAATCCGGCGTGAGCACCTCGTCGATCAGGTGCAGCGTGCCCTTGTCATCAACCCCGAACTCGAACTTGGTGTCGGCGATGATGATGCCGCGCGTGAGGGCGTAGTCCGCCGCCTCGGTGTAGAGGCGAATCGCCATGTCGCGCACCTCCTGCGCCCGCGCCTCGCCCAGGATGGCGCAGGTGCGCGCGAAGTCGATGTTCTCGTCGTGCTCCCCAGCTTCCGCCTTGGTAGCGGGCGTGAAGATGGCGTGCGGCAGCTTGGAGGCGCGATTCAACCCCGCCGGCAGGGGCACGCCGCAGACGCTTCGGCTCTCCTGGTACTCCTTCCAGCCCGATCCCTCGAGATAGCCCCGCACGACGGCTTCCACCGGAAGCGGCTTCAGGCGCTTGACCACCACGGAGCGTCCGCGCACCTGATCACGCTCATGGGCTGCGACGACGCTCTCGGGGTCGACGCCCGTGAGCTGGTTCGGGACGAGTTGCGCGAAGCGCCTGAACCAGAAGAGCGAGAGCTGCGTGAGCACACGGCCCTTTTCAGGGATGGGGGTTGGCAGGATCACGTCGTAGGCCGACAGGCGATCGCTCGCCACCAGCAGCAGGCGATCGTCGCCGACGGCGTAGATATCGCGCACCTTGCCGCGCGCGAGGAGCGGCAGGGACGTGAGGCTCGACTGGTAGAGGTCCATCAGACCACGATCGCCTTGAGCTCGCCCTTCGCGTAGCGAGAGGCCATCTTGTCGAGCGCGATGGGGGAGAGCTTCGAGCCCATGCCGGCGCAGCCGAACTGCTGGTAGCGCTGCTTGCAGATCTCCTTGGCGGCGGCACGCGCGGGCTTCAGGTAGTCGCGCGGGTCGAAGGCGCTCTTGTTGGCGTTCATGAACTTGCGCACGGCTGCCGTCATCGCCAGGCGGATATCGGTGTCGATGTTCACCTTGCGGACCCCGTGCTTGATGCCCTCCTGGATCTCCTCGACCGGCACGCCGTAGGTTTCCTTCATCTCGCCACCGTTCTCCCGGATGATCGCGAGCAGGTCCTGCGGCACGCTGGAGGAGCCGTGCATCACCAGGTGGGTGTTGGGGATGCGGCGGTTGATCTCCTTGATGCGCCCGATGGCGAGGATGTCGCCCGTGGGCTTGCGGGTGAACTTGTACGCCCCGTGCGATGTGCCGATGGCGATGGCCAGCGCGTCCACGCCAGTCTTCTTCACGAAGTCGGCTGCCTGCTCCGGGTCCGTCAGCAGCATGTCGCGGGTCATCGTCCCTTCCGCGCCGTGGCCGTCTTCCTTGTCGCCCTTCATGGTCTCCAGGGACCCCAGGCAACCCAGCTCGCCTTCCACGGAGACGCCGAGGCGGTGCGCCATGTCGACGACCTCCTTGGTGACCTTCACGTTGTAGTCGTAAGTGGCGATCGTCTTGCCGTCAGCCTCCAGCGACCCGTCCATCATGACGCTGGAGAAGCCCAGCTTGATTGCGCCCTCGCACACGGCCGGAGACTGGCCGTGGTCCTGGTGCATCGCCACCGGCGTCTTGGGGTATGAGGCGACCGCTGCCTCGATCAGGTACTTGAGGAACGTCTCCCCGGCGTATTTCCGCGCGCCGGCCGAGGCCTGCATGATCACGGGGCTGTCCGTCTCGCTTGCCGCCTCCATGATGGCCTGCACCTGCTCGAGGTTGTTCACGTTGAAGGCGGGCAGGCCGTAGCCGTTGTCTGCCGCGTGGTCCAGCAGTTGCCGCATCGATACCAGTGCCATGGTGTCCTCCGGTCGTTCCGTGCGTGGTTGGATAGGGGCGGTTGGCTTCCAGCCTAGGACTGCCGGTGCTCGCCCACCTTGACGATCTTCAATGTATTGGTGCCGCCCGACTTGCCGAGTGGCTCGCCGATGGTGAGGATGATCAGGTCGCCGTTCTTCACGACGCCGCTGGAGACGAGGCGCTCCTCTCCCAGCGCGAGCAGCTCATCGCGGTCGTGCCCGAGGTAGAGCACCGGCAGCGGCACCACCCCCCGGAAGAGCGAGCAGCGGTAGGGAGCAACCGGGTCGGAGGTGAGGGCGTAGATGGGCACGCCGCAATTGAGGCGGCTCATCCAGAGCGGGGTGGAGCCGCTCTCGGTGAATGACGCGATGGCCTTGACCTTGAGGTGCTGCGCCGTGAACAGGGCGCCCATGGCGATGGTCTGGTCGACGCGCGTGAAGACCCGGTCGAGAAAGTCCCGCTCGAGGTTCACCGGCATCGCCTTCTCCGCCTCGGTGCACACCCGGCCCATGGCCTCGATTGCCTCCACCGGGTATTGCCCCGAGGCGCTCTCCGCCGACAGCATGACGGCATCAGTGCCGTCGAGCACGGCATTGGCCACGTCCGACACTTCGGCGCGGGTTGGCACCGGCGAGGAAATCATCGACTCCATCATTTGCGTGGCGACGATGGTCAGGCGGTTCAGCTCGCGCGCAAGCCGGATCATCCGCTTCTGCAGGGCAGGCACGGCCGCGTCGCCCACCTCCACAGCCAGGTCGCCGCGCGCGACCATGATGCCGTCGCAGGCTCGCATGATGTCTTCCAGGGCCGGGATGGCCTCGGCCCGCTCGATCTTGGCAATGAGGAGCGCGTGGCCGCCGGCAGCGCGCAGCAGCTCCTTCGCCATGTACATGTCCGCGCCGCTCTTGGGGAAGGAGACGGCCAGAAAATCGACCTCGAGCTTTGCCGCCAGCTGGATGTCGGTGATGTCCTTCGGCGTGAGCGCCGGCGCCGTGAGGCCGCCGCCCTGGCGGTTGATGCCCTTGTTGTTGGAGAGCGTTCCACCGTGGCGAGTGACGGTATGGACCTCGGCGCCGCGCACATCCACCACGTCGAGGACGATGCGGCCATCGTCAAGGAGCAAGACGTCGCCCGGCTTCACGTCGCCAGGAAGCTCCTTGTAGTCGAGGCCCACGCGGGACTGGTCGCCCAGCTCGCAGTGGGCGTCGAGAATGAACGGGGCGCCGGGCTCGAGATGGATCTTGTGCTGGACGAACTTTCCAACGCGGATCTTCGGGCCCTGCAGGTCGCCCATGATGCCGACCGGGCGGCCAACCTTTCGGCTCATCTCGCGAACGAGCTCCGCCCGTGCCGCGTGGTCGGCGTGCGTGCCGTGGGAGAAGTTCAGGCGCACCACGTCGACGCCCGCACGGAACATGCGCTCCAGGATGGCCGGCTCGCTCGACGCCGGGCCGAGGGTGGCTACGATTTTGGTGCTGCGCACAGGCGCCTCGCGAAAAGGGGTCGGCCTACCCGGCCGCGCGGGATTCGAGGATGGCCACGGCGGGCAGGGTTTTGCCCTCGAGAAACTCGAGGAAGGCGCCGCCGCCGGTAGAGATGTAGCCGATGCGATCTGTCACGCCGTATTTGGCGATGGCGGCCAGCGTGTCGCCGCCCCCGGCGATGGAAAAGGCCGTCGATTGCGCGATGGCCTCGGCGACCGTGCGGGTGCCGGCGCCGAACGCCTCGAACTCGAAGACACCGACTGGGCCATTCCACACCACGGTGCCTGCCTGCGCGAGGATCTGCCCGTAGCGCCTGGCGGTGCGCGGGCCGATGTCGAAGATCATGTCATCGGCGCCGACGGACCCCGCGTCCATCGTCGTGGCGGGCGTGTCGGCAGCGAAGGCCTTGCCGCAGACCACATCCTCCGGGATGGGCACGGCAGCGCCGCGTGCCTGCATCATCCGGGAGATTTCGCGCGCCTCGCCCACGAGGTCCGGCTCGCACAGCGACTTGCCTACCGGCAGCCCGGCCGACAGCGCGAACGTGTTGGCGATGCCGCCACCGACGATCAGCTGGTCCACCTTGGCTGCGAGGCTCTTGAGGATCGTGAGCTTGGTGGAGACCTTGGAGCCCGCAACGATCGCCACGAGCGGGCGGCGGGGATTGGCGAGCGCACGGCCCAACGCGTCCAGCTCGGCGGCGAGCAGCGGCCCGGCGCACGCGACCTTGGCGAATTTCGCGATGCCATGCGTGGTGGCTTCCGCCCGGTGCGCAGTGCCGAACGCGTCATTCGCGTACACGTCGCAGAGCGCAGCCATCTTGCGGGCGAGCGCTTCGTCGTCCTTCTTTTCGCCCCGGTTCACGCGGCAGTTTTCGAGGAGAACGACTTCTCCTGGCCCGACCGTCACGCCATCGACCCAGTTCGCCACCAATGGCACGGGCCTGCCGAGCAACTCCCCCAGCCGCCGGGCAATGGGGGCGAGGGAATCCTCGGGCTGCAATGAGCCCTCCGTCGGGCGGCCCAGGTGGGAGGTCACCATTACCGCCGCGCCCCTGTCGAGCGCCATGCGGATGCCCGGCACCGAGGCCCGGACGCGCGTGTCGTCGGTGATCGCGCCATCGTCGCCCTGTGGAACGTTCAGGTCCGCGCGAATGAAGACGCGCTTGCCCGCGAGGTCGAGGTCGGCGAGCTTCAGGACCGTCATGGCCCTCAGCGCGCGGACATCAGCGCGACGGTGGTGTCGAGCATGCGGTTGGAGAAGCCCCACTCGTTGTCGTACCAGCTGGAAACCTTCACCAGCCGCCCGGACACCTTCGTGAGCGTCGAATCGAAAGTCGACGAAGCCGGGTCGTGGTTGAAGTCCACACTCACCAGCGGGCCGGTGTTGTAGTTGAGGACGCCCTTGAGCGCCGGTGACTCCGAGGCGGCCTTCATGATCGCGTTCACCTCGTCTGCCGTGGTGTCCCGACCGGCGATGAAGGAGAGGTCCACGATCGAAACATTGATCGTGGGCACCCGAATGGCGTAGCCGTCCAGCTTGCCGTTCAGCTCAGGGAGCACCAGGCCCACTGCTGCCGCAGCGCCGGTTTTGGTGGGGATCATGGATTGGGTGGCGGAGCGGGCGCGGCGCAGGTCCTCGTGGTACACGTCCGTCAGCACCTGGTCGTTGGTGTAGGCGTGCACGGTGGTCATGAGCCCGGTGACGACGCCGATCTTCTCGTGCAGGGGCTTCACCAGCGGCGCGAGGCAGTTGGTGGTGCAGGAGGCGTTCGAGATGACCGTGTGCGAGGCCTTGAGCGTGCCATGGTTCACGCCGTAGACCACGGTTGCGTCCACGTCCTTGCCGCCAGGCGCGGAGATGATCACTTTCTTGGCGCCGCCCTTGAGGTGCGAGGAAGCCTTTTCCTTTGATGTGAAGAAGCCGGTGCACTCGAGCACCACGTCCACGCCGAGCTCGCCCCAGGGAAGCTGTGACGGGTCGCGGTTGGCGAGCACGCGGATCCGGTCGCCGTTGACCACCATGTGGTCGCCGTCCACCGCCACCGTGCCCGGGAACTTGCCGTGCGCCGTGTCGTAGCGCGTGAGGTGGGCATTGGTCTCCGTGTTGCCGAGGTCGTTCACCGCGACGATGTCGATGTCGTGCTTCTTGCCGCTCTCGTAGTGGGCGCGGAGGATGTTGCGGCCGATGCGGCCGTAGCCGTTGATGGCGACGCGGATGGGCATGGAAGGGGCTCCGGGTGAGGTCGACGCAGGATCAGCCCTTATTTTAGCCGAGCCCCCTCGCCGCTCCCTCCGGCCGGGCTCCGCCGATCAGAGCAGGGAGCGCACCGCCGACGCGATGTGCTCGGCGTCGACCCCGAAGTGCTTGTAGACGGCCCCGGCGGGCGCGGACTCGCCAAACCGGTCGACGCCGATCACTGCGCCTTCCAGGCCGACGTACTTGCGCCAGAAATCGGTGATGCCCGCCTCGACGGCAACACGCGGAATGCCGCGCGGCAGAACCGCCGAGTGCCAGGCAGCGTCCTGCCGGTCGAAGACGCTCGTGCTTGGCATCGAGACCACGCGCACCGCGATTCCGTCCTTCGCGAGCGCCTCCTGCGCGGCGAGCGCGAGGCTCACTTCGCTGCCGGTGGCGATGATCACCGCTCGGGCCGCGCTCCCAGCCGCCTCGCTCAGCACGTAGCCGCCTCGGGAGATGGCGGCCAGCGCCTCGGGCGTACGCACGGCGAAGGCCGCGTTCTGGCGCGACAGGGCGAGCGCCGTCGGCCCATCGGCGCGCTCCACGGCGCACGCCCAGGCCACGGCGGTTTCCGCCGTGTCGCAGGGGCGCCAGACATCGAGGCTCGGGATCAGGCGCAGGCTGGACACGTGCTCGACCGCCTGGTGCGTCGGCCCGTCCTCGCCCAGGCCGATGGAGTCGTGGGTGAAGACGAAGATGTTCCTCAACTTCATCAGCGCAGCCATGCGAATGGCGTTGCGGGCGTAGTCGCTGAAGACGAGGAAGGTGCCGGAGTAGGGGATGAGGCCGCCGTGCAGCGCGATGCCGTTGCCGATGGCCGCCATGCCGAACTCGCGCACGCCGAAGCTCACGTAGTTGCCTGGCTTGTCGGCCCCGACCAGCTTCGTGCCGGACCAGTTGGTGAGGTTCGAGTGCGTGAGGTCTGCCGAGCCGCCGAAAAGTTCGGGCAGGTGCGGCGCGATCGCCTCGATGGCGATCTGGGAGGCCTTCCGGGTGGCGACGGTTTCCGCTTTCTGAACGGCGGCAGCGAGCGCTTGCGATGCGACCGACTTCCAATTGGCCGGGAGCTCGCCCGCCATGCGCCGCCGGAATTCCTTCGCCAGGCCGGGGTGGTCTTTCTCGTAGCCGGCAAATCGCGCCGACCAATCCGACTCGAGGGACGCTCCGCGGGGGCGCTGATCCCAGGCCGCGTAGATGTTCGCGGGGATCTCGAACGGCGGGTGGCTCCAGCCGATCGCTTCCCGGGTGGCCGCAATCTCCTTGTCACCCAAGGCCGCGCCGTGCACGCCCTCGGTGCCTGCCTTGTTGGGCGAGCCCTTGCCGATCACGGTCTTGCAGCAGATGAGCGTGGGCTTCGAGCCATCGGCGCGCGCTTCCGCGATGGCCGCCTCGACCGCCTTCGGGTCGTGCCCATCGACGTTCGGGATCACGTGCCAGCCGTAGGCGGCGAAGCGCATCGGCGTGTTGTCGCGAAACCAGCCCGCCACGTTCCCGTCGATCGAGATGCCGTTGTCGTCGTAGAGGACGATCAGCTTGCCCAGCGCCAGGGTGCCGGCGAGCGAGCACGCCTCGTGCGAGATGCCTTCCATCAGGCATCCATCGCCCACGAAGGCATAAGTGTGATGGTCGACGATCGTGTGTCCGGGGCGGTTGAACTCGGCGGCAAGCAATTTTTCCGCGAGTGCCATGCCCACGGCGTTGGCGAGGCCCTGGCCCAGCGGCCCGGTGGTGGTTTCCACCCCCGGGGTCATCCCCACCTCCGGGTGGCCGGGCGTGCGCGAGTGCAGCTGCCGGAATGCCTTGATGTCTTCCATCGATAGCGCGTATCCGGTGAGGTGCAACAGCGCGTACTGAAGCATCGACCCGTGGCCGTTCGAGAGCACGAACCGGTCGCGGTCGGGCCAGGCGGGGTTCGCCGGGTTGTGGCGCAGGAAGCGGCGCCAGAGGACCTCGGCGATCTCGGCCATGCCCATCGGCATGCCGGGATGCCCGGAGTTCGCTTTCTGGACGGCGTCCATGGCAAGGGCGCGGATGGCGTTGGCGAGATCCTGTGGGCGGGCGGTGTTCGACATGGGAGGAGGAGCGGCGAAGGCGTGGGAAGAGGGCCCGCGGATTATCGGCGAGACGGCTCGGCGCTGCCAGTTGCGTGCCCGAAAGCGGGCCCGGTCGGGGCTCTTGCCGCAAAAGGGGTAGTGGTCGCGGGGCAGCCCCGCTATAATTCGCTCGTCTCGTAACCAGTAGCACTGCTGCTTGAGCCGAACCTCGCAGGTTGGGTCTTCATCGCCACCCCGGCACCCGGGGTGTCGTCGCGCTTCGTAGCGCGCCGGCGCCCGGCCCCGCGGTGGCGGCTCATGCAGCCGGTGCCGTAGTCGACAAGGGGGTATCAGGGAGTGAAGGGACTGCACATCATCGCCGACCTGTACGGCTGCCGTAACCGGGACATCCTCGCCTCCTCCACGAACCTGCGTGAAATTTGCGTGAGCGCCTGCCGCGACGTGGGCCTCACCGTGCTGGGCGACCACTTCTATCAGTTCGACGGTATCGACAGCACCCAGATCGGCGGTGCCACGGGCGCGGTGGTGTTCGCCGAGTCGCACCTGGCGGTCCACACCTGGCCTGAGCGAGACGGCGCCACCCTCGACGTCTACGTTTGTAACGTCACCTGCGACAACAGCGCCAAGGCTGAAGCCCTTTATGCCCGCCTTGCCGCAGCCTTCGAGCCCACGGAAGCCATGGTTGAGCGGGTCTGGCGCGGGCGCGACCAGCCGGCGCTGCAGCAGAAGAAACAGCGACTCGCCGCGGTCAAGTAGCGCCCCGCCCCACCGTCATCGTCTCGCGCCACGCGAACCCGTCGGCGCGCCAGCCCATGGCCGACAAGATCCACGAGAAGCTTACCGACGCAAGCGGCGTTTACTTCGACGCCACGCTCGTGGAGCGACGGCAGACGCCCTTCCAGCTGCTGGAAGTCTTCGACACGCCCGAGCTCGGCCGCATCTTTCGGCTCGACGGCTTCAACATGACCTCCGAGCGCGACGAGTTTCTCTACCATGAGCCGCTCGTGCATCCGGCGGCAGTCGCGCACCCGAACCCGGCTCGCGCTCTCGTGATTGGCGGTGGCGATGGCGGCTCGGCCGAGGAGCTCCTCAAGCACCCCACGATCGAGCGCGTGCACATGGCAGAGCTCGATCCCGACGTAATCGCCATCTCCAAGGCGCACTTCTCCCGCGTGCACCGCGGCGCCTTCGACGACGCGCGCATGGCGGTGACCGTGGGCGATGGACTCGCCTACCTGCGGGAGACCAGCGTCCGCTACGACCTGATCGCCATGGACCTCACGGACCCCGTGGGCCCATCGGTTGCGCTTTATTCCCGCGACACGTTCGCTCTTGCGAAGCGGGCCATGGCCGATGGCGCGGCGCTCGTCCTGCACGTGGGGTCGCCCTTCTTCCATCCGCAGCGCGTCAAGGCGACGATCGACAACCTGCGTGCCGTGTTCAGGGTTGTGGCGCCCTATTTCGTTCACATTCCCCTGTACGGCGCGTGGTGGGGATTCGCCTGCGCCTCGGATAGCCTGGACCCGCGCTCCCTGACGGTGGAAGAGGCCGATCGTCGTATTGCCGCGCGGGGGCTTCGCGACCTGCAGTTCTATAACGGCGAGATGCACCGCGCGATTTTCGCCCAGCCCAACTACGTCAGGGCATTGCTTGCCTGACCCGCGCGGCGGCGCCAGGGCCGACGGCCAGCCTTTACCCATGACCACCCCGAGAATCTTCTGCGAGCAGCGCCTGGGACCGGGCGCCCAGTTTTCGCTCGACGCCGCCGCCGCCCAACACGTCGGCAAGGCGCTGCGCCTTCGCGCCGGCGACGCGCTGGTGGTTTTCGATGGAACCGGCGGCGAGTACGCCGCCGTGATCCAGCGCATGGATCGCGAGCGGGTCGACGTGAAGGTGGGCGTTTTCCGGCCCGACGAGCCGGCGCCCGGATCCGCAGTAGGCCTCATTCAGGGGTTGCCGGAAGCCGACAAGATGGACTGGATCCTGCAAAAAGCCACAGAGCTGGGGGTCGCGTGGGTGCAGCCGGTGGTCTGCGAGCGCAGTGTCGTTCGCCTGTCCGGTGAGCGCGCCGCGAAGCGGCAAGCCCATTGGCAGCGCGTGGTGATCGCCGCGTGCGAGCAGAGCGGCCGCACGCGCATTCCCGAGGTGCGCCCGACGTTGGGGCTCCGGGATTGGGCCTCGGCCCCATCCGCGGCCCGCCGGTGGGTTCTCTTGCCCGACGCCGAGGAAGCGCTGGTTGCGCAATCGGCGCCACAGGGCGATGTCGAGTTGCTGGTCGGGCCCGAGGGCGGGCTTTCCGAGCGCGAAATCGATGTCGCGACCCACGTGGGCTTCCAGCCGCTCTCGCTCGGGCCCCGGGTGCTGCGCACGGAAACGGCGCCGCTTGCGGCCCTTGCAGCCATTCAGTCGCTCTGGGGCGACTTCCGCCGGTAAACTTCCGCTCGCATCCATGGCCCGATCGCCCACCCTCAAGACCGAAGCCTTCGTGAAATGGTTTCGGTCCGCCACGCCGTACATCCACCAGTGGGGCGGAGCCACCTTCGTCATCGCCTTCGGGGGCGAGGTGCTCGCCGACGGCGGCTTCACGCAGCTCACGCACGACATCAACGTGCTGGTGAGCCTCGATGTGCGGGTGGTGCTCGTGCATGGCGCACGCCCGCAGATCGAGGAGCAGATGCGCCAGCACGGCGTTGAGCCGCGCTATGTCGCCAACCGCCGCGTGACGGACGCGCGAGCGCTGGCCTGCGTGAAGGAGGCGAACGGCATCGTGCGGGTGGAGGTGGAGGCGCTGCTCTCGATGGAGCTCGCCAACAGTCCCATGTGGGGCGCGGACATCCGGGTTTCTTCGGGCAACTTCGTCACCGCCAAGCCCGTGGGTGTGGTCGATGGCGTGGATTTTGGCCACACCGGCGAAGTTCGCAAGATCGATGCGGACGGCATTCGCCGGCGCCTGGACGACCATGAGGTGGTGCTGATCTCGCCGGTCGGGTTTTCGCCCACGGGCGAGGTGTTCAACTGCACGCTTGAGGATGTGGCCACCAGCACGGCCATCGCCCTGCGCGCCGACAAGCTCATCTTTCTGGGCGACACGGCGGGGGCGCTGGACCCCAAGGGCCGGCTCCTGTCGGAGCTCACGGTCAAGCAGGCCGACGACCTGATCGCCGCCAACGGCAACCTGCCGGAGGACGTGCGGATCTACCTGCCGTGCGCCGCTCGCGCCTGTGCCTCCGGGGTGAAACGCGCACACGTCATCAGCCGCCACGTGGATGGGGCGCTCTTGATCGAGCTCTTCACCCACCACGGCATCGGCACCATGGTGGTGCCCGAGTCGCAGGAGAGCATCCGAGCAGCGACCGCCGATGACCTTCCCGGCATCGTGCAGATCATCGAGCCTCTTGAGCAGCAGGGCATCCTCGTGCGCCGCGACCGGCAGCGCCTGGAGAGCGACATCGGCCACTTCTTCGTGATCGACAATGGCCAGAACATCCTGGGGTGTGCCGCGCTCTACCCGTACACCGCGGAGAAGAGCGCCGAGCTCGCCTGCCTGGCGGTGAACCCGTTCTACCGCGATGGCGGCCGGGGGGAGCGCCTGCTCGCCTTCGCGGAGGCTCGCGCGCGTTCCTTGGGCATGAAGTCGCTCTTCGTGCTCTCCACGCGCGCCACCCACTGGTTCATCGAGCGCGGCTTCGTCGAGGCCGACATTGCTCGCCTGCCCGAGGCGCGGCGCTCCCACTACAATGTCGAGCGTCGCTCGAAGATCTTCGTGAAGGAGCTGTAGCCATGGCGAGAACGGTCCAGTGCATCAAACTCAAGCGCGAGGCCGAGGGCCTCGATTTCCCGCCCTATCCCGGTGAGCTCGGCAAGATGCTCTGGGAGGGCGTTTCCAAGGAAGCGTGGAAGGCCTGGCTCGAGCACCAGAAGATGCTGGTGAACGAGAACCGGCTGAACCTCTCCGACGCGCGAGCGCGCAAGTATCTCGAAGAGCAGATGCGCCGCCACTTCTTCGGCGAGGGCGCGGACCAGGCGCAGGGCTACGTGCCCAAGGCCTGATCCTCCGCCACCGATCGCGCCATGCCCACCCAGGACGAGCTGAAGAAAGCCGCCGCCCAGGCGGCGCTCGCGTTTGTAGAAGACGACATGGTCCTGGGCGTGGGCACGGGCTCCACGGTCAATCACTTCATCGACCTCCTGGCGGCGGCGAAAGTGCGCCTCAGAGCTGCGGTGCCGAGCAGCGAGGCCACGGCCAAACGCCTGCGGGACCTGAGCCTGCCTGTGCAGGACTTGAACGCCGCTGGCGCCTGCGACCTCTACATCGATGGCGCAGATGAAGTCACCGAACACCTCGCCATGATCAAGGGCGGCGGCGGTGCGCTCACCCGCGAGAAGGTCGTGGCCCAGGCGAGCCGCAAGTTCGTGTGCATTGCGGATGCGTCGAAGCTCGTGCCGGTGCTGGGGAATTTTCCGCTCCCGGTGGAGGTGATCCCGATGGCGCGCAGCTTCGTTGCGCGCGAAATCGTGCGCCTGGGTGGACGCCCGGTGCTGCGCGAGGGGGCCGGCAACGACAACGGGCACGTGATCTTGGACGTGCACGGCCTGAAGATTGTCGACCCGGTAGCGCTTGAGACGGAACTCAACCAGGTGCCCGGCATCGTCACCAACGGCGTCTTCGCGCGTCGCCCGGCTGATCACCTGCTGCTCGCCTCCTCCTCGGGCATTCGCCGCCTCGACCGCGGGCGCTGACTGCCTGCGGGCGCGTGCGCTGCGAGCCCATGCCATGACTCCCGACTATCTTCGCCTCATTCTTTCTGCGCGCGTCTACGACGTGGCGATCGAAAGCCCGCTCGAGCCCGCAGCCGCGCTCTCCCGACGATTGGGAAGCCAGGTGCTACTCAAGCGCGAAGACAAGCAGCCCGTTTTTTCCTTCAAGCTGCGTGGTGCCTACAACAAGATGGCGCACCTCTCGGCGGCAGAGCTCGCGCGCGGTGTCATTTGCGCGAGCGCCGGCAACCATGCGCAAGGGGTGGCTCTTGGCGCCCAGCGCCTGGGGGCCAAGGCCACCATCGTGATGCCGGTGACCACGCCGCGCATCAAGGTGGCGGCAGTGACCGCTCGGGGCGCCAAGGTCGTGTTGCAGGGGGACACGTATCACGAGGCTGCCCGGCACGCGGAGGCGCTCGCCCGCAAGCGGCGCATGACCTTCGTGCACCCCTACGACGACCCGCTGGTGATCGCAGGCCAGGGCACCATCGGCATGGAAATCCTTCGCCAGCATCAGCACCCCATCGATGCCGTGTTCGTGCCGGTGGGCGGCGGTGGCCTGATCGCGGGCATCGCGTCCTACGTGAAGCGTTTGTCGCCGACCACGAAGATCATCGGCGTGGAGCCAGTGGATGCGGCGGCGATGGCCGCTTCGCTCGAAGCAGGCCGCCGCGTGACGCTCAAGCACGTGAACCTCTTCGCCGATGGCGTAGCCGTTCGGCAGGTGGGGCGTGAGACGTTTCGCCTCGCCCGCGAGCTGATCGACGAGATGGTGCTGGTCGACACGGACGAAATCTGCGCGGCGATCAAGGACGTCTTCGAGGATACGCGCACCATCGTCGAGCCTTCGGGTGCGCTTGCGGTGGCCGGCGCAAAGCGATGGCTCGGCAGGCGTCGGCAGAGGGGGCGGACGGTGGTGGCGGTCGCGTGCGGTGCCAACATGAACTTCGACCGGCTGCGCTTCGTCGCCGAGCGCGCCGAGCTGGGTGAGCATCGCGAGGCGGTGTTGGCCGTGACCATCCCCGAAAAGCCCGGCAGCTTTCGGTCGCTGTGCGCGAAGCTCGGCCGGCGCAACGTGACGGAGTTCAACTATCGGATCGCAGACCCGAAGGAGGCGCACGTTTTTATCGGCCTCACGGTGAGTGGCCGGCCAGAAACGGCCCGCCTGGTCGCCCAGCTGCGGCGCGCCGGCTTCAAGGCCACCGACCTGTCCGAGAATGAAATGGCCAAGCTGCACGTGCGGCATCTGGTGGGCGGCCATGCCCCGACGCGGGCCGACGAGCGCATCTTCCGGTTCGAGTTTCCCGAGCGTCCCGGCGCGCTGATGAATTTCCTCGAGCGCATGGGCTCAGGCTGGAACATTTCCCTCTTCCATTACCGCAACCACGGCGCCGATGTGGGCCGCGTGCTGGTGGGCCTGCAGGTGCCTGCCGCGGAGCGGGGCGCGCTGGCCCGGTTCCTGCGGGAACTGGGGTACGAGCACACCGAGGAGACGGCCAACCCCGCGTACCGGCTTTTCCTCAGGTAGGGCGGGGGTTCGGCTGGCGGGGAGGAGTGGTGCTGTTGAGTGGATTCGAACCACCGACCTACTGATTACGAATCAGTTGCTCTACCAACTGAGCTACAACAGCACGCGAGCCGCGCATTATAGCCCTCCCCGGCCGAGCCCTCCCGAGTTGCCGTTCCGCCGGGCAGCCCCCTTGCCGCGGGACGCGGCACCCCCGCCTGTCGGGGCTGAGGGGGCGGCTATCCGGCGGCCCCCGGTGGCGCCGGGGATCCGCCCCTAGAATCGGCGGTTCTGGCGAGGTGGCCAAGGGAGGGGGTGCGATGTCGCGCTCGCGCGGCTTCACGCTGATCGAGCTGATGATCGTGGTGGTGGTCGTGGCCCTGCTGGCGACGATCGCCTACCCGAGTTACGTCGACCAAGTGGCGCGCGCCAGGCGGTCCGCCGCCCAGGCGGCGATGATGGACATCGCGAACCGGCAGCAGCAGTTCTTTCTCGCCAACCGCACGTTCGCCAGCAAGGACTCGCTGGAGGCGTCCGGGTACGCGCTGCCGTCGGACGTGAGCCGTGACTACACCTACCTCATCGCCGTGTCCGACGGCCCGCCGCCGCGCTTCGAGATTGAGTTCACCGCCGTCGGGCCCCATGCCGCGCGGCTGGGCAACCTCAAGCTCGACAGTGCCGGCAACCGAACCCCGGCGGACAAGTGGTAGCGCCCGCAGTGAATCGGGGCCCCGGGCGCCAGTCGGGCGTCACGATGATCGAGGTTCTCGTCACCATCGTCATCTTGTTGCTCGGCTTACTCGCACTGGTGGCGCTTCAGGCGCGGCTGCAGACGTCGGAAATCGAGGCCTACCAGCGCTCGCAGGCGATGCTGCTGCTGAAGGACATGGCGAGCCGCCTGGCCACCAATCGCCCGCAGTCCGAGTCTTATGTGACCGAGGTCGCCTGGCCAACGGGTGCCGGCGCCGTCTGCGGCGCCGGAGCCGAGCGCTATGAGCGGGACGCCCGTGAGTGGTGCGAGGGACTGCAAGGCGCCAGCGAGGCGCTGGGCAACAGTCGGGTGGGCGCCATGCTTGGCGGTCGCGGGTGCATCGAGCGGCTGTCGGCCGCCGGGGCAGCGAACCGCGAGTACCTGATCACCGTCACCTGGCAAGGGATGCGGCCCGTCACGCCACCACCGGCCAACGTAACGTGTGCCGCCGGGCTCTACGACGGCGCCGGCTCGGAGTGCACCGGGGATCGCTGCCGCCGGTTCGTGACCACCATCGTGCGGATAGCGGGGTTGCGGTGAGAACAGGCGATACCGACGCGCTCGCGCGGACCCGCTCGCACGGCTTCAGCCTGGTGGAGCTCATGGTCTCCATCGCGCTCGGCCTCGTTTTGCTCTCGTCTCTTGTCGCGCTCTTCGTCGACACGAGCCGAACCAGCCGCGAGATGGCTCGGGCGAGCTCGATGATCGAGAGCGGGCGCTTCGCGATCCAGGTGCTGGAAAACGACCTCATCCACGCGGGCTTCTGGGGAACACATGTGCCCGCATTCGACGACCTCACCCTCAAGTCGGCTCCCGACCCCGCACAGACGCCGGACGCCGTGCTCCCGGCGTGCCTCACCTACGACGAAACGACATGGGCGGGACAGCAAAAAAACCTGGTTGGGATCGCGGTGCAGGCTTACGGGACCGTGCCGGCCGAGTGCGGCCCGGCCGCTGGGCCTGTGCTGAATGCCCGAGCGGATTCCGACGTGCTGGTGGTGAGGCATGCGGAAACCTGCAAGCCCGGCGAGGGCAACTGTGCCGCCGACGCGGCTGGCGAGATGTACTTTCAGGCTTCGCGATGCGCTTCGGATCCTGCCGCCTACACGCTGGCGACGGGCGCGCTCACCTTGCGGGCCAAGGACTGTGCGACGGTTGCGGAGAAGCGCAGGCTCGTGTCGAACGTGTACTACGTCCGCAGCTACTCGGTGTCGCCCGCGGATGGCGTCCCGACACTGGTGCGTTCCCCCTTCGGCTTGAAGGGCGGCGTGCTGGGTAACCAAGCGCCGGACGCCCTGGTCGAGGGCGTGGAGGCGATTCGCGTCGAGCTGGGAATCGACTCGCTCAGTGAAACCGGCGCGCCAGTGGACTACTCGGCCGCCGTGCTGTGGCAGGACCCCGATGGCAAGACCATCGCCGTGAACCGGGGCGATGGCGTCCCCGACGGCGAATGGGCCCGTTGCGGGGCAGGTTGTGCCCCGGGCCAACTCGTGAACGCTACGGTCGCCCGCATCTACGTGCTCGCGCGGGCCCGCGAGCGAACGCCAGGCCACCGCGACCTGAAGACCTACCAGCTGGGGAGCGCGCCGTCCGTGTGCAGCACGGCGAGCGTCGATGTCGCCTGTGCCAGCCGGACGCTGGACCCCGAGTACAAGCGGCATGTCTTTTCGGCAACCGTCCGCCTGGTCAACGTTGCGGGCCGTCGGGAGACGCCATCGTGAAGCGCCGAGGTGCGCTGGGCCGTCAGTCAGGCGCCACGCTGTTCGTGGGCCTGATGATGCTCGTGCTGATCACCCTGATGCTGATTACGGCTTTCACGCTCAGTACGACCAACCTGCGGGTTGTCGGCAACATGCAGTTTCGCGAGCAGGCGATCGCCGCTGCCAATGCGGCAGTGGAGGAGCGGATCGGCCTGACGCAATCCGGGGTCGCCGCCAGCGCGCTCAAGGGCCAGACCACCCACGCCATCGACATCGACCGGGACGGGTCCAGCGACTACTCGGTTGCAGTGAGCATGGAGTGCGTGAGCGCCAAGCTGGACGTGGCAGCGCCCAAAAGCAGCCTCTCCCTGCCCAAGGACATGTCGGACGAGGGAACCTGGGACACCACGTGGGACGTCCGCGCCGCCGTGACGGACTCCCGAACCGAGGCTTCCCTGGTGATGTACTCCGGCATCCTCATCCACCTGCGTGACGCGGTGAAGAAAGCCGCCTGCGATGCCTGACCCTGGGAGCCCACCCATGAAATTTAAGTCATTCCTGCTGGCGCTGATGCTGGCCGCCGTCTCGCTCCCCCGGGCAGCTTTGGCCGAGGACATCGACCTCTTCCTGGGCGGAACGCCCGGGACGGGAGACCTGCCCAACCTCCTCATCATCCTCGACAACGCCGCCAATTTCGAGGCGTCCGCAGCTGCCTGTTCTTATGAGGGAGATGCCTCGGCGCCCAGCCTGAGCGGAACGGCGGGCGGCATCGAGCAGTGCGCGTTGCACAACGTGATTCGCTCGCTGCCCGTCAAGGCCGATGGCTCGGCGATCATGAACATCGGGCTGATGGCTTACAACGCGACCCTCATCCGCGACATCAACAACGCCAACTGCGGCGGCGCAAACGGCGGCTGCCTGATGGTCCCGCTCACGCCAATGACCACCGCCAACAAGGCGTCGATGCTGGCGTGGATCAGGTCCTGGCGAACAAGCGGCGGCGCCGGCAACGGTTACATCAAGGCTACCGGCAAGGCAACCGGCGCGGCGACGCAGGAAGCCTGGGCTTATTACGCGGGCAAGGCCGGCCTGTCCGGCCGAAACTACGCGGCGATCAAGCCTGTCGTCGGATGTGCAAGCAACTACATCGTTTTCATCGGCAACGCGTTCAACAACTCGGGCACGCCCGGTGACACGGGCATGGTCAACCCACGGATTGCCCTGGAGCAGGCCTTGGCCGAAGTTCCCGGCGCGCCGGCAGGTTTCCTGTCTCGCATCACAGGTACGTACCCGACGGCCTGCGTGCAGGTCAGCGGATCCCAGGAAACCCCGCTCAGCGCCACGCTGTCGGACAACGCCAGCCAGCACGAAAGGGGCGGCTTCTACGCTGACGAGTGGTCCCGGTTTATGTACGCCGGCGTCAGCGGTCCCAAGATCGTGACCTACACGGTCGGGCTGATCAATCGCCTGGCCTGCAAGCCCGATTACCCCGCATTGCTCGCCAACATGGCGGCGGTGGGCGGCGGAAAGTATTTCTCCACGACCAACTACAGCGAGCTCGCCACCGCCCTCGGCGGCATCATCAGCGAGATTCGCGCCGACAACTCCGTGTTCGCCTCGGTCAGCTTGCCGGTGAGCGTCAACACCCAGGGCACTTACCTGAACCAGGTGTTCATCGGAATGTTCCGGCCCGATGGTGATGCCCAGCCCCGCTGGGCCGGGAACCTCAAGCAGTACAAGCTGGGCCTGGCCAACCCGAACGACCCGGACTCCCTCCGGCTCGTCGATGCCGCCGACTCGCCCGCCATCAGCTCAAGCACGGGCTTCATCACGGACTGCGCGCGCAGCTTCTGGACGCCGTCGGCGGTCGACAGCTACTTTGCCTTCAAGCCCACCGGCGACTGCCTGTCCGTCGCGGGTGACGAGGTGTCGAACTTTCCAGATGGGCAGTGGGTTGAAAAAGGCGGGCAGGCCTATGTCCAGCGCCGAAATCCCTTCTCCCGATCGATCCGGGCCTGCTCCTCCCTGGCTTGCGCGTCGCTCTCCGAGCTTTCGCCGGCGCTGTTTACGAACGCGCAGCTGGGTGTCTCGAGCGATGCCGAACGGACTTCGCTGGTGAATTGGACAACTGGCCAGGATGTGGATGACGAGGACCGTGGCCTCAACCCCAACGCAGCCCGGCCCTCACTCCATGGCGACGTGGTGCATTCACGGCCGGTGGCGATCAACTTCGGAACGGACGCCAGTCCGCGGGTCGTCGTGTTTTACGGCGCCAATGACGGGCTGCTCAAGGCGGTGAACGGCAACCGGGCCACGGCGTTCGGGGGCAAGGACGCGGGAGCCGAGCTCTGGGCCTTCCTGCCACAGGAGTTCTACCCCAGCCTGCGACGGCTTCGGGACAACGCCCGAACCCAGAACAGCGATCGGGTGAAGTTCTACGGCTCGACCCTCGGGACGCCCAAGCCCTACGGGCTGGATGGCCCCATCACCGCTTGGCGCAAGGCGGTTGCAGGTGGAGCGGCAACCACCCGCCTGTACGCGACGGCCCGCCGGGGTGGGCGTGTCATCTATGCCTTCGACGTGAGCGGCATCGCCAATGACACCATGGCGCAGCCGACCCTGCTGTGGCGCCTTGGGTGCCCCATCAATCTCGATGCCGGCTCGGCTGCCAGCGACGCCGGCTGCACCAGTGGCTTCGAGGACCTCGGGCAGACGTGGGCGTCTCCGGCGATCATGGAAGTGCCCGGCCACGCGAATCCGGTGATCGCCATGGGCGGGGGCTACGACCCGTGCGAGGACATCGACTCGGCGACGACCGCGTGTTCGTCCACCGCGAAGGGCCGGGCCATCTTCCTCGTCGACGCCGTCACGGGCGCCCTGCTGAAGAAGTTTTCGTTGCCCGGAGGGGCTGCGGCGCGGTCGATCGTCGCCGATGTGTTCGTGGTGAGGGATCTCGACACCGGGGAGGTGCTGTGGGCTTACACCGTCGACCTCGGCGGAAACGTCTACCGGCTGTCGGGCGCCAACGCCAACGTGAAATTTGGCTCGACTGCGCCGGCGGACTGGACGATCACCCGCATCGCGAGCCTCGGCCCAGGCAGGAAGTTTCATTTTGCGCCGGATATTGTCGCCAACGACGATGGCACGTACTCGCTGCTGCTGGGCTCGGGAGACCGCGAAAAGCCGCTCACGGCCTTTGCCAATGCGTTTGCCGCCCAGAACTACTTTTTCATGGTGAAGGACAACCCCACCTCGTCGACTTGGCTCGACGCCGAGCGGGCCAAGTGCGGCGGTAACGCCTGGGTCTGCCTCGAGTCGCTGAAGCCCGTGCCGTCAAGCGGCGCGGTGACGCTGGGCCCGAGTGACAAGGGCTGGGCGCTCCGCCTCAACGCCAATGGCCAGGGTGAGCAAGTCGTCACGTCGGCAATTACGGTATTCGGCGTGACCACGTTCAGCACGCACCGCGCAACCGATCCCGCTCCGGGAATGTGCTCTACTTCCCTCGGGGAGGCGCGTGTCTACAACGTGGGCTACCAGGAAGCCGTCGGCGCCGTGAACGAACAGGGCGCCCGGTCCGAGCGGCTCGTCTCGGGAGGCCTGCCGCCTTCGCCCGTGGCGGGCAAGGTAAAGCTCGACTCCGGGCAGGTGGTGCCGTTCCTGATCGGCGGGTCTGGCGCCTCGGCGCTCGAGGGGTCGCCGCCGAAGATGCTCAGGATTCTGTCGAGGCCCAAAGCCCGGAAGTACTGGTTCATCCAGAAGTAGCCGCCCGTGCGCGACGAGCAGCCCATTTTCACGACGAGGCTCGTGCCTGCCCGCCGCGCCGGGAGGGGTTTCACGCTGCTCGAGGCCCTGGTGGTGATCGCCATCCTGGGGATCCTCGCAGCCATTGCCGTCCCGTCCTTCGACCACATCGCCGTCAGCACGCGCGCATCCTCCATCGCGAGCAACCTCGCCGCGAGCATTCAGCTGGCCCGCAGCGAGGCGATTCTGCGAAACGCGAGAGTGTCTGTCTGCGCCGGGGCGAGTTGTGCGTCGCCCGGCGAGTGGAGGAATGGTTGGGTCGTGGTGGCCGTGACCGGCGGGGACGCCAAGGTCCTGCGACAGGAGCCCGCGCTCTTGCCCGGTTGGCAGATTTGCCGTGTGCGCGTGCCCACCGACAGCGATTGCCTGGCGGACAGCCAGCTCCCACTGGAGGCCATCGGCGTGGGAGTGACTCCCGCCTACTTCATCGTCTGGCGCAGCGAGCCTGCAGGCCAGGTCCAGAAGTGCGTCTTTGTTGGACCGAGCGGCACCGCAAGCGTGCTAACCCGGCAAGCCAGCGGGGCGTGCGCGTGAGGTCGTGGGGCCTGAGCCGCTAGGCAGTCTTGCCCAGCGTCTTCGGCAGCGGAAAGGTGACGTTCTCCGTGATGCCGTCCAACTCCCGCACCCGTGCCGCGCCCAGTATTTTGAGCGCCGAGACGACTTCCTGGACCAGCACCTCGGGCGCTGAAGCGCCGGCCGTCACGCCGACCGTCTTCGCGCCCTGAAGCCATTCCGGCCGCAGTTGGGCGGCGCAATCCACCAAGTAGGCGCGCTTGCCCAGGTTTTCGGCAACTTCCCGCAGCCGATTGGAGTTCGAGCTGTTTGTCGAGCCCACGACGATCACCACGTCGCAACGTGGTGCCATCACCTTCACAGCATCCTGGCGATTCTGGGTTGCGTAGCAGATGTCGTCTTTCTTGGGCCCGAGGATCGACGGAAAGCGCGCCTTGAGTGCGGACACGATTCGCGCGGCGTCGTCCATCGAAAGCGTTGTCTGCGTCACGTAGGCGAGGTTGGCGGGGTCACGCACCGACAGTTGCGCCACGTCGGCCTCGGTTTCCACGAGGTACATGCCGCTGCCGGATTGGCCCATGGTCCCCTCGGCCTCGGGGTGGCCGCGATGGCCGATCATCACCACCTCGCGGCCCTGCTCGCGCATGCGCGAAACCTCGATGTGAACTTTTGTCACCAGCGGGCATGTGGCATCGAAGACCCGAAGGCCCCTCGACTCGGCTTCCTCTCGCACCTGCAGCGAAACGCCGTGCGCAGAAAAGATTACCGTGCCGCCAGCCGGCACTTCCGAGAGCTCTTCCACGAAAACCGCGCCCTTGGCGCGCAGGTCCTCCACCACGTGCTTGTTGTGAACGATCTCGTGGCGAACGTAGATCGGCGCGCCATGCAGCGACAGCGCGCGCTCGACGACGGCGATAGCCCGATCCACGCCCGCGCAAAAGCCACGCGGCTGGGCGAGCAGCACTTCAGCTTCCGGCATCAGGGTCATCGTGAAAGCCTCAGGGGTTTGGGGCGGGTGCGCCGTCGGGCCGGGGCCGGAATCCGTCCCACAGGATCAGCATGATGCCTATGGTGATGGCGGAATCGGCGACGTTGAATGCGGGCCAATAGTAGCCGGCAGCGTGCAGCTGGATGAAGTCCACGACATAGCCAAGCGTGACGCGGTCCCACAGGTTGCCGAGCGCGCCCCCGATCACCCACCCCACGGCGAGCCCCAGGCGCCCATTGCCAGGCTGTTTGCGCAGCATTCCCAGCAGCATGCCGACGACGAGAAACGTCACCCCGATGAAGAACCAGCGCTGCCAGCCGCCGGCGTCGGCGAGAAAGCTGAACGCGGCACCCGGGTTGTGCCACAGCACCAGGTTGAAGAACGGCGTGACTTCGCGCGTCTCGCCGAGGCGAAATGCAGCGCTCACCCAGGCCTTGGTCGCAAGGTCGAGCGCGCAGACCGCGGCGGACAGTGCTAGCCACCGCCACCAGCGCGGAGGCGCGGCCTCAGGCATGGCGCCGCGTCTCCCCAGGGCCTTCGACGTTGGATACGCAGCGGCCGCAGAGGGTGGGGTGCCGTCTATCGATGCCCACGTCGGCCGTGTAGTGCCAGCAGCGGTCGCATTTGGCATGGGCGCTTGCCGTCACGCGCGCGGCCAGCGCCTCGCCGCCCGTGACCGTGACGGTGGACGAGATGAGCAGGAATCGAACCTCATCACCCAGGCTCTCGAGCAGCGCCCGATCACCCTCGGGGGCGACAATCTCCACGGCGGCCTGCAGCGACGACCCGATGCCGCCCGCCTGGCGCAGCTCCTCCATGGGCTTTTGCACGGCGGCGCGGATCTCGCGCAGGCGGCGCCACTTGGCGGTGAGGGCAGCCTCGTCGTCCTGGGCTGGCAGCACATCCCTCCACGTGTGGAAGAAGATGCTGTCGTTCTTCCCGGGGTTGAGCACTGCCCAGGCCTCCTCGGCCGTGAACGAGAGGACCGGCGCCATCAAGCGCAGCAGGCACTGGCTGATGTGGTGCAGGGCCGATTGGGCTGAGCGCCGCGCGAGCGCTGCGCGGCTGGTGGTGTAGAGCCGGTCCTTGAGGATATCCAGGTAAAAGCCGCCCAGCTCCTCAGAGCAGAACGTCTGCAGGCGCTGCGCGACCAGGTGGAACTCGAAGCGCGCGTAATCAGCTTCGCACGCAGCCGCCATCTCACGAGTCATGGCCAGCGCGTAGCGGTCGATCTCCAGCCACTGCGCCGGCGGCAGCAAATCCTTCGACGCGTCAAAATCCGCCGTGTTGGCTAGCAGAAAGCGCAGCGTGTTGCGGATGCGGCGATAACTTTCAACAACACGCTTCAGGATCTCGTCCGAGAGCGACAGCTCGCCGGAGTAATCCGTCGAGGCGACCCACATCCGGATGATCTCGGCGCCCAGCGTGTCCGACACCTTTTGCGGCGCGATCACGTTGCCCAGGGACTTGGACATCTTGCGGCCCTGGCCATCCACCACGAAGCCGTGGGTGAGGAGCGATTCGTAGGGTGCGCGCCCGTCCATGGCGCAGCTGGTGAGCAGGCTCGACTGGAACCAGCCGCGGTGCTGGTCCGAGCCCTCGAGGTACATGTCCGCCGGCCACTTTTGCTCCTGGAGTCCGCGCAGCACCGAGAAGTGCGTGGTGCCGGAATCGAACCACACGTCGACCGTGTCCGTGAGCTTGCGGTAGGCCGTCTCGTCGACGCCGAAATCCGCGCATGAAGCGGCGAACCACGCCTCGATGCCACCCTTCTCGACGCGCTGGGCGGCTTCCTCGAGCAGGCGCTCCGTGTCCGGGTGCAGCTCTTCCGTTTCGCGGTGCAGGAATAGCGGAATCGGTACGCCCCAGTTGCGCTGGCGGGAGAGCGTCCAATCCGGGCGCCCGGTGATCATCGCCTCGATGCGCGAGCGGCCCCAGGCGGGATAGAACGCGGTGGCGGCGATGGCCTTCAGCGCCGCCTCGCGCAGCGTTTCGGTGCCGCCTTCGGGCTTTCGATCCATGCCGATGAACCACTGCGTCGTGGCGCGGAAGATGATCGGCGTCTTGTGCCGCCAGCAGTGCGGGTAGCTGTGCCGGAAGGGCTCGCTCTTGAGGAGGGCGCCGTTTGCAGTGAGCGCTTCCACGATTGGCTTCTCGGCCTCGCGCACGCCGAGCCCCGCAAAATGCGGCACCGTGGACTTGAACTGGCCGCGGTCATCGACAGGCTGATCGACGGCGAGCTGGTACTTGGCTCCAACGATGAAGTCATCGACCCCATGCGCGGGCGCGGTGTGCACGAGGCCCGTGCCGGCCTCCGTCGTCACGTGACCGCCCAGGATCACTGGCACATCGCGCGCTTCGAACGGGTGGCGGAAACGCAACCCTTCGAGCTTGGCGCCCGTCGCTCGGCCCAGCACGGCGCGCGCCGTCACCCCATAGCGCTTGAGGCACGCCTCGCGCAGTTCAGCCGCGAGCAGCAGCACGCCCCGCTCGGTGTCGACCAGCTCGTAGACGAATTCGGGATGCGCGCAGAGCGCCCGGTTTCCGGGCAGCGTCCACGGCGTCGTGGTCCACGCCACCGCGATGGCCTGGGCGGGTGATGCAAGCCCGAACGCCTTCGCCGCGGCTGCAGGGTCAACCGCGGCGAACCCCACGTCGATGGCGAGCGAGGTCTTGTCTTCGTACTCGACCTCAGCTTCCGCGAGCGCCGAGCCGCAATCGATGCACCAGTTGACGGGCTTCAGGCCCCGGTAGAGCAGCCCGCGTTGCCAGATGCGGCCGAGCGCGCGGATTTCATCGGCTTCCGTCTGCGGCGCCATCGTACGGTAGGGATTGTCCCAATCCCCCAACACACCGAGGCGCTGAAAGTCGGCCTTCTGCCGCTCGATCTGCTCGGCAGCGTAGGCGCGGCAGAGCGAGCGCGCCTGGTTGCTCTCCAGGTTCCGGCCGTGCTTCTTCTCGATCTGGTGTTCGATCGGTAGGCCGTGGCAATCCCAGCCCGGTGTGTAGGGCGCATCGAACCCGGCCATCGTCTTCGATTTCACGACGATGTCCTTCAGCACCTTGTTCACCGCGTGACCGATGTGAATGTCGCCATTGGCATACGGTGGCCCGTCGTGCAGCACGAAGAGCGGCCGGCCCTTGCAGGCCGTGCGAAGGCGCGCGTAGAGCCCTGCTTCCTGCCACGACTTGATCCAGCCCGGCTCGCGCTTGGCGAGGTCGCCACGCATGGGGAAGGGCGTGTCGGGGAGGTTCAGCGTCTTGCGGTAGTCGGTCTGGTTGGTATCAGCCATCAGGGTGCCTGTGAGCGGAAGTGGTCCCGCGCCGCGTCGCAATCGCGCTGCATTTGCGCGACGAGCGCATCCAGCGAGGGAAAGTTTTCCTCCTCGCGCAGCTTCTTCAGGAACTCGATGGTGAGGCGACGCCCGTAGAGGTCGCCCGAGAAATCGAAGAGAAACGCTTCGAGCGTCGCGGGGCCGGTATGGCCCACCGCGGGCTTGTATCCCAGGCTCGCCACTCCCTCGAGTCCGCGAGTCGATGCGCCCGAGCATCTTACCGCATAGATTCCCGTCATCGGCGGGCGCCCGCGGGGCAGCGCCAGGTTGGCGGTGGGAAATCCCAGCGTGCGGCCAAGCTTGGCGCCGTGCACCACGCGGCCACACATGGCGTAGGGGTGCCCGAGCAGCTTTGCAGCCTGCGCCATGTCGCCCGCCGAGAGGGCGGCGCGCACGCGCGTGCTCGAGATGCGGCCGTCGCCATCGTCCACGGTCGACAGGGTATTGACGGTGAAGCCGAGCCGCCGGCCTTCGTCTCGCAGGAAGGCCACGTCTCCCGCCCGCCGTGCGCCGAAGCGGAAATCCTCGCCGACCCACACGTGGCGTGCGCCGTGCAGGAGGCGCAGCCGTTCGGCAAATGCCGCCGGGGTGAGGCCCGCGAAGGCCGCATTGAAACGGCACAGGAATGCGATCTCGATGCCGGATTCCGCAAACGCGGCGAGGCGGGCGCCAACCGAGGAGAGTCGCGGCGGCGCGCTTGCCGGAAAGAGATGCTCGCGCGGGAGGGGCTCAAAGGTGAGCACAGCCGGCACGCGGCCCTCAACGCGCGCTTGCTCGACCACGCGCGCGAAGAGCGCTCGGTGCCCGCGATGGATGCCATCGAACGCCCCGATGGCGAGCACTGTCTCGGGCGCGCCGGCTTGCGGGTCGCGAATGACCTTGAGACTCATGCGTGGCGCATGAAGTCGCGAAGGCGCAGGCCCAGCGCCCAGAGCGCGGCGAAGTAGAGCGCAGCGGCGCCGCCAACGAGCAACACGAGGCGGATGCCCCGCTCGGTGATGCTCATCGCGAACCAGGCTTCCTCCAGGCCCATCGCAAGCCACAGGGCGGCTCCCATCACGACGAGGGCCGTTACCAGCTTTCCCAGAAACACGCTCCAGCCCGGCTCCGGCACCCAGCCGCCCGTTCGCTTCATGAGCACCCACAGCCACCCGGCGTTGAAGCAGGCGCCGAGCGAGATCGCTGCCGCAAGGCCGGCGTGCCCGAGCCACGGCACCAGCGCCACGTTCGCGGCCTGCGTCACGGCGAGTGTGGCGAGCGCCACCTTCACCGGCGTACGGATGTTCTGCCGCGCGTAGAAGCCTGGCGCGAGAACTTTCACGAGAATAATTCCCGTAAGGCCCAACGCATAGGCGGCGAGCGCGAGCCGGGTCATCAGCACGTCTTCGCGGCCGAAGGCGCCGTGCCCGAAGAGCGTGGCGATGAGCGGCACGCCCAGCATCGCGAGCCCGAGGGCGGCGGGGGCCGACAGCAGCAGCGTGAGCCGCAGGCCCCAGTCGAGGAGCCGGGAATAGCCCGCCGCGTCGTTGCCCTGGTGCCGCTTGATGAGCGAGGGCAGGAGCACGGTGCCGATGGCCACCCCCAGCAAGGCGGAGGGGAACTCCATCAGCCGATCCGCGTAGTAGAGCCAGGACACCGAGCCGTCCTGGAGCCACGAGGCGATGTGCGTGTTGATGAGCAGGCTGATCTGCGCGACCGACACGCCCAGCGCCGCGAGCCCCATGAGCTTGAGGATTCGGCGCACGCCGTCGTCGCGCGGCTCCCAGCGCGGGCGAACCAGCATGCCGACTTCCCGCAGGAAGGGAATCTGGAACGCAAGCTGCAGCACGCCGCCGATGAACACTGCCCAGGCGAGCGCGAGGATCGGCTCCTCGAGGCGCGGCGCCAGCCACAGCGCGCAGCCGATGAAGGCGAGGTTCAGCAGTACCGGTGTGAAGGCAGGCGACTTGAAGTGCCCCCACGTGTGCAGGATGCCTGCGGCGAAGCTCACCAGCGAGATGAAGAGAATGTAGGGAAAGCAGATGCGAAGCATCGCCACCGTGAGGCCGAATTTCTCGGCGTCAGAGGCGAACCCCGCGGCGCTCAAATAGACGATGGCTGGCGCCGCCACGACGCCCAGGGCCGTGGCGATGAGCAGCGCCACCGACAGGACGCCCAGCACCCGGCCCGCCAGCGCGCGCGTTGCCTCGTCGCCGCGCGTTTCCCGGTACTCCCCCAGGACGGGGACGAAAGCCTGCGAAAAAGCCCCCTCCGCGAACAGCCGGCGCAGCAGGTTGGGGATGCGGAAGGCCACCACGAAGGCGTCCATGGCCGCCCCGGCGCCGAAGCCGAACGCGAGGATCACGTCCCGGGCGAAGCCGGTGAGCCGCGACAGGAGCGTCATGGCGCTCACCGACGCGGCGGCCTTCAGCAGGTTCATGGGCGAGGGCGCCGGGGGCGGGGCACCGCCCCTGCTTTGTCTTGGCGGGATGAGCGCGCTATACTATCAGGCTTACTTTTCCCAACGAATTCAGGACCTTCCATGGCCAACACCAAGCAGGCGGCGAAGCGGGCCCGCCAATCGACCAAGACGCGCGGCGCCAACATGGGGCTTCGCACGGAACTGCGCACGGCCATCAAGAAGGTGAAGACGGCGCTCACCGCCGGCGATGGCAAGGCGGCCCAGGCAGCGCTCGCCGAGAACATGTCGACGATCGACCGCATCGCCGACAAGAAGATCATTCACAAGAACAAGGCCGCTCGCCACAAGAGCCGGCTGGCCAAGCAGGCCAAGGCCCTCACCGGCCGTACCTGAACCCTCTTTGGCGGTCGCCCCGGGCGATCGCCCGGCATTGCGACCCCTGGGGTGAATGCCGATAATCCCCGGCAACCCCACCCACACGGCGGCTCGAGGCCGCCGTGTTCATTTCTGGAGGCCAGCATGAGCGCGTCCCACGTGATGAAGACCTATGCCCCGCAACCGATCGCGTTCGCGCGCGGCGAGGGCGCCTGGCTTTGGGATACCGAGGGCCGACGCTACCTGGACGCGCTGGCCGGCATCGCGGTGAGCGGCCTGGGCCACGGGCACCCGGTGCTGGTGAAGGCCATTGCCGGGCAGGCGGCTCGTCTCATTCACACCTCCAACCTGTTCCGCGTGGCGGAACAGGAGCGACTCGCCGAGCGCGTGTGCGCGCTTGCAGCCATGGACAACGCCTTCTTCTGCAACTCGGGCGCCGAGGCGAACGAGTGCGCCATCAAGATCGCGCGCCTGCACGGGCACCACCGTGGCATCGAGAACCCGGCCATCATCGTGATGGAGAAGGCGTGGCACGGCCGCACGCTCGCCACCCTCTCGGCCACCGGCTCGCGCAAGGCGCAGGCGGGCTTTGAGCCGCTGATGGGCGGCTTCCTGCGCGTGCCCTACAACGACCTCGCCGCCATCGAGCGGCTCGAGTCGCACGGTTCCGTGGTCGCGGTGCTGCTGGAAGTGCTTCAGGGAGAGGGCGGCATTCATGTGGCCGATGCCCAGTACCTCAGGAGCCTGCGCGAGATCTGCGATCGCCGCGGCTGGCTCCTGATGATCGATGAGGTGCAAAGCGGCATCGCCCGCACGGGCAAGTGGTTCGCGCACCAGTGGTCGGGCATCGTCCCGGATGTGATGGCGCTTGCCAAGGGCCTGGGTTCGGGTGTGCCCATCGGCGCCTGTCTCGCTCGCGGCGTCGCCGCGCAAGTGTTCAAGCCGGGCAACCACGGCACGACGTTCGGGGGCGGCCCGCTCGTCAGTGTGGCCGCGCTCACCACGCTCGAGGTGATCGAGAAGGACGGCATCCTTGCCAACGCCAAGCGCCAGGGTGACCTCATCCGCGCGGGTCTGGCCGAGGCGCTCGCGGGCGTGGCCGGCGTCAAGGAGATCCGCGGCATGGGCCTCATGATTGGCGTGGAGCTCGACCGGCCCTGCGGCGAAATCGTGGCTCGCGCGCTGGAGGCGGGCCTGGTGATCAACGTCACCGCCGACAAGGTGATTCGCCTGCTGCCGCCGCTCATCTATTCGGACGCGGAGTCGAAGGAGCTGGTGGCGCGCCTGGCGCCGCTGGTGAAGGCGCTCCTCGCCCAGCCGGTGGCCGCCTAGCGCAATGAAGCATTTCCTCCAGCTCACGGATTTCACCGCGGAGGAGTTTGCCCACCTCTTCGAGCGCACCCGCGTCATCAAGGAGCGCTTCAAGAAGTACGAGCCCTACCAGCCGCTGGTGGACCGCATGCTCGCCATGGTGTTCGAGAAGAGCTCCACGCGCACCCGCGTGTCGTTCGAGGCGGGCATGTTCCAGCTGGGTGGCGCCTCCATCGTGCTCAATACCGGGGATACGCAGCTGGGCCGCGGTGAGCCAATCGAGGATGTCTCGCGCGTGGTTTCTCGCATGGTCGACATCGTGATGATCCGCACCTTCGAGCAGACGATCATCGAGCGCTTTGCCGCGCACTCGCGCGTGCCCGTGATCAACGGCCTCACCAACGAGTACCACCCGTGCCAGGTGCTCGCGGATATCTACACCCACGTGGAGCACCGGGGCCCCATTCGCGGCAAGACGGTCGCGTGGATCGGGGACAGCAACAACATGTGCAACACCTGGCTGCAGGCGGCGGAGCTGCTCGACTTTCGCCTGCATGTGGCCAGCCCTGCCGGCTACGAGCTCGAGCCTGCCCGCGCCGCCCGCGCGGGCAAGGGACACCTCGAGATGTTCACGGATCCGATGCAGGCCGCGCGCGGCGCCGATGTCGTCACCACCGACGTCTGGACCAGCATGGGCTGGGAGGACGAGACCGAGGCGCGCAAGGATGCGTTCTCGGCCTTCACGGTGGATGCCGACATGATGGCCGTCGCGCGCCCCGATGCCCTCTTCATGCACTGCCTGCCCGCCCACCGCGGCGAGGAAGTCTCGGAGGACGTTCTCGAGGGCCCGCAAAGCGTGGTTTGGGACGAGGCAGAGAATCGACTGCACGCGCAGAAAGCGCTGATGGAATACCTGCTGCTCGGGAAGGTGACCCAGTGAGCGTTGCCTCTGCCCTGTCGGTGCTGTCCCTCGCGGTGGGCTTGTTTGCCATGCCGCCCGCGCGGGCCACCGCGCCCGAAGGCGGGCCCAAGAAGGTGATCGCCCTCATCTCGGCAGTGGGCGACCAGCTCACCGTCGTGCGGCAGCGCCCGCAGGTGGGCTCGAACCTCGAGCCCTATCGCCGCACCACCATTACGCTGAAAGGTGATGAGCTCAACGCGGCTGTGTTGCGCGGGCTCGATCGGGCCGTTGGCGAGAGCGAGCCGGGCAGCGAGCGCGTGTTCATCAAGCTCAACGCCCAGGAGATGCGCGGCATCGCCGCCTCCGATCGCGAGCGGGTGGCGATCGGCAAGCTTGCCAAGGCGCTCGAGAGCTTTCCGGGGCGCGAGAAGTGGCATCGCATCATCGCCGTCACGCCGGCTTACGTCGCCCCTGAGCGCCAGGGCATGGGCTCGAAGCTGCACGGCATCGGCATCTATGTTCAGCCGCTCGAGGGCCCGCGCGCCGGCGAGTCGAGCCTGCTGGGCGGGGACTTTTCGTCGTCCGTGGATGAGCAGACGGTGACGCCTGATGGCAAGCAGTCTCGATCGAGCACGTTCATCGCGCCGTTTTTCTACACGCGCCTCTGGGTGCTCGACCCGCGCACGCTTCAGGTGATCGAGTCCGAGGGGCGCTACGACTACCGCAAGCTCTTCGACCCCGAGT
>JAFMJY010000201.1 GCA_017853245.1 Burkholderiales bacterium | reverse complement strand
ATTGATCGATGGCGTGTCCATCGTATGGACACGGAAACTGTGGCCATGGTCGTTGGAATGGTGGAAGCCGCGACGCCGGCGTCGCGACCTGGTGCGAGCCGCCGCGCTACTCGTGGCCGAGATCGAGCGCCTCGACAGGGCGATGCCGCCGGCGCTGGCGACCGCCTCTGGGGCCGCCGCGCGCGAGGGGATCTGACGTGATGGCGCAGCTCGTGCTCTCGCTGTTCCCCGGCATCGGCATGCTCGACATGGCGTTCGAGGAGGCGGGATTCTGCGTCGTGCGCGGGCCTGATCTGCTATGGGGCGGCGACATCCACAAGTTTTACCCTCCGGCCCGCCGGTTCGATGGCGTGATCGGCGGCCCACCGTGCCAGGCGTTCTCGCGGCTGCGCCACATTGTCGAGGCCAACGGCTACCAGACGGCGCCGAACCTGATCCCCGAGTTCGAGCGGGTGATCAACGAGGCGGAGCCGGCATGGTTCCTGATGGAGAACGTGCCGGATGCGCCGCTGCCGCTGCCAGACGGCGATTGGTCGATGCGGTCCGAGATGATCCGCGACGTGTGGGTCGGCGGAGAGACCAGCCGCCAGCGCCGGTTCACGTTCGGCACGCGCCAGCGGTTCGGAGAGGAGCGGTTCTGGATCGAGACGCTCGCGCTGCACAGGCCTGATCCCGACGTGGCGGCTCTGGCGGCCGGCGGCATGCGCGATCGGCCGGTCGCCATCGGAGGCAGTGGCAAGCGCAAGGACCGCGGCGCGCCCGCGCGGCGCGGCTACAAGCAAGCGAGCGACCTCAAGAACCACCTGCGCCTGCAAGGGCTGCCGCCAGATTTTCTCGACGGATCGCCACTAACCGTCAGCGGCAAGATCAGGGCAGTAGGCAACGGCGTGCCGCTCG
The DNA here is from genome assembly GCA_017853245.1 of Burkholderiales bacterium. Classification (GTDB taxonomy): domain Bacteria; phylum Pseudomonadota; class Gammaproteobacteria; order Burkholderiales; family Usitatibacteraceae; genus FEB-7. Next base: position 1,970 of record JAFMJY010000201.1, on the reverse strand, counting down.
CTATGGGTCGGGCCGTCGCGGCGGCCGTCAAGAGGGCCGTCATGGGGGAGGAGGTCGCAGCATGACTCGCCGCGTCCGCCTGCACGAGGTCGAGCCGCCGCGCCTGCTGACCGAGGCCGAGGTCGCCCACCTGCTCGGCATGTCGTCGGCCGAGCTGTCGCGCCGGCACGAGGAACTCGAGCAGCGCGGCATGCCCAGGCGTCACCCGATCCTCGGCAAGCGGGATCGCCACGCCCTCCACCTCTGGCTAGATCGCGAGTTCGGGCTACAGTCTCCGGCCGCGGCACGGCGCGAGGCCGTGCTGGCGAGGCTGGAGCAGACCGGACCATGGCCGCCGTGAGCATCCGCTACTACGTCGAGATCAAGGGGCGCGCCTACTGGCAGCCGACCCGCACCATGAAGGCCAAGGCGCGGCGAATGTCCGCTCATCAGTAGCAACAGACACAAACGGAGGCCCGCAGATGAGCGAGATTACGGTGACAGTGAGCGGCCCCGTCGGATGCGGGAAAAGCGCAATCGCGGGGGAGATTGAAATCGCGTTGAGGGCCGTTGGCGTGCCTGTGCGCTATGCGGACGCCGCGTCCTCTCAGAGTGAGAAACGTATGACGGGTGCTGACTGGACTGGCTACATCGATATGTACCAGCCGTCCGTCGTCATCGTCGAGAGCATCGTTCCCACATCCAAGGGATAGCCGCCGTGACCGCCGCAGTCCCATACGAAAACGCGACCAGCGGTGCGAAAGCGCGGGATGAGATCACGTCTCTCCTTCGCCGCATGGGCTGTGAATAGGTCGGCTTCATGGACGACTTCGCGAAACATGAAGTGCTGCTGGCATTCCGCCATCGCGGGCGGGCCGTGCAGTTACGGGCGAGCGCCAAGGGCTGGGCCGCCATGTATCTTAAAGCTCGCCCCTACGGCTCTCGCACCCGAGGAACCCGCCACGACCATGAACAGCGCGCACTGCGTCAGGGATTGATTGCCGTAAACTCGATCCTGCGGGATTGGGTCAAAGGGCAGGTGGTCGCCGTGGAATGCGGAATGATGTCATTCGAGGCGGTGTTCATGCCGCACATGTTGACCAGCGACGGGCGCCCGCTGATTGAGCGCGTCCAGGAGGCCAAGATGCTGCCTCCTCCGATGCAATAGAGGCCCCCAATGAAACGCGCACTTATTAAAACCACGCGGACAGGCATCTGGCATTTTGTCTACGGCAAGCGCCGGGAAGGCCCGCATGATCGCCTGCGGGGCGACGTGTCGGGCATTACGGGCGACGCGTCAGGCATTACGGGCGACGCGTCGGGCCTGCGGGGCGACGTATCGGGCCTGCGGGGCGAAGTATCGGGCCTGCTGGGCGACGTATCGGGCCTGCGGGGCGACGTGTCGGGCCTGCGGGGCTGCGCGTCGGGCATCAAGGGAGACGCGACGGGACTGAAAGGCGACCTCGACCTGTGCGAGATCACCGATGCCGAGTGCTTAACCGGTGTCGATGTGGCGGATTTGGTCATGCTGGCAGAGCCGGCGATTGTGGATTGAGAGGACGCCACCAGATGTCCACGACATTCGGCGCATCACAGCCACCGACGCCCAGCAACGAATTCGAGCCGGGCGATTGCCGCGCCGTGTACATCGGCGGGTTGAGGCTGGAAGATGGACGCGTGCTTAACGACGTGGTAATCGAGTTCCCGGCCGGTACGCAACTGCCCGTATCTGTCTGTTTTGACGGCACGCCGCTGACGCTGACCGTCAAGAGGCCGCCCGTGACGGACACGAATGACCCAACTCAACGCGCTAGCGACGAACCGGTAACGGGTCCGTGGTTTACGCCGCTGCACAATAACAACATCGATGATGACGCGTGGTATTTAGTGCAGCTCAGCGCCGCGGAAGGTTGCGATTCAGCATTTACGGCTATGCGCGGCGTAGCCCTTAATTGGCATTTGGGCCGGGGCACTACGCCCCGGCCGGTACG
>JAFMJY010000185.1 GCA_017853245.1 Burkholderiales bacterium | reverse complement strand
TGGGAGGCGAAGAAGTCAATGAATTTACGGCGAATTTCGCTGGTTTTCATGGTGCGCGCAGGGACGTCAGGCGAAGCTCGCGAGCATACCAAACAGGCGTGGCAATACCGGCCGGGGACAGCCCGCGCGTATCCTTTAGGGGTCGCCAACAGCACCCCCTGCACAGGCCGGGGCACGCGCATCATGCAGGCCGACTGGATCAACTCTCTCGTTGCCTTCTGGCAAGGCTTGGGCACCGCTCCTGTTACCACCGTGCGGGTGTTGGGCGTGCTGCTGGCTGCGTGGATCATGGTGAGGCTCGCGCACCACAGCATCCGGGTGGCAGCACGGCGGATCACCGGGCGCCTGACGGACCGGGAATCGGCCAAGCGCGCCGGGACGCTTGCGCAGGTGGGGCGCTACGCCGTCTCGGTGGCGCTGTGGGTGTTGGCCGGCATCATGGTGCTGGCCGAGCTTGGGGTATCCGTGGCGCCGATACTCGGCGCCGTGGGTGTGGTGGGCATCGCCGTGGGCTTCGGGGCACAAAGCCTGGTGAAGGACTACTTCACCGGCTTTTTCATTTTGGTGGAAAACCAGATTCGCCAGGGCGACGTGGTGAAGATCGGTGAGCACCAGGGCCTGGTCGAAGAGGTGACCCTGCGCTACGTGCGGTTGCGGGATTACGAAGGCAACGTGCACTTCGTGCCTAACGGCATGATCACTTCGGTCATCAGCATGAGCCGCGATTTTTCCTACGCAGTGGTCGATGTGGGCGTGGGCTACCGTGAAAAGGTGGACGAGGTGGTGCGCGTGATGCAGGAGGTGGCCGCTGGCCTGCAGGCTGACCCCGATTACGCCAGGCGCATTCTCGCGCCCCTCGAAGTGGCGGGCGTGGAACGCTGGGACAATTCCGCCATCGTCATCCGCGCCCGCATGTGCGTGGAGCCACTGGAGCAGCACCCCGTGCGGCGTGAATACCTGCGGCGACTAAAGGCCACGTTCGACGAGCGCGGCATCGAGATTCCCTTCCCGCAGATGACCCTGCACCAAGGCACGCCCGCGGGCGCTTCTGCCCGCCCGGCGCCTCCCAAAGGCTGACACCGTTGACGAACAAGGCAATCGACCTCGACCCGGCAGGCCTTCCCCTGCGGTCGCTTACAGAGTTTCAGGGTTGGTACGCGGACTCGGCCGCCCACATCGCCGCGCGGCATCAAGTGCATGTGGCGCTTGAGTCGTCGTTGCCGGAAGGTGGGTCCTCAGGCCTTCCAGGGTGGTGCGCGGTATGCGAAAAAGATTCGACTTTCTCGTTTGATTGGCTCTACAGCGCGCCCGGAAAGGTGAACTGGCGCGAGCGCCTGGCCTGCGCGGGCTGCCAGCTCAACAACCGGTTGCGGCTCAGCGTGGACGTGATCCGGCAGCTGGCGCCGCTTTCAAACAGCGCCCTCTATGCCACCGAGCAACTGACGCCTTTCGTGCGTATCCTGCGATCACGTTACCCAACGCTCGCCGCGAGCGAGTACCTGGGGCCCGGGCTCAAGCCTGGCACCATGCGACCCGATGGCATACGGCACGAGGACCTGACCCAACTGTCGTTTTCCGATGGCACCTTTGACTTGGTGGCGTCATTCGACGTGCTGGAACATATTCCCGATTTCCGCAAAGCCCTCGCCGAGATGCGCCGTGTGCTGAAACCCGGTGGCCACCTGGTGCTCAGCGCGCCGATGAGCCTTGGGGTGCATGACCATCACGTTCGGGCGCGGCTGCTGCCAAATGGCGAAGCCGAACATCTCGCGCCACCGGAATACCATGGCGACCCGGTGCACCCCGACCGTGGGGTACTGTGCTACTACCACTTCGGGTGGCGGCTGATCGAGGATTGCCGCGAGGCGGGGTTTCGCGACGCAGCGATACGGCTGTACTGGTCTCGGCGACTCGGGCACATCGGCTTCGAGCAATCGTTGCTCGTGGCGTCGGCCTAGCTTCGCGCCGCGTTTCGCAGAAACTGAAGCACTGCCTCGAGGGCAAAGCCCCTGCCCTGCAGGAACCGCACCTGCTTTGCCTTTTCCTCGGGCGTTTCGGGCGGGCGGCCGAAGCGCGCTCGCCAGGCGGAAGCAAGGGCCTCTTCCTGCCCCGCGCGAGCCTGAGTGAGCGCTGCATCGATGCCCGCTTCGTCGATGCCTTTCTCCCGCAGGTGATGCGCGATCTTCAGGGGCCCGAACTTGCGGGATTTGACGCGCACCGTCTGCTCGACGAAGCGCGCGTCCGAAAGCCAGCCGCGGGTGGTGAAATCATCCAGGAGGCCTTCGAGGTCGACCCCCTCCTCTTCAGCAAGGGGGCCGAGCTTGCGGCGCAGCTCGGCGCGAGAATGCTCCCGGCGAGCGAGGAGCCGAAGGGCCTTGGCCCGAAGCGCCTCGCTCATGCCAGCGTGTGGCGAGTTACTCGCCGTCGCCTTCTTCAGCCGCGGCCTGGTCGAGCGGCATGCCGCCGGCGATGCCCACGGCCTCGCGGATCCTCGCCTCGATCTCGGCGGCCATCTCCGGGTTTTCCTTGAGGAATTCCCGCGTGTTGTCCTTGCCCTGGCCGATCTTCTCGCCCTTGTAGGCATACCACGCGCCGCTCTTTTCGATGATGCGGTGCGTGACACCCATCTCGATGATTTCCCCGTGGCGAGAGATGCCCTCGTTGTAGAGGATGTCGAAATCCGCGACCTTGAAGGGGGGCGCCACCTTGTTTTTCACCACCTTCACGCGCGTTTCGTTGCCGATCACTTCCTCGCCCTTCTTGATCGAGCCGATGCGGCGGATATCCATGCGCACCGAGGCGTAGAACTTGAGCGCGTTGCCGCCCGTCGTGGTCTCCGGGTTGCCGAACATGACGCCGATCTTCATGCGGATCTGGTTGATGAAGAT
>JAFMJY010000184.1 GCA_017853245.1 Burkholderiales bacterium | reverse complement strand
CGATGTTGGTGTCGATGACGGTCACACCCGTGCTCTGCCACTATTTGCTGCCGGGGTCGGACGCGCTCGCGCACCAGGAGAGCGCGCTCGTGCGGTACCTGAAAGCCTGGGATGCCCGGCTGCTTGTGTGGTCGATACCGAGAACCCGGCGGATCCTTGCGGCCACGGCACTGGTGGTCGCGGGCGCGGCAGCAAGTGTTCCGTGGCTGCCCAGGGCGTTCCTGCCTGCATTCAATGAAGGAACGCTCGTGCTCTCCCTGCTGCTGAACCCCGGGACATCCCTTGCCGAGGCCAATCGCATCGGTGCCGTGGCCGAGACGCTCATCCGGGAAGTGCCCGAGGTCACCCAGGTCGGGCGCCGCACGGGCCGAGCCGAACTGGACGAGCACGCCGAAGGGGTGCACTCGGCGGAAATCGATGTCGACCTGCGAAGGGGCGGGCGCGGCCGCGAGGCTGTCATGGCAGCCATTCGCGAGAAACTCGCCACGCTCCCCGCAACCGTCGCAATCGGTCAGCCGATCTCGCATCGCCTGGATCATTTGCTGTCCGGCGTTCGGGCGCAGATCGCCGTGAAGATCTACGGAGATGACATTGACACCTTGCGTGGGCTTGCCGAGGCTGCGCGCGCCCGGCTCGCAGCGATTCCCGGGCTCGTGGACTTGACGGTGGAGCGCCAGGTTCTTGTGCCGCAAATCAATGTTCGCCTGAATCACCAGCGCCTCGCGCAGCTGGGGCTGAGTCCCGGCGAGGCGGTGCGGCACCTGGAGGCCCTGACGGCCGGGGCACGCGTGGCGCAAGTCGCCGATGGCGCACGGCGGTTCGACGTGGTGCTGCGGCTGCCCGATGAAGCCCGGGGGCCGCGTGACCTCGAGCGCTTGCTCGTTGACACGCCGGCAGGGCGTGTGCCGGTGGCCACGTTCGCCGCCGTGGAGGAGGGCGACGGCCCCAATCAGATCGGGCGGGAGAACGGCCGACGGCGCATCGTCGTCTTCGCAAACACGGACGGATCAGACCTTGGGCGGATCGTGGCCGCCGTCAGGGCAGTGATTGCACAAGTTCCGCTTCCGCCGGGCTACGTGGCGTCACTGGAGGGCCAATTCCAGGCGCAGGAAGAGTCTTCGCGGATCATTCTTGCGTTGTCCGGCATTTCACTCGCGATGATGTTTCTGGTCCTCTACTCCCGATATCGGTCGTGGGTGCTTTGCGCCATCATCATGGCCAACATCCCCTTGGCGCTCGTGGGTAGTGTCATGGCCATGTGGATTGCAGGTGTGACCCTGTCCGTTGCGACGATGGTGGGCTTCGTGACGCTTGCTGGCATCGCCGCGCGCAACGGAATTCTCAAGGTGAGCCATTACATTAACCTGTGCGCATTGGAGGGGGAGCGGTTCGGCGATCCCATGATCGTGCGGGGTTCTCTGGAAAGGCTGACGCCGGTGCTCATGACGGCGCTTGTCGCGGCATTGGCGTTAGTGCCGCTTTTGGTTGCGGCCGATGCGCCCGGCAAGGAAATTCTTCATCCGGTGGCAGTCGTGATTTTCGGGGGGCTGGTGAGCTCGACACTGCTCGACACGCTGATCACACCGCTGCTGTATCGCTGGTTCGGGGAAGCGCCCACGCGACGGTTGCTGGACCGCGCCGGGCTGGCTGGCGAGAACGCGGGCGGGGAGCATCGAGTGTTTTGAGGGTCCTCGCCGATTGGGACAGCGCTAATTCAATTCGGGCAATTGGCGACGCACGTCCTGTACGCCTTGCTGTTGCAGTTCGAGCAAATCGTCTGCCTGCACTGGGTGACGCACTGTTCCCGGTGATTGACTGGCGGCTGAGGGGGAGAGCCGCTCGCTGTGTTGGCGGGTGAGGGCGGGCTCGCGCCGCCTCCAGCGCCTCCGCCGGGCGTGACGCCTCCCGACACCGGGGGAGCGCCCAAGGCCGGAGAGGGGCCTGGGTTGGCCGCCGGACCCGGGCCCGCACCGCTGGCAGGCCCAGTCCCCGAGGCTGTTGCGGGACCCGTGCCGCACGCCGTGGTGGGCGAGGGTGGCGCCGTCTTGCAGAGCGCCTGGTCGCCGTCGGAAAGCCGCAGCGCGAAGCTCACCACGCTGTCTGTGAGAACGGCGTCTTTTTCGACCATCCCGCTTTTCAGCATCGTGTCATGCGCAGCTCGGGCCACTTTGACGCCCAAGGGCTTGGAGGGATCCGCCACGGCGCAGACATTGAGCACCGGACGGTAGCCTTCTTTCGCGGCTTCGAACCCGTAGGCCAAGGTGGCGTAGGGGCTGTCCAAGTTGCTTTTGCCGAGGTTCGCAAATCGAACTCGCGGCCGTCATGAACCATCGCCATGCGGCCATCCTGCGGGACCATGGTGTTCGTGGAGTCCATGGCGCTTCGGGCCTTGACGTGGCGAATGAGGCTCACAGCGACCGCCTCGGGAAACATGTGCAGCCGACGCAGAATTCCGTCGACCCGAACGCGGGCAACGTAGGCGCCGAGGAAAGGCTGCAAATGCAGGTCCGAGGCACGCTGGTCGATGGCGCGCGCGAGAAGGGCGCGGCCAAGCTTGACCACTGCGTTGTCTTCGGTCGTTGTGCCGCCGGCCTCCTGCAGAGCTTGCTCCCCTTGGGCTTGGCGGGAGGCTTCCAGCGCGTAGGCACTGAAAGCCGCGTCGTCTATTGCTTGCGGCGCGGCGAGCACCCACTGGATCGGCCGATTGGCGAGGAAGCGTGTGCGCTCGGTGACATTGGGGTCCAAGGGGTTCGCCGTGGCCACCACCAGCGCGCCATCTTCGATCCGCAACGGTAGAACGGTGTTCTGCTGACAGTATCCCGACGGAATCAGGGCCAGGGCCTCGGGTTGGGCGTCATCGAGGCGGTCGGCTGCCGGGATCTGATACATCGG
>JAFMJY010000079.1 GCA_017853245.1 Burkholderiales bacterium | reverse complement strand
CACATCTACAGCCTGGAGACGGTGCTCATCCCCACTCACCGGCCGATGATCCGCAAGGACGCGAACGACCAGGTGTTCATCACGGCGAAGGAGAAGCACCAGGCGATCATTCGCGACGTGAAGGATTGCCACGCGCGCGGGCAGCCGGTGCTGCTCGGCACCACCTCGATCGAAAACTCCGAGCTCATCTCGGACCTGCTGAGGAGTGAGCGCCTCGAGCACCAGGTGCTCAATGCCAAGCAGCATGCCCGCGAGGCGGAAATCGTCGAGCAGGCGGGCCGCCCGGGCATGATCACCATCGCCACCAACATGGCTGGCCGCGGAACCGACATCGTCCTGGGGGGGAACCCGGAGCCGGAGGTCGACCGAATCCGCGCGGATGCCTCCCTCGACTCGGCCGAACGGGACCGCCGCATCGCCGACGTGCGAGCGCAGTGGCAGATCCGCCACGACACCGTGGTCGCGGCCGGCGGCCTGCACATCATCGGCTCCGAGCGCCACGAGTCGCGCCGCATCGACAATCAGCTGCGCGGCCGCGCAGCCCGGCAAGGCGACCCGGGCTCGTCCCGTTTCTACCTCTCGTTCGAAGACCCGCTGCTCAAGATCTTCGCCGGCGAAAAGCTGCAGGCCGTGATGCGCTCGCTCAAGATCCCCGAAGGCGAGGCGATCGAGGCGAGGATGGTCACCCGCTCCATCGAGAACGCCCAGCGCAAGGTGGAGGCGCGCAATTTCGACATCCGCAAGCAGCTGCTCGAGTATGACGACGTCGCAAGCGACCAGCGCAAGGTGATCTATTCCCAGCGCAACGACCTGCTCGAGGCTTCCGACATTTCTGCCACGCTGGATAGCATGCGGGCGGACGTGCTCGGCGCGGTGGTGCGCGAGTTCGTGCCGGCCGAAAGCGTCGAGGAGCAGTGGGACCTCCCCGGCCTGGAGTCGCGCCTCGCCGCCGATTTTCTGCTCGAGGCGCCAGCCCGCTCGTGGGCGGAGCAGGACGACACGCTGGATGCCGAGAAGATCGCCGACAAGGTGACCGAGCTGGCGAGCGCCGCCTACCGTGCGAAGTTTGCCCCGGTAGACCCGCCGGTTGCGCATCAATACGAGCGGGCCGTGATGCTGCAGTCGATCGACAGCCACTGGCGCGAGCACCTTGCCGCGCTCGACTACCTTCGCCAGGGCATTCACCTGCGGGGCTATGCGCAGGCCCAGCCTAAGCAGGAGTACAAGCGCGAGGCGTTCGAGCTGTTCAGCAACATGCTCGACTCGATCAAGCGCGAGGTGACCCGCCACCTGCTGAATGTGCAGATCCGCTCGCAGGAGCAGGTGGAGGAAGCCGAGCGCCAGGCCGAAGCGGCGGCGCAGGCGCTTCGCAACGTTCAGTACGTCCACGAGAGCGCTTCGGCCGCTGCCGAGGAGGCGCCGGTGGAAGGCGAGAGCGCCACGGCCGCGCCGTCTGACGAGGCTGTGCAGCCTTTCGTGCGCGCCGGCTCCAAGATCGGCCGCAACGACCCCTGCCCCTGCGGCTCCGGGAAGAAGTACAAGTCCTGTCACGGCAAGCTGGCCTGAGCGTTCCCCTCTGCCGGCGGGAACTCTCCCGCGGGCGGAGTGTCACCGGAGGTGACATGACATCGAAGCGTGCAGCTTGGCTCCTGCTGGGCGCCATCCTCTCCGTGAGCCAGGCAGCGCGCGCGCAGCCGGGCGGGGCTCCCGCGCCGTCCCCGGTGTCCGGCGAGCCCGCGCGTGCCGAGGCTGGCGCGCCCCGACTGACCTACCGGTCGCCTTTCGAGGGCTATCGGCCGCACCGCGACATCACCCCGGGACCGTGGCGAGCGATGAACGACGAGGTCGCGCGCATCGGGGGCTGGAAGGCCTACGCGCGCGAGGCGCACGAAGCCTCGGCAACCCCGGGTACCAAGGCGCCCGCTCCTGTGGCGCCCACCGCTTCACCGGGCCCCCGATGACGGTCTCGCGGAAGACGGCCCTTCTCGCAGCGCTCGCGCTGGCAATGCTGGCGGGCTGCACCACGTTGCCAGAGGACGGTGGTTTTGCCCCGGTGCGCGAGTCGGTGAAGGAGCGGGTCGGGGCCGAGGTTTCCTGGGTTCGCACCGATGCCGAGCGTGAGGCGCTGCAGGCCCGCGTGGGCGCGTTGATCGCCAAGGGCCCGCTGTCCGCCGACGAGGCGGTGCAGGTGGCGTTGCTCACCAACCGGGGCCTGCAGGCGAGCCTTGCGGAGCTGGGCATCGTCGGCGCCGACCTCCTGCAATCGGGCCGCCTGCCGAACCCGCGCCTCGCCATCCACCGCGTGCCCGACGAGCACCATTACAAGTTCGAGCAGGCCCTGTCCTTCAACGTGCTGTCGCTGGCGTTCATGCCGCTGGCAACAGAAGTGGAGAAACGCCGCTTCGCATCCGCGCAGCAGCGCGCCACGCTCGAGATCCTGCGGCTTGCCGCCGAGACGCGCCGCGCGTGGGTTGCCGCGGTGGCGGCGCGGGAGGCCGTCGCGTACCTGCAGCGTGTTCGCCTGGCTGCCGAGGCGAGCGCCGAGCTCGCAGCTCGCATGGCCAAGGCCGGCAATTTCAACGCGCTCGCGCGGGCGCGCGAGCAGGGCTTCTACGCTGATGCGGCGCTGGCCGTGGCGCGCGGCGAGCAGGCGGCCAATGCCTCGCGGGAGCACCTCACGCGCCTGCTGGGGCTATGGGGCAAGGGCGCCGACTTCACCCTGCCCGACCGCCTGCCGGATTTACCGGCTTCTGCCGCCGATCGGCCTGACATCGAGCGCGAAGCCATCGCCCAGCGTCTGGACGTTCGCGCCGCCGTGTCAGACACGGAGGCGGTGGCGGCCAATCTTGGCCTCACCCGCGCCACGCGCTTCGTCAACGTGCTCGAAGTAGGCGTGAGCCGCGAGCGGGAGGGCCGGGACGAGCCCTGGGTGCGCGGCTACGAAATTTCGCTCGAGCTGCCCCTGTTCGATTGGGGCACGGCCCGCGTAGCCAAGGCCGAGTCGATCTACCGCCAATCACTCGACCGCGCCGCCCAGGTGGCGATCGAGGCGCGGTCCGAGGTGCGCGAGGCTTACCGGCATTACCGCATGGCCCATGACATTGCGCGGCACTACCGAGACGAGATCGTGCCGTTGCGCAAAAAGATTTCCGAGGAGAACCTGCTTCGCTACAACGGCATGCTGATCGGTGTCTTCGACCTGCTGGCCGATGCGCGCGCACAAATTCTTTCCGTCACCGGCTACGTGGATGCCCTGCGCGATTACTGGCTCGCGGAGGCGAACCTGCGCATGGCGATGATCGGCCGGCCGGCCGCCGCGGCCATGTCGGCGCCCGCTCAGGCGGCGCCGGAATCCGGTGGCGGGCACTGAGGAGGAGCGCCGACATGACCTCGAGACGGGATTTTTTCCGCGGCGCGGGAATCGCCGGCGCAGCGGTGGCCGCCACGGCCGTGAGCCGCGTGGCGCTCGCCGCGCTTCCCGAAGCGCCCAGCATGGACAAGGCCACCACGCAACCACCGCTCGCGCCGCCGAACGGCCGCCCCTACAACGCGGTGGTCACGCTGAACGGCTGGACGCTGCCGTGGCGCATGAACAACGGCGTGAAGGAGTTCCACCTCGTCGCCGAGCCGGTGATCCGCGAAATCGCTCCAGGCATGAAGGCGCACCTGTGGGGCTACAACGGCCAGAGCCCGGGGCCGACCATCGAGGTGGTTGAGGGCGATCGGGTGCGGCTCTTCGTCACCAACCGCCTTCCCGAGCACACCACCATCCACTGGCACGGCCAGCGCCTGCCCAACGGCATGGATGGCGTGGGGGGCTTGAACCAGAAGCAGATTCCCGTGGGCAAGACGTTCGTTTACGAATTCCTCGCGCGCCGCCCGGGCACGTTCATGTACCACCCGCATGCGGACGAGATGACGCAGATGGCCATGGGCATGATGGGCTTCTGGGTCACGCACCCAAAGGGCAAGCACCCGCTCATCGAGACGGTCGACCGGGATTTCTGCTTCCTGCTCAACGCCTACGACATCGACCCCGGCAGCTACACGCCGAAGATCAACACGATGCTCGACTTCAACCTGTGGACGTGGAACAGCCGCGCCTTTCCGGGTATCGACACCCTCAACGTGCGTCACAAGGACCGCGTTCGCATCCGCATCGGGAACCTCACCATGACGAACCACCCGATCCACGTGCACGGGCACGAGTTCGAAGTGACCGGGACGGATGGCGGCCCCACGCCCAAGGGGTCGCGCTGGATGGAAGTCACGACCGATATCGCCGTGGGCCAGATGCGCCAGATCGAGTTTCTCGCGGATGAGGAAGGCGACTGGGCTTTTCACTGCCACAAGTCGCACCACACGATGAACCCCATGGGCCACGGGGTGCCGACCATGATCGGCGTCGACCATCGCGAGGTGGTGAAGCAGATCACCTCGCTCATCCCCGATTACATGGTGATGGGCGAGCGCGGCATGGCCGACATGGGCGAGATGGAAATGCCGCTCCCGGACAACACGCTTCCGATGATGACCGGTACCGGGCCCTACGGCCCGATCGAGATGGGCGGCATGTTCACGACCCTGAAGGTGCGCCGCGACCAGAAGCCGGGTGACTATTCCGACCCGGGTTGGTACAAACAGCCGCCCGGCACGCAGGCGTTCGAGTGGGCGGGCGCGCTGAAGGAGCCGGCGCGCTTCCAGGCCGAAACGGCGGCGCCTGCGCCGGGGGCGGCCAAGCCTGCGCGAGAGGTGGAATTGAAAGTTCGCAAGCCGGGCGTCGGTGGCCATGGCGGCCACGGGCGCTGAGCGCCATCATCAGCACGGGGAGCCTGGGCCATGACCGTTGAATTCCGTGTGAAAAGCCTTGCCGCACTGCTGCTGGCTCCGGCGGGGCTCCTTCTCGCGCTGCCGGGCCTGGCGCACGGCCCCGCAGGCCACGGCCCGGCAAAGCCGAAGCCGATATCGGCGCAGGAACACCCTTGGGGCCGCGAAGGCGACCCGAAAAAGGCCACACGCACGATCGAGATCCGCATGAGCGACAAGATGCGCTTCACGGCGGACGTATTGAAAGTGAAGCAAGGTGAGACGGTGCGCTTCGTCGTGAAGAACGACGGCAAGGCCATGCACGAGATGGTCATCGGCACGATGGCGGAATTGAAATCTCACGGCGAGCTGATGAAGAAGTTTCCGAACATGGAACACGACGAGCCCTACATGGCGCACGTGGAGCCCGGCAAGTCGGGCGTCATCACCTGGACTTTTTCAAAGGCCGGCGAGTTTCACTTCGGCTGCCTGGTGCCCGGCCACTTCGACGCCGGCATGATCGGGCGTATCGTCGTGAGCCCCGCCTGACGGGCGCCCGGAACGCCAGCCACCCGAACACGAACCTGACAAGGAACGCGCCATGACATTCCCGACCCTGATCGCTGCCATCGCCGTTGCCTCGTGCGTTGCCATGCCCGCGGCAGCCCAGCACAAACACGGCACCGCGCCTGTCAAGGCGGAGGCGGGCGCGCCCTCGCTCGCTGACGCGGAAGTGCGCCGCATCGACAAGGACGCCGGCAAGATCACGCTGAAGCACGGACCGATCAAGAGCCTCGACATGCCGCCCATGACCATGGTCTTCCAGGTGCAGGACAAGGCGCTGCTGGACAAGGTGAAGGCGGGCGACAAGGTCAAGTTCACCGCCATCCAATCCCCGGGCGGGGCCTACACCGTCACCTCGATCGAGCCGGCGAACTGACTGGCCTGGCGCCGGCTTGCGCTAGACGACGATCTCGAGCCCGTCGTACGCAGCGCTCACCTCGAGCGCGGGCCCAGTGCGGGTCCGGGCCTCGTGCTCACGGGTTTCCAGCAGCAGCGCGTGAAGCACCGCGTCATCGTTGGCGGGCTCATGGTGAAACAGCACCAGGTGTTTCGCCTGCGCCTTCTGGCAGATCGCCACACCGGCGATGTTGCTCGAGTGTCCCCAGTCGGACTTGACGCTGATCGAATCCTCGAGCGCGTACATGGCGTCGAAGATCACGAGGTCGGCCCCGCGAAAAAAAGCGGCCGCCTGGTCCAGTTCGCCGGGTTGGCCAAGCTTGTGCTCGGCATCCGTCGAGTAGACCACCGCCCTGCCGTCGCGCTCGAATCGGTACCCGTAGGAGTCACCCGAGTGGCGCTGGCGGTGCGCGGTGACGTGCACGCCGGAGACCATGACCTTCTCGTCAGGGCGAAGGGTGACGAATTCGACGCGCGCGGCCAGTTGGTCGAACGCCACCGGAAAGCAGGGCGCTGACTGCTGCAGCCGGAATGCGTGCTCGAGCACGTCGTGGCAGCCGTGAATGCGGATGAGCGTGCCGGGCCGGTACGCGGGGCCGAAGAATGGAAACCCCATGATGTGGTCCCAGTGAACGTGCGACATGAAGACGTTCACCACCAGGGGGGACGCTCCGGCCCGGGCGAGCATGCTCTCTCCGAGGGGGCGCGCGCCGCTGCCCATGTCGCAGACGAAGCATTCCGGCGTTCCCACGTCGAGCTCGACGCAGGCGCTGTGCCCGCCGAACGAGGCTGCAACCGGGAAGGGCAGTTCGCGTCGCGCAAAGGCGCGTGCCTCGTCCACTCCCGCGAATCGGCGCCCGCCCGCCGCGACGAGCGCCGCGGCAACCTTGTCTTGCACCTGCCTGGCTGTGAGAGCGACAGGGATGGAGCCGCGGGTGCCCCAGAAATGAACCCGAAAAGTCATCGGAGCATCGTATCGGAACGCCACCACCGGGGCAAAGGCGCAGGGCCCGCCGCGCCGCCAATCCGCTGAGCGATAATGTCGCGCCATGGCCGTGAATTTTTCCCCTCCGGACCCCGCATCGCTCCGCCCTGTGGCGGGCGTTCGCCTTGGCATCACCCAGGCCGGCATCCGCAAGGCGGGGCGCAAGGACCTCCTGGTCGTGGAGATCGCCGCCGGCAGCCGGGTGGCGGGCGTTTTCACCCGGAACCGCTACTGCGCGGCGCCGGTGACGGTGTGCCGCGAGCGGCTGGCCGATGAGCGCCCCATCCGGGCCATCGTCGTGAACACCGGCATCGCCAACGCCGGCACAGGCGAACTGGGCATCGCCAACGCCAAGGCCTGCTGTAGCGCGGCGGCGGAAGCCCTGGGGGTGGATGCCGGCTCGATCCTGCCGTTTTCAACCGGCGTGATCATGGAGCACCTGCCGGTGGATCGGGTGGCGGCAGGCATCCCGGCCGCCGTTGCCGCGTTGCGCGCCGATGCCTGGGCCGATGCCGCCAGCGCCATCATGACCACGGACACCGTGCCCAAGGCCTGTTCGCGTCAGGTGATCATCGACGGCGTCACGGTGACCGTCACCGGCATCGCCAAGGGCGCCGGCATGATCCATCCGAACATGGCGACCATGCTGGGCTTCCTCGCGACGGACGCAGCGGTCGGCCGCGATACGCTTCAGCACATGGCTCGCTGGGTGGCGGACCGGTCCTTCAACGCCGTCACGGTTGACGGCGACACGTCGACCAATGACTCGTTCGTGTTGATTGCCACCGCCAAGGCGGGCAACCCGAAGATCGTGGGCGAAGGCACGGCTGAGTTCGCCCGCCTCGCCGAGTGCATGCTGGAAGTGGCCCACGTGCTGTCGCAGGCTATCGTCCGCGACGGTGAAGGCGCCACCAAGTTCATCACCATCGAGGTCGAGGGCGGCAAGACCCGCGAAGAGTGCCTGCGCGTGGGCAAGGCCATCGCCCATTCGCCGCTGGTGAAGACGGCGTTCTTTGCCTCGGACCCGAACCTCGGCCGCATCCTGTGCGCGGTCGGCAACGCCGGCATCGACGACCTGGACCCCGCGAAGGTCACGCTGCACCTCGGCGGCACACTGGTGGCGGAGAAGGGCGGCCGGGCCGCAGCCTATGGCGAGGAGCAGGGCAAGGCGGCGATGGCGCCCGCCGAGATCACGGTGCGGGTGGGCCTGGGCCGGGGCGAGGAGAGCGCAACCGTGTGGACCTGCGACTTCTCCTACGACTACGTGAAGATCAACGCGGATTACCGCAGCTAGTTCCGCATGGCCCGCAGCCGCACGCCTCAGCTCGAGAAGTACTACGCCCGGCGTGCCGCGGAGTATGAGCGCATCTACGACAAGCCCGAGCGGCAGGCGGAGCTGGCATGGCTTCGAGAGCGAATTCCCCGGTTGCTCTCTCGCCGGCGCGTGTTCGAAACCGCCTGCGGCACGGGGTACTGGACGCGCGAGATCGCGCGGAAAGCAGGCTTCGTCACGGCTACCGACATCAACGAACCCGTGCTCGACGTGGCGCGCGCCAAGCGCCTGCCGGCGAGCCGGGTGCGCTTCTTGCGAGCGGATGCGTATGTGCCCGGAGCCGCAGGCCGCGGCGCTGATGGCGCCTTCGCCGGATTTTGGTGGTCCCACCTGGCTCTGCCAGACCTGGAGCGGTGGCTCGGCGTGATGTCGCGTCACCTTGCCAAAGGCGCGCGCCTCGTGGCACTCGACAATCGTTTCGTCGCCGGAAGCTCCACGCCGATCTCGCGTCGGGATGCCGCGGGCAACACCTACCAGGTGCGCAAGCTCCTGTCCGGCGAGACGCACGAGATCCTCAAGAACTTCCCGACCCACGCGGAACTCGCCCACGCCATGCGCCCTCATGCGCGCGAAGCCTGGGTCGAGGAGACGCCGCATTACTGGCTGCTGGTGGCCGACCTGACATGAGCGACCCGCTCGACCGATTGGTGAAGCGCCTCGATCCCCTGCTCGACCGCCTGGAGCAGATGCTGCCGGGCGAGGCGCCGGCGCCGGATTTCAGGGCGTTCACCGCCTTTCGCTGGCGTCGCCGCAGCGCTCGAGGTTTGCTCGAGCCCGTTCGCCATCCGCATCGCATCCGCTTCGCCGACCTGCACGACATCGACGAGCAGAAGCGGCGGCTGCGCGAGAACACGGCGCGCTTCGTCGCTGGTGGGCCCGCGAACAACGTCCTGCTCACCGGCGCGCGGGGCACGGGCAAGAGCTCGCTGGTGAAGGCGGCATTGAGCGAATTCGCGCCCAAGGGGCTGCGGCTCATCGAGGTCGACAAGTCGGACCTGGTGGATCTCCCCGACATCGTCGACTGCGTGGCGGGGCGGCGCGAGCGCTTCGTGGTCTTCTGTGACGACCTTTCATTTGAAGCGGACGAGCCCGGCTACAAGTCGCTGAAGGTCGCGCTCGATGGCTCCATCGCCGGCTCCGCGGACAACCTGCTCATCTATGCGACGTCGAACCGCCGCCACCTGATGCCCGAGTACATGGCCGAAAACCTCGAGACGCGCCACGTGGGCGAGGAGATCCACCCGGGCGAGGCTACGGAGGAAAAGATCTCGCTTTCCGAGCGCTTCGGCCTGTGGTTGTCCTTCTACCCCTTCGACCAGGAGCAGTACCTGCGCATCGCCGCGCACTGGGTCGACGCGCTGGGCGGGCGTGTCGATAGCGGGTTCGAGGCTGCCGCTCGTCTGTGGTCGCTCGAGCGTGGCGCCCGCAGTGGCCGTGTGGCGTGGCAGTTCGCGCGCGACTATGTCGGTCGCGCCGCCCCCAGCCGCACGCGCAAATGAGGAAGGTGACGGAAGTCGCGGCCGCGGTGATCGAGCGGCCCGACGGCCTCTTTCTGCTCGCTTGCCGCCCCGAGGGCAAGCCCTATCCCGGCTATTGGGAGTTTCCCGGCGGCAAGATCGAGCCGGGTGAGTCCCCTCGCGAGGCGCTGGTGCGCGAGTTGCGGGAGGAGTTGGGCATCGAGACGCGCGAGGCGTGGCCGTGGATCACGCGCAGGTACGTCTACACGCATGCCACGGTTCGCCTGCACTTCTTCCGCGTCACGGCGTGGGAGGGCGAGCCGCAATCGCTCGAGGGCCAGGCGATCGCGTGGCAGCATCCGCTGCGCCCCGACGTGACACCCATGCTCCCCGCCAACGGGCCGGTCCTCGCGGCGCTGGCGCTGCCACCCGTGATGGTCATCTCCGACGTGCGGTCGTCACCCCAGACCTGGATGATGAGGCTAGCCACCCTCGTGGCCGGCGAGCGGGCGTTGATTCAGATTCGCGAGAAAGCGATGGCGCAGGCTGAAATTGCCGCGTTGCTCGCTTCGGTGCAAGACATCGCCGGGGTAGCCCAGTGCCCCGTCGTGGCCAACAGCGATTGCGGCCGCTTCGCTGGGGCGGGCGTTCACCTCACGTCACGCACCCTGCGGTCCGCCACGTCGCGCCCTGATGTCCCGCTGGTTGGCGCTTCCTGCCACACGGCCGAGGATCTCGACCGTGCGGCCGCTTTGGGGGCGGACTACGCGCTGCTGGGGCACGTGAAACCCACTCTCTCGCACCCTGACGCAGAGCCGATCGGCTGGGATGCCTTCGCGGCGCTCGCCCGCGACCGGCCCATGCCGGTCTATGCAATCGGCGGGCTCAGGCGCGCCGACCTCGCGGAGGCGAAGCGCCGTGGCGCCCACGGCGTCGCGCTCCGGTCGGCGGCTTTCGAGGTCGGTCAGTAGACCTTGTAGGGCAGGAACTTGCCCGAGAGGATCACGCGGACGCGGTCGCCCTTCGAGTTGGGTTCGCGCTGGATGTCCATCGAAAAATCGATCGCGCTCATGATGCCGTCGCCGAATTCCTCGTGGATCAGTTCCTTGATGGTTGTGCCGTAGACGTTGACCATCTCGTACCAGCGGTAGATCAGCGGGTCCGTCGGCACGGCGGTGGGGAGCGACCCCTTGTACGGCGTGACCTGCAGCAGCTTCACGGCGGCTTCCGGCAGGCCGAAGATCTTGCCGATCTTTTCGGCCTGCGCCTTCTCGAGCGTCATCTGCCCGAGGCAGGCGGCGGTGACCCACTCCTTTGACAGGCCGATCTTCTTCGCCACGTCGGCCCACTTGATGCCCTTCTGGACCTTGGCCGAGTAGATGAGGTCGGTGACATCCTCGCGGGTCATGGGCTTGGCGCCAGCGACGGCCACGGCGGTTTCCTTGTTGCTGCTCTTCATGCTTGCTCCTGGAGTGGGGTGGGACGGCGGGGTTTCATGCGAGCTGCTCGATCAGCGGGTGAATCCTCAGGCCAGCTTCCCTGCAGCAGCCTCGCGTGATGCACCTAAAAGTCTACCAAGCCACGCTCGGCCACGGCGTCCTCGGCGGCGGATCGGGCGGGCACCGGTTTGGTGCGCCCTGGGAGCGACGGTCCTCGCTAGCCGAGCAACGGCGCGAGGTGCAGCCGATCCGCAAGCGCCTGCGGGTCTGCGCCGGGGCCGAATGGAAACCGCCCCAGGAGCGGGGCCGAGAGCCGGGCCTGGAGAGCGGCGATGTTTTCGTCCGGCACTGCCATTGAAGGATCGATGGCATTGGCGACCCAGCCGGCGAGCAAGAGCCCTGCCGCCTTGATCGATTCGGCGGTGAGTAGCGCGTGATTGAGGCAACCCAGGCGGAGGCCCACGACGAGCACGACGGGCAGCCTCAAGGCGACGGCCAGGTCGCGCGTGTCCAGCGCGGGGCCGAGCGGAACGAGGAATCCGCCCACCCCTTCCACGACGACCACGTCCGAGCCGGCGGCGAGCTTGTCGAAGGCATCGCAGATCGGCTCAAGTGTGATCGTCCTTTCTTCGCGCTCAGCCGCGAGGTGCGGCGCCATCGGCTCCCGGAACAGCACCGGATTCACGAGTGCAGCGGCTGGCTTGGGCGTGTCGCAAGCGTCGATCAGGGCGACCGTATCCTCGCTTACGAAGTTCCCGCCGACCTCGATGGCACCGGCGGCTACAGGCTTCATGGGCGCCACACGCAGCCCGCGCTGGCGCAGCGCGTAGATCAGCGCGCACGACACGAACGTCTTGCCGACGCCGGTGTCACTGCCTGTGACGAAGATCCCGCGTGTCATGGCCGGGGGCGGGACGTGAAGCCGATCACCTGCCGGCCGTCAGCAAGTTTTCTCGGCGGCACCTTCCAGGCGTGGCCGTAGACGATCTCCCACGTCGCGGGCAGCGTGCCGTCGCGACGAAGGCGCTCATAGGCCGCCTCCATCTGCCGCCAGCGTCGGTGTCCCATGAGCCCCCGCGGACGGTCGGGGCGGGCGTTCACGGCGCCGAGGCTGCGCAGGTCATCGACCAGCGCGCGAACGGAGCCGTACTCCATCGTGATCGTCTCCATTTCCATCACCGGGTCGGCGAAGCCCGCGTGGACGAGGGCGTCGCCAAGGTCATGCATGTCGATGAAGCGAGTTACGTGCTCGCCGTTGTCGGCCGAGCGAAAAGCGGCGCGCAACTCGCGAAGCGTATCGGGGCCGAAAGTGGAGAAGAGGATCAGGCCGTCGTTTCGCAACACGCGAGCCGCTTCACTGAAGACGCGATCGGGATCACACCACTGCAGCATGAGGTTCGAGAATGCCAGGTCGACCGAGCCCGTTGCGAGCGGCACCCGTTCTGCATCGGCGCAAATCAACGTGGGCGCCCGCGAGCCGAGCCAGCGCTTCCAGCCGGGCGTGCGGGCCGCCGTGCGCTGAAGCATCGAGGGGGCGAGGTCGATACCAACTCGGTGTGAGGCCGGGAAGCGCTCCCCCAGCCGGGATAGCGCCTCGCCCGTGCCGCAGCCCAGATCGAGGATGTGCTCGGGCTGCAGGCGAATGGGGTCGAGATGTTCGAGAAGCCGCGAGCAGACCTCCCGCTGCAGCACGGCCGCGGCGTCGTAGGTGCGAGCAGACCGGCCAAAGGCTCGGCGCACGGCCCGCTTGTCGGGGACGAGTGCCTCAGCCATGCCAGTCGAGGAGTGCCTGCGCCAGAGCCTGGGGCTGGTCAAGAAAGGGCGCGTGGCCGGACTGCTCGAGCAAGCGCAGCGCGGCTGGCGAACCGTTGCCGTCGCGCCCGCAGCGGCCCGCGAGCCACTCTCCGGCCGCAACGCGTATGACGGCATCGCGCCGGCCATGGATGACGAGGGTGGGAGCGTCGATGCTCGCCACGTCGTCGCGAAGGTCGGCGGCGTGAAGGGCTTCGAGGGCGCGCGACAGGCTTGCCCAGTCAAGGGGTGGGCCCGAATCGCACAACGTCGTGAGCGTGCTGGCTTGCGACAGGGCGTCGGCGCTGCCGTACGCTACCCGAGCGGCAAAGCTGCGTCGGGTCGACGGGCCGTCGATCGCCACGGCGGCGCGGAAG
>JAFMJY010000197.1 GCA_017853245.1 Burkholderiales bacterium | reverse complement strand
TCAGCGTGTTCATTGAGATCGATACCTGCGACTTCAACATCGCGCTTGACTCTAAAGCCGATCGTCTTTTCAATTGCGTAACCGATAACAAGCGTTGCAACGAAGGAATACACGGCTACGATTGCAACACCCAAAGCCTGTTTTCCGAGCAATGCAGCACCGCCGCCGTAGAGCAAACCATCAACGCCAACACTATTGACTGAACTTGCGCCAAAGAATCCAATCGCCAGTGATCCCCAAATGCCTGCAATTAAGTGAACTCCAACTACATCTAACGAATCATCAAGATTGAATCGATACTTCAGACCAGTTGCCATAGAGCACAAGATTCCTGCCAATAAACCAATCACGACTGCGGCCCATGGTGCAACGAATGCACACGCCGGAGTAATTGCTACTAGTCCTGTGACTGCTCCTGAAGCAGCACCGAGTGAAGTTGGGTGTCCTTGACGAATCTTCTCAACAAGTAACCATCCAGCTAGCGCAGCCGCAGCAGCAACTTGTGTATTCATAAGAGCAAGTGCTGCTGTTCCATTTGCTGCCAGTGCTGATCCTGCATTAAATCCAAACCAACCAAACCACAGCAATCCGCTTCCGAGCATTACCAATGGGAGTGAATGAGGGCGCATTGATTCTTTGCGCCAACCAACTCGCTTTCCGAGAACTATGGCAAGGGCCAGTGCTGCAGCTCCAGCATTGATGTGTACGGCTGTTCCTCCAGCAAAGTCTTGGACTCCTCTACTTGCAAGAAAGCCCGCTCCAGTCACGGTGTCGCCAACTTTGTTTCCAAATGCGAAAACCCAGTGAGCAACTGGGAAATAAACAACGGTTGACCAAATTGCAACAAAAACTGCCCATGAGGTGAACTTGGCGCGATCAGCAATCGCACCTGAAATAATCGCCGGAGTGATGATTGCAAACATTAATTGAAAAGCTGCAAATACTAATACTGGGATCGGATAGAGGCCGCCATTATTTGTAAAGTCATTTACAACTCCCCCTAATCCAGAGAATGAGAAGGATCCGTACCACGGTGAATCAGCTTTGTAACCAAAAGCTAATTCGAATCCATAAATAACCCAGAGAACACTGACAACGCCCATAGAGATCATCGACATCATCACCATGTTTAAAACACTCTTAGTTCGTACCATTCCTCCATAAAAAAAGGCGAGACCTGGAGTCATGAGAAGTACTAGTCCTGTACTTGCCAGCATCCATGCTGTGTCTCCAGAGTTAATAACCATTTGATCCATAAGTAATCGCTTTCAATAATGTGGTTGCTAATAACACGTGGGATTCTCGTCTTTGAGATGTGGGTAAAAATGCCCCAGGTGGGTTACAGGCAATGGCAATGAAGGTTTCAGACACGTCACATTTTTCGGCCTAATAGGCACTTGTGTTACATCTACGTTAAGAGATTAAGCCTTTGACGTACTCATCAGGATTAAAAGGTGCCAGATCCTCGATCGACTCGCCTGTCCCAACAAATTTGATTGGAATGTCGAGTGAATCTTCGATTGCAAGTGCGATGCCACCGCGTGCGCTGCCATCTAACTTAGTCAGCACAATGCCTGTAACTTGGACAGCTTCGGCAAAAATCTTGGCTTGTTGCAACCCATTTTGACCTGTTGTCGCATCTATAACTAAAAGTACTTCACTAACTGGAGTAACTTTTTCGATAACGCGTTTGATTTTTTCAAGTTCATTCATGAGATCGCTCTTATTGTGTAAACGCCCGGCAGTATCTATGAGCAGAAAGGCTGCTGAGAGTTGCTGTGTTTTCGAAATCGCATCAAAAGCAACTGATGCTGGATCAGAGTTCTCTTTTCCGCTAATCACCTCAACGCCAATTCTTTGACCCCAGGTCTGCAACTGTTCAACTGCTGCGGCGCGAAAAGTGTCTGCAGCAGCCAATACAACAGTGCCTCTATTCTGAAAATTGTGAGCTAATTTGGCAACTGATGTTGTTTTACCAGTTCCATTTACACCAACAACCATTACTGCTGTAACCCCTGAAGCAGTTGAAATTGTTCGCTCTTTTTTTGATAGGTGCGATAACAAAACGGTATGTAGCGATTCTTCAGGAGTAGCAGATTTCATTTTCTGAACTTGCTCAATGATGGCGTGAGCAAGATCAGCCCCAATGTCGGCTGCAATAAGTTCATCTGCTAGTTCATCTAGATCTGGCTTGTGCAGTAACTCTGTTACTTTGATTTTTGATAAAAACTTAGAAAAAATCCCCATGTACAACGTACTTATCTTTTAGGCAGTTTCAGATTCACGAAGACGCTGAGAAATAACTTCAGTCACGCCATCTCCGCGCATTGTTACGCCATACAAAGCATCTGCGATTTCCATCGTGCGCTTTTGGTGAGTAATGATGATCAACTGTGAACTTGCACGCAACTCTTCAAGCACCCCAAGCAAGCGTCCAAGGTTTACATCATCAAGTGCTGCTTCAACTTCGTCTAGTACATAGAACGGACTTGGGCGAGCTTTGAAAATTGCTACAAGCATTGCAACAGCAGTCAGAGATTTTTCTCCACCTGAAAGCAATGAGAGTCTCTTTACGCGCTTTCCTGGTGGACGTGCTTCAACATCAACGCCAGTTGAAAGCAAATCATCTGGATTGGTAAGAATTAAACGACCATCTCCACCTGGGAATAAGCGAGCGAAGATCTCTTCAAAGTGCTTTGCTGTCTCTTCGTACGCTTCCATAAAGATTTGTTGAACTCGGTCATCAACTTCTTTAACGATATCGAGAAGATCTTTCTTAGTATTTTTCAAATCTTCTAGTTGTTCAGCAAGGAACTTCAAACGCTCTTCAAGGGCGTCATACTCTTCAAGTGCAAGGGGATTAATCTTTCCAAGCAATGTGAGTGAACGCTCGGTCGCTGCCAGACGCTTTTCTTGTTGATCGCGGCGATACGGAATCAATTCAGTTGTAACAATCTCA
>JAFMJY010000078.1 GCA_017853245.1 Burkholderiales bacterium | reverse complement strand
CGCCCGCGCCCCCGCTTGACGCCGGCGCGGCTGCGCTTCGATTCCAGGCGCCGTTCCTTCGAGCCCTTGGTCGGCCGCGTGGGCACGCGCTTCTTTGGCACGACATTCAGTTTTTCGAGCGCCTCGGCGAGGCGATCGAAGGCGATCTCTCGGTTACGGTGCTGGGAAGGCGAATCCTGCGCAATGACGACCACCCCAGACGGCGGGTGGTAGACCCGAAGCGCCGACTCTGTGCGGTTGACATGTTGTCCTCCGGGGCCGCTGGCGCGAAAGGCCTCCACCTCGCACTCCTGCGTGAGTGTTTCCCGGTCCGTCGTGTAGGGGGGCGGGGCTAGGGGCGGGCGGCGGCGGGCCATGGCGGGCGCGGGCCCGAGCGCGACTTACTTGATGCGCATGCCGGGGGTAGCTCCGGCGTCCGGGGACAGCAGGAAGATCGAGTTTCCGTCGCCTGCGGCCAGCACCATCCCCTGGGACTCGCCAAAGCGCATTTTTCGCGGAGCCAGGTTCGCCACCATGAT
Organism: Burkholderiales bacterium; assembly: GCA_017853245.1. Taxonomy (GTDB): domain Bacteria; phylum Pseudomonadota; class Gammaproteobacteria; order Burkholderiales; family Usitatibacteraceae; genus FEB-7. Next base: position 12,666 of record JAFMJY010000078.1, on the reverse strand, counting down.
GGTGAGGCGTCCCACCAGTTCCTTGGGCGTGTAAGCCGAGCGGATGCCAGCGAACACGGTGCGGGTTTCCACGCCAATGTCGAGCGTGAGGCGCAGGAGCTTCTCCGCTTCGGGAACCAGCTCGGCGTCGACAATGCGCGCGACCCGAAGGTCGATCTTGCCGAAATCATCGATGGAGATGGTTTCGCCCACCGGAAGGATGGGGGCAGGCTTGGGTGGCTCCACCGGTTCGAGCTTGAACTCGGGCCCGTCGGGGGAAGCAGGAGGGGCCTGCGAACCCTTCGCCGGCTCCGGCTTCGACTCCGCGGGCGGCTCGAGCAACTGCTCGATCTGCTTCGGGTCGATGCGCGAGAGCAGGTGGCGGTACGGTTGCACGGCATGGCCGGGTTTCAGGGCGTCTCCGACGTCTTCCCAGGCCAGGGGCTTGGCGAGCGCCAGGAAAGCCTCGACATCCTCGGCGACCTTGGGGAGGACCGGCTTCAGGTAAATGGTGAGGATGCGGAAGAGCTCGAGATACAGCGTGCAGAACCACTGTAGCGCTGGCTCCTGGCCCGATTCCTTGGCGATCTCCCAGGGCTTCTGCTCGTCGACGTACTGGTTCACGCGGTCGGCGAGGAACATCACCTGGCGAATGGCCTTGCCGAATTCCCGGGCGTCGTAATCGGCCGCGATCTGGTCGGCAAAGCTTCGCACCTCGAACAGGATGGCTGGCACCTGCTCCTCGTTGTCAGCCGCGGGCGCGGAGACGTTGCCGCGAAGCTTGTGGCGCAACTCCCTGCCGGCGGAAAGGGGCTCGTCCGACAGCTTGCCGTTGAAGCGCTTGGCGATGAAGCCCGCGGCGCGGCTGGCGATGTTCACGTACTTGCCGACGAGGTCCGAGTTCACCCGGGCGAGGAAGTCGTCCGGGTTGAAGTCGAGGTCCTCGACGTGCGCGTTCAGCTTGGCGGCGATGTAGTAGCGGAACCACTCAGGGTTCAGCCCGAGGTCCGCGTAGCGCTGCGGGCTGATCGAGACGCCTCGCGACTTGGACATCTTTTCGCCCGAGAGCGTGATGAATCCGTGCACAAAGACGTTGTCCGGCACCTTGCGGCCCGCGAACTTGAGCATCGCCGGCCAGAAAAGCGTATGGAAATAGATGATGTCCTTGCCGATGAAGTGCACTTGCTCGACCTTGGGGTCGGCGAGGTACTTGGCGAAATCGACGCCCTTGCGGTCCAGGTGGCTTTTGAGCGCGGCGAGATAGCCGATGGGCGCGTCGAGCCAGACATAGAAATATTTGCCCTTGGTGCCGGGGATCTCGATGCCGAAGTAGGGGGCGTCCCGCGTGATGTCCCAGTCGTTCAGGCCCGAGTCGAGCCACTCGCGCACCTTGTTGGCCACCTCCGGCTGCAGGCGGCCGCCTTGGGTCCAGCCGCGCAGAAACTCCACGCAACGCGGGTCCGAGAGGCGGAAGAAAAAGTGCTCTGACTTCTTCATCACCGGCTTGGCGCCGGTGAGCGCGGAGAAGGGCTCTTTCAAGTCCGTGGGCGCATAGACTGCGCCGCAGGCTTCGCAGGAATCCCCGTACTGGTCCTTCGCGCCGCACTTGGGGCACTCACCCTTGATGTAGCGATCCGGGAGGAACATGCCCTTCACCGGGTCGAAGAACTGCTCGATCGTGCGGTTTGCGATGAAGCCGGCGTCTTTCAGCGCAGCGAAGATGTCGCCCGCAAGTTGGCGGTTTTCATCGGAATGGGTGCTGTGGAAGTGGTCGAAGCTCACGCCGAAGCGCGCGAGGTCCCGTTTGTGGGATTCCGCCACCCGGCCGATCAGCTCCTCGGGCTTGATCCCCTCGGCCTCCGCCTTGAGCATGATTGGCGCGCCATGCGTGTCATCGGCACACACGAACTGGATCTTGTGGCCCTGCATGCGCTGGAAGCGCACCCAGATGTCCGCCTGCGTGTACTCCATGATGTGCCCGATGTGGAACGGGCCATTGGCGTACGGGAGCGCCGTGGTGACGAAGAGCTTTCGGGGCATGAAGCCGGTGGGGCGGCGGAAAGTTTGCGGGGGCTCGCGGGGTGCCGAATTCGCTGCGTTGACGCTGAATGCCGCAGGGAATCAAAGGTCGCTGGATTGTAGCAAACTGCTTTACTATTGCGCCCTCGTTCCGGCGGCCCGCCGCCGGCCGTTTTCCTCCTCCGAACAGATCGAGTCATGGCTCTCACCGACAAGGACGTTCTCGCCGCACTCTCCGAGTTGATCGACCCGGCAACGGGCCGCAATTACGTGGAGGGCAAGTCTGCCAAAAACATAAAGATCGAGGGCGACCGCATCGCGGTGGACATCGTTCTGGGTTATCCGGCCCGCAGCGTGCTCGAGCAGGTGCGCTCCCAGGTGGCCACCCGCCTCAAGGCGCTTCCCGGCGTGACTCAGGCCACCGTGCATGTGTCGTCGAAAATCGTTTCCCATACGACCCAGCCCGGCGTGAAGCTGGTGCCGGGCATCAAGAACATCATTGCCGTGGCTTCCGGCAAGGGCGGCGTCGGCAAGAGCACCACAGCCGTCAACCTCGCCCTGGCGCTTGCGGCCGAAGGCGCCACGGTCGGCGTGCTTGACGCGGACATCTACGGCCCCTCTCAGCCGATGATGCTTGGCATCACCGGCCGTCCGACGTCTGAGGACGGCAAGAGCATGGAGCCCATGGAGGGGCACGGCTTGCAGGCCATGAGCGTGGGGTTCCTCATCGATGCGGATACGCCGATGGTGTGGCGCGGCCCCATGGTCACCCAGGCGCTCGAGCAACTGCTCACCGACACGCGATGGCATGACGTCGATTACCTCGTGATCGACTTGCCCCCGGGCACGGGCGACATCCAACTGACCCTCGCCCAAAAGGTGCCCGTGACGGGAGCGGTGATCGTCACCACCCCCCAGGACATTGCGCTGATCGACGCGCGCAAGGGCCTCAAGATGTTCGAGAAGGTGAACGTGCCCATCCTCGGCATCGTCGAGAACATGGCCGTGCACGTGTGCTCCAACTGCGGCCATGCCGAGCACATCTTCGGCGAGGGTGGGGGCGCGAAGATGTGCGCCGACTACAGCGTCGAGCTTCTGGGCAGCCTGCCGCTGGACCGTGCCATCCGCGAGCAAGCCGACGGTGGCAAGCCCACCGTGGTGGCGGACCCCGACGGGAAGGTGGCCACTATCTACAAGGAGATCGCCCGCAAGGTGGCCGCCCGCATCGCCAAGCGCGCCGAGGACCGCTCCTCGGTGTTTCCGAAGATCGTGGTCAAGAACACCTGAGGCCGGCGGTGAGCATCAAGAGCGACAAGTGGATTCGCCGCATGGCTGAGACCCACGGCATGATCGAGCCCTTTGAGCCCGGCCAGGTGCGCGAGGTGGACGGGCGCCGCATCGTGTCCTACGGCACGTCGAGCTACGGCTACGACATCCGCTGCTCGGCTGAATTCAAGATCTTCACGAACATCAATTCCACCATCGTCGACCCCAAGGCGTTCGACGAGAAATCGTTCGTCGACTTTCACGGCGACGTGTGCATCATCCCCCCCAATTCCTTTGCGCTGGCGCGCACGGTCGAGTACTTCCGCATCCCCAGGAGCGTGCTGACGGTGTGCCTGGGCAAGTCGACCTACGCTCGCTGCGGCATCATCGTGAACGTCACCCCCTTCGAGCCGGAGTGGGAGGGCTACGTGACGCTCGAGTTCTCCAACACCACGCCGCTGCCCGCCAAGATCTACGCCGGCGAAGGCTGCGCGCAGGTCATCTTCTTCGAGTCCGACGAGGTGTGCGAGACGTCCTATCGCGACCGGGGCGGCAAGTACCAGCGCCAGTCGGGCGTCACCCTCCCCAAGATGTAGGGCCCGGGGCCCTTCCGGCCCCAAAAATCTTGTGGCGCGGGGCTTGATTTGCCCTATACTCCGCCGCATTTCAGGGGCGTTTGCCGGCCGCCGGCCGGGCCCCAGCGAGGCCCCAGACGGGGATGAAGGAGGTCATCATGACAAGAGCGAGGAAGGTCGGGTTGTCCGGCATGTTGGCCATGCCGCGCCGCCATCCGTCCCCGTTCATCCGTCATGAGAGACTTCGATGCCCCGAGCCGTAGTCAAGAAGCTTCGCCCGCTTCCCGCGTTCCCGCTGGACACTCACCCCGAAGTCAGCCTCGACTTCGCAGCCGTCAAGCAGTACCTCGCCAAGCACCCGTACAAGAAGCCGGTGCTTCTGGTTGACTTGGACATCGTCCGGGCGAAGACGCGGCGTTTCCGTGCGGCGCTTCCTCGCGTCCGCCCGCACTTTGCGGTCAAGGCTAACCCGGACCCGCGCGTCCTCAAGGTGCTCATGCAGGAGGGCTCAGGGTTCGAGATTGCCTCCATCGCCGAGCTCGACCTGCTGATGGGCCTGGGTGTGCCGCCAGCGGAGATTTTCTACTCGAACCCGATGAAGTCTCGCGCCTACCTGCAGTACGCGGCGTCAAAGGGAGTCGAGTGGTATGTGGTCGATTCCGAGGAGGAGATTCGCAAGGTCCAGTCCGTCAAGGCCGACGCCAAGCTTTACCTGCGCATCGACGCGCCCAACATCGGCAGCGACTGGCCGCTGGCTGGCAAGTTCGGCGCCCACATGAACGACATCCCGGAGCTCATTGCCGCCGCGGTGGATTGCAAGGCCGATCTCGCGGGCGTCACCTTTCACGTCGGCTCCCAGTGCCTGAACCCGGAAAACTGGCGTGTCGGCATGGAGCGCGCGCGCAAGGTGTTCGCCGCCATGAGGCAGTCGGGGTTGAACCCGCGGCTGCTCAACATCGGTGGCGGGTACCCGGTAAGGCACGTGAAGCCCATTCCCTCGATCGAAACGATCGCAGACGTCGTGAACCGCGAACTCAAGCACTTCGGGCCCGAGATTCAGGTAATCGGCGAGCCCGGGCGCTACCTCGTGTCGGACGCTGGCTATTTCATCTGCCGCGTGGTGGGCACCGCCACCCGCAACGGCCAGCGCTGGATGTACTGGGATGCGGGCGTCTTCGGCGGCGTGATCGAAACCACCGAGGGGCTTCGCTACACCCTCTACACGGACCGCGATGGCGAGCCCGTGGCCTGGAACGTCGCCGGCCCCACGTGCGATTCGGTTGATGTCGTGATGCGCGATGAGCTACTCCCCTCGGACTTGCAGGAGGGCGACTTCATCTTCATCAAGAACGCCGGCGCCTACACCACGGCCTACGCGTCCAACTTCAACGGCTTCCCGCTGCCCGAGGTGGCTGTCCTCGGCTCGGTCTAACCCGTCGCGCGCCCATGGCGCAGGACTTCTGGGCGTCGAGCGGCTTCCAGCACCTCACGCGCACGGCCGAAGGCGGCCTCGCCGCCACCGACGATTACCTCCGGCACGTGCTCGCACGGCCGGAGTTGGCACCCCCGGGGGACGCGAAGCGCGAAGAGAAGCAGCTCTACGCGCGGTTGCAGGAGAAGCCCCGGCTCGAGGTGGGCGAGCCAGAGCTCGTTGCCTTGGGCGACCCCGATGCGCGCGAGAACTGGGAAGTCTTTCTCGATTTCCGCGACCGGCTGCTGACGCTGGGCTCGCTCGAGTCGGTCTACACGGACCTCTTTCGCCGGCCGCAGGTTGACCTCGCACCGCCGCTGGTGGACTTGCTCGCGCAGGGGATCGTGCGGGGGCTGCTTGATGGGAGCGCCGACCCCTGGCTCATGCGGGCGGGCGAGATGTTCTTCCGCCTGCAGCGCGTGAGCGTCGAAGATGGGCGTGTGCTGTCCGCGGACGCCGCCACCATCACGCTCTATGCCGAGACGGGCGGCTTCGGCAACCTGGGGCGCCTGATGCGCCAGCAGAACACGCCCACGGCCACCGTGAAGATGGATGTGCTGAACGGCGAGAACGCGCCGTTCTATCTCCTGCGCGATGAGCTGTTCAGCTTCGTGCTGGACCTCACGCCGGGCAGCAAGGGCTCGCAGGCGTTGGCAGATCTCATGCGGCGGTGGGTGGGCCATTTGCGCGGTGTCGATGTCCGCATCGAGCCGCTCGCCCGTATCGCTGACGAGAAGTGGCGCTGGCACACGGGGCTCGATCGCGACTCGACGGCGATCCTCAACGCGCTCTACCGTGGCGACGCCGTGCCAGACGAGCAGTTGGCCCGCCTCACGACGCTCTTTCGCCTGACGTTCGCCAATCCCGCCGACGCAGCGCCCGCCGTCGCCGGCTCGCCGGTGTACCTTGGCATCGCCTTTGCCGAGGACCACACGCTGCGCCTCAAACCCCAGAACCTGCTGGTGAACCTCCCGATCAGTGGTGTCTGACACGGTGTCAGACACCACGTAACCTGTTGAATTTGCTGAGGAAGACGATATGAACGACATCGCAAGCGGCAAGCTCGCCGTCACCTGGCCGGACATCGAGGCAGCGGCGCGTCGCCTGGACGGGGTGGCCAATCGCACGCCGGTGATGACCTCGCGGCAGTTCGATGCGCGCACGGGCACCAAGTCGTTCTTCAAGTGCGAGAACTTCCAGCGCATGGGCGCCTTCAAGTTTCGTGGCGCCTACAACGCGCTGGCGAAATTCACCGACGCGGAGAGGAAGCGCGGCGTGGTGGCCTTTTCCTCCGGCAACCATGCGCAGGCGGTCGCTCTTGCCGGCCAGATCCTCGGCATCTCGACGGTGATCGTGATGCCGGCGGACGCGCCGCAGGTGAAGGTGGACGCGACCAAGGGCTATGGCGCCGAGGTCGTGCTCTACGACCGGGCGGCTGGCGAGGATCGCGAGAAGGTCGCGGCGCGCGTCGCGGGCGAGCGGGGCAGCATCCTCATCCCGCCGTTCGACCATGCCGACGTGATCGCCGGGCAGGGCACCGCCGCCAAGGAATTGATCGAGGATGCCGGCCCACTCGATTGGCTGTTCGTCTGCTGCGGCGGCGCCGGGCTGCTCTCCGGCTGCGCGGTGGCGGCGAAGCACCTCTGCCCTGACATCAGGGTGGTGGGCGTGGAGCCGGCGGCGGGCGACGATGCCACTCGCTCATTTCACTCCCGCCAGCTGGTGAAGATCGAGACACCCAAGACCATCGCCGATGGCGCGCGCACCGAGTCGCTCGGCACGCTCACGTTTCCGCTGGTACTCGCCCACGTCCATGAATTCCTGACGGTGTCGGATGACGAGCTGGTGTCGGCGATGCGCTTCGTCTGGGAGCGCATGAAGCTGGTGGTCGAGCCCACGGGCTGCCTCGCGGCGGCGGGCGTGCTGTCCGGCCGCCTGGATACGAGGGGGCAGCGCGTCGGCATCCTGCTCTCGGGCGGCAACGTCGACTTGAAGGCGGCCGCGAAATTCTTCGCGTGACACCGGGCATCCCGGCGGTTCCCCCTGCGATTCCCCAGCGCGGCAGTGCCGCGTGGCGTTGGGTGGGCCGGCAGGCGCTTGGCCTCACCGGTTGGCGCATCGAGGGGACGTTGCCTGCCACGCCCCGCCTCGTGATTGCCGTGGCGCCGCACACCTCGAACTGGGATTTCCTGCACGGCGCGTCGGCCATGTTTGCGCTCGATCTGAAACTTTCGTTTCTTGCCAAGCACACGTTGTTCGTCTGGCCCGTCTCGTCCTTCCTTCGCTGGATGGGCGCCATCGCGGTCGACCGTCGCGCCGCCAACGGCGTGGTGGACGACGCCGTGCGCGCCTTCGAGGCGTCGGCGAGCCGCGTACTCGTGATCGCGCCGCAAGGCACGCGCAAGCCCGTCGCCCGATTCAAGACCGGGTTTCTGCGCATCGCGAAAGAGGCGGGCGTGCCGCTGGCGCTCGTGGCGCTGGACTACGGCACTCGATGCGTTCGAATCGGCCCGGCGATCGACGTAAAGGGAGACATCGAGGCGGAGCGCGAGCGGGTGGAGCGCTGGTTCGCTGCTTACCCGGGCCGCCACCCCCGCTGAGGCCGAAAAAAAAGCCCGCCGAGGCGGGCTTTGGTCACGGGCGGCTCGCGATCAGTCCGCGTAAACGCCGGCCTTCTTGATGATCGGCGCCCACTTGGCCACCTCGGCCTTCAGGTGCGAATCAAGCGCCGCCGGCGTTGCCTTGTTCATCGGCACGGGCTCGGTGCCCAGTTCGGCGAACTTGTTCACGACGTTGGGGTCCTTGAGCGCGGCCTGCAGTGCGCTCGCCAGCTTGTCGATGATGGGCTTGGGCGTGCCCTTGGGCGCCCACATGCCGTGCCAGACGCCGACGTGGAAATCCTTGATGCCGGCTTCCTGGACGGTGGGCAGGTCCGGCAGGGCCTTCACGCGCGTGGACGTGGTGACGCCGTAGGCCTTCACCTTGCCGCCCTTGATCTGCGGCGTCGTATTGGTGGTCTGGTCGCACATGAAGTCGACCTGGCCGCCGATCAGATCCGTCATCGCCGGCCCCGTGCCCTTGTAGGGAACGGTGGTGAGGTCGGTGCCGATGGCGCTCATGAACAGCATGCCGCACAGGTGGGATGCCGCACCGACGCCGGCGTTGGCGTAGGTGACCTTGTCCTTGTTCGCCTTCACGTAGGCGATCAGGCTCTTCATGTCGGTCGGCGGAAAGTCCTTCTTGGCGATGAAGGTCATCGGCACATCGGTGATAAGGCCGATCGGCTCGAGGTCCGTCACCGGGTTGTAGCCGAGATTGCGATACAGGGTGACGCTGGTGGAGATGCCGATGTGCATCAGCACGAGCTTGTAGCCATCGGGCTTCTCGGCGGCGACGCGCTTCGGGCCGATGGTGCCGCCGGCGCCGGCGACGTTCTCGACCAGCACCGTCTGGTTGAGCGTCTTGCTCATCGACTGGGCGATCAGGCGGGCGACGGTGTCGGTCGGGCCACCGGCCGCGAACGGAACGACGATGTTGATGGTGCGGGTCGGGTAGTCTTGGGCGATGGCGGCCGAGCCCGTCAGGGCGGCCAGGCCAAGGGTGACCGCCGTGAGGGCGGCGCGGAAGGGTCGGATCATCTCGAGGTCTCCTGGAAAGGGCTTATCGTGGGGCGGGTGTGGCAAGTGGCAAAAGCGGGATTATGAACATTTCCCGGCTTCTATGGTTCCCCTCCTATAATCCCCGCGCTTTCACGGCCTTTCCCATGCCATTTCTCGCCCTCTTGCTCGCGCTCGGCGCCCAGCATCTGGCCCCGCCCCCACGGGGTTGGCCTGATGCCGCCTACGGGAGGGTTGCACTGTGGTTGGCACAACGCCTCGATGCGGGCGACAGGCTGACCGGGGCGCTCGCCCTGGCCATGCTCCTGGCCGCCACCTGCTTGCCGGTGGCATTGCTCGCCTGGCTGGCGGCTGCGGTTCATCCGCTGGCGCTGCTCGCGCTCAACGTCGCAGCGCTCTTCGTGAGCCTGCGTTTTTTCCAGACGACGGCGGCGCTGTCGGCGAGCGAGCAGGCCGTTCGGGGAGGGGACTTGGCGGTCGCGCAACCCGCAGCGCTTCGGGCGATGCGGGAGGCGCACCACGGCACGTTCGCCATGCTGTTCTGGTTCGCGATTCTCCCCGGCCCGGTCGGGTTAGTGCTTCACCCGGCCCTGCGTCGAGCCGCCGAGTTGTGGGCCCTCGGAGAAGGCGGCGAGGCACGGGCCTTTGGCCGTGTCGCGCGACAGGCGTTCTACTGGGTGGATTGGCTCCCCCAGCGGCTGACGGCGCTGACCTTCGCCGTGGTCGGCAATTTCGAGGACGCGCTGTACTGCTGGCGCACCCAGGCGGTGCCGGGCCAGCCCGCCCGCGACGCCGTGGTGGTGGCCGCGGGCGCTGGCGCGCTGGGGTTTCAGCTGGCCGATGCGGCTCCCGCTCTCGGCGAGCCGGCGCCACTCGTGGGAACGGGAGAGCCTGCAGGCGAAGATGCGCTCGGCAGCCTGGGTGGGCTCTTGTGGCGAGCACTCGTGCTCTGGGTGATTGCCTTCGCGGTGCTGGCGGCCATTGCCGCCTGAGGCGGGCTCAGCGCTTCCAGTCCGGGTGCTTCTCGTGCAGCTCGCGGTGCTGCTCGAGCAGCACCTGGTAGAACGTGAGCCGCTCGGCGCGAATCTGCCCGGACTCCATCGCGTGAATGACCGCACAGCCGGGCTCGGCCAAGTGGCTGCAGTCGTTGAACTTGCAGGCACCCAGATGCGGGAGAAACTCCCGCATCGCCTCGGCGACCTGCCGCTCCGTGAGGTGAAAGAGCCCGAAGGACTGGAACCCTGGCGTGTCGATGATGGCGGTGTCCCGGTCCAGGCGGTACAGGCGCGAAAAGGTCGTGGTGTGGGTGCCGGCTTCGAGGCTCGCTGACATTTCGCCAACGCGGGCCACGTCGCTCATCACGAGCGCGTTGACGGTCTTTGACTTTCCCATGCCGCTCTGGCCCACCAGCAGCGAGAGCTTGCCCTCGAGGTGCGGGCGAAGGGGGGCGGAGTCGAATTTGGCCGACATCGAAATGACGGTGTAGCCAATGCGCGCGTAGGGCTCCAGCGCGCGCAGCGCTTCGTCGTGTTCGGGTAGGTCCTTCTTGTTGAGCGCGATGACCGCCGGAATGCCAGCGGCCTCGCAGGCCACCAGGCTCAGGTCCAGGAACGCCGGGCTGTACGCCGGCTTGGGCGCAATGAGGATGATCGCCTGGTCGACATTCGCGGCGAGGGTCTTCTCGCGCCACTGGTCGGACCGGTAAAGAATGTTGCGGCGCGTGCCAACGCGCTCGATCGAGCCCTGCGCAGCGCCGACGAGGCGGACCTCGACAAAGTCGCCACAGGTGGCGTCCTGCTTGCGGCCCTTGCGGGAGCAAACCACCTGGCGACGGTCGGCGAACTCCACCAGGAACTCGCGCCCGAAGTCGGCGACGACGCGGCCTTCCGCGACGACTTGTTGTTCCCGTTCCCTTCGCGTGGTCATGCGGGGGCTGGGCGGCGCGTGGTCAGAGGGCGAGCAGCGCGTCGATCTTGGCGGCGCAGATGAAGTCGTTTTCCGACAGGCCGCCGATGGCGTGCGTGACGTACGTTACCTTGCACTGGTTGTAGCCGAGCGCGATGTCCGGATGGTGGTCTTCCCGGTGCGACACCCATGCCGTGGCGTTCACGAACGCCATCGTTTCCCAGTAGTTCTTGAAGTGAAACGTCCTGGCGATGGTGTTGCCCTCGCGCGACCAGCCGTCGAGGCCCTTGAGCATCGGCCCGATCTGCGCATCCGTGAGCGGGGCAACGCCGCCCTCGCAGGGCGCGCACTTCTTGCGGGCGAGGTCACTCATCGCAGGGCTCTTTCAGGCGGGTTGGGCGAACTGCCGCAGGTGGGCGATGCGGATGGCGGCAGGCGGATGCGAATCATACACGAGGGAGTGCAGCGGATCGGGCGTGAGAGTCGCTGCGTTGTCGCGGTAGAGCTTGCCCAGCGCGCTCACGAGGTGCTCGGCGCTGGCGTGCTGCGCGGCGAAGGCATCGGCCTCGAATTCCTGGCGCCGGGAAAGCAGGCTCGTGAGGGGCTGCAGCGGGAACGTGACGACGGGAACGACGAGCAGAAACGCCACCAGGAGCGCGCCGGTGGGCAGCCGCTCGGCAAAGCCCAGCGCCTGCGCGACGGCGGGCTCGCCGGCAGCCCAGCCGAGGGCGGCGAGCAGCACGAAGGCGGCCGCGAAACGCGTGGCCAGGATTTTCGGGATATGGCCGCGCGCGTAGTGCCCCAACTCATGCGCAAGAACGGCAGAGATTTCATCGGGCGTGAGCCGCTCGATGAGCGTGTCGAAGAACACGATGCGCTTGGCGCGGCCGAAGCCGGTGAAGTAGGCGTTGCCATGGCTCGACCGGCGCGAACCGTCCATGACGAAGAGGCCCTCCGCGCGGAAGCCGCAGCGAGCGACCAGTGCCTCGATGCGGCTTCGCAGGTCGCCCGGCTCGAGCGGCGTGAACCGGTTGAAGAGGGGGGCGATCCAGCGAGGGTAGGCCGCCACCATCAGCAGCGTGAAGGCGATCCACGCGCCCCACGCCCAGATCCACCACCACGCGCCAGTGGCCTCGACGAACGCGCGAAGCGCCAGCACGATGGGTGCGCCCAGCACGGCGCCGAGGAGGGCGCCCTTCGCGAGGTCGCCGACAAAGGTGGCGAGCGTGGTCTGGTTGAACCCGTATCGGGCCTCGAGGCGGAAAGTGCGCCACGCATCGAGAGGCAGTGACACGGCACCGGCAATGAGGGCGAAGCCGAAGACGGTGGCAAGGTCCCGCGACCAGCCCTCTCCCAGCCAGCGTACCGAGGCGCCATCGAGCCAGGCGAGCCCGCCGCCGATGGTCATGGCGAGCAGGAAGGCGCCATCGACGCCGATCGATTCCAGGCGGGCGAAGCGCGCCTTGGCCAGCGTGTAATCGGCCGCCTTGCGGTGCGATTCCAGCGAGACGAAATCGATGAAATCCGTGGGCACCTGCTCGCGATGGGCCTCGACGTGGCGGGCGTGGCGTCCCAGAAGCCACAGGCGCCACGCGAGGGCGGCGGCGACGAGCAGAAGGAAGGCGATGGCAAGGGCGTTCATGGTCGATGGAGCTTTGGGGGGCGGCGTGACACAATCCGTCGCTCTCGACGGGAAGTCATTCTATGGCACAGGAAAAAGCATCGAACAACGAGCGGGCACCCCTGGTGTGGGTGGACATGGAGATGTCCGGCCTCGTTCCCGATCGTGACCGCATCCTCGAGGTGGCGATCGTGGTGACGGACGCCAACCTCA
>JAFMJY010000077.1 GCA_017853245.1 Burkholderiales bacterium | reverse complement strand
GCAGGGTCTTGCCGGTTCCAGGCGGGCCGACGAGAAGCAGGTTGTGGGCGCCTGCGGCGGCCACCTCCAGCGCGCGGCGTGCCTGTGCCTGGCCGCGCACGTCCGCGAGATCGGGCCACCCGACCTCGCCGCGCTGCGCCTCGCCCACCGCGCGCGGCAAGCGCTCCCGTCCCGTGAGATGCGCGCACACGGCGGCGAGCGACGGCGCCGCATAGACCGTGGCGCCGGCCACCATGAGGGCCTGCGCGGCGGAGGCCTCGGGCAACACGAAGGCGCGGCCGCTGCGGTGCGCGGCGAGCGTCATGGCGAGCGCGCCGCGAACGGCTCGCAGCTCGCCAGAGAGGGCAAGCTCGCCGGCGAACTCAAGCCCGTCGAGCGCTGCGGCGGGGACCTGCCCGGTGGCGGCAAGAATCCCGAGCGCGATCGGCAGGTCGAAGCGGCCGCTTTCCTTGGGCAGATCCGCCGGCGCGAGATTGACGGTGACGCGACTTTGCGGGAACGCCAAGCGAGCGGTGGCCAGCGCGGCGCGCACCCGGTCGCGGGCCTCGCGCACCTCCGCCTCCGGCAACCCGACGATGTGAAAGGCAGGCAGCCCGTTGCCGACGTGCGCTTCCACCCGTACGCTGGGCGCATGGAACCCCGCAAGCCCGCGGGAACTGACGACGGCGAACGACATGGCTTCCCCTCGCGCGCCGCGCGAGGGGCGGCCGTAGTGGGATTAACTGCGAGGGGCGCGTGCGCGTTGACCGGCCCGAACCACCGCGAGCCGCGACATCAACGCGCGGGAGGGCCGGGCCGGGCTGCCTCGAGCGCCGCGACGCGCGCCTCGAGTTCGGCGATGCGAAGCCGTGCCTTCGCGAGCACGGCCATCTGGGCGTCGAATTCGTCGCGGGTCACGAGATCCAGCTTCGCGAAGAGGCTGCCCAGCATCGCTCGCGCATTTTTCTCCACGTCACCCATCGGGTTCGCCGCAGCCGCCTGCGCCAGCCGCGCGGCGAAATCGGACAGTAGCTTGTCATTCATGAGAACTCCTCAAGATCGGATGCAGCGCAGCACCAAAATGGTGCCGCCGGAACCCAGTGCTGCCTCAGCTGGGGGCGGGCCCACCCGGAGGAGAAAAAAACTCCCCTAGAAAACAACGACCTGCCCTCGAGGCCAGACTTGGCACGGGTTCTGCTGGGAAGGAAGCGTTCAACTTCCCCCCTCCCCTTGAAAGGATAACAAGATGAATCGCTTCCTCCCGGCTCTTGCCCTGGCCTCGGCCGCCCTCGTCGCCCCGCTCGCGCAGGCCAACCCAAGCTTCAGTGTCTCCGCCTACAGCGAATATGAATTCCGCGGCCTCGGGCAAACCGGCCAGCGGCCCGCCGCCCAGGCAACCGCCGCCTACAACCATGAGAGCGGCTTCTACGCCGGCGCCTTCGCCTCGAACGTCTCGTGGCTCAAGGACGCGGCCTCGGCGGGCGGCTTCAAGACCGACGCGAGAATGGAGATCGACCTCTACGGCGGCTACAAGTTCGAGCCCACGAAGGGCGTGACGGTCGATGTGGGCTTCCTGCGCTACGAGTATCCCAACTCGGGCGCGTTCAACCCGAAGCCCAACACCAACGAGCTCTACGGCTCCGTGGCCTCCGGACCAGTGACGCTCAAGTACTCGCGCACGATCAGCGACGCGTTCGGCGTGGCCAATAGCAAAGGCTCCGACTTCATCGAGGCGAACTTGGCGCTGCCCGTCACCGACAAGATCACGCTCACCGCCCAGCTCGCCCACCAGCGCTTCAAGAACGCCAAGCCGCTCGACTACACGGTGTTCAAGATCGGCGCGACCTATGACCTGGGCGGCGGCTGGACGGCCGGGGGCTACCTGAAGGACACCAACGCCGACTCGGGCCTCTACACGGTGAAGGGCAAGGACTGGGGCACGGGGCGCGTCGTGGCCTTCGCGACCTATTCCTTCTGACGACCTTTCGCACAGGAGCCCACCCATGAAACTCATCACGGCCATCATCAAGCCGTTCAAGCTGGACGAGGTGCGCGAGGCGCTCTCGGCCATCGGCGTGCAGGGCATTACCGTCACGGAAGTGAAAGGCTTCGGCCGCCAGAAGGGCCATACCGAGCTCTACCGCGGCGCCGAATACGTCGTCGACTTCCTGCCCAAGGTGAAGATCGAGGCGGCGCTGAGCGACGACCTGGTCGACCGCGCCATCGAGGCGATCGAAAAGAGCGCCAACACCGGGAAGATCGGTGACGGAAAGATCTTCGTCTTCGACCTGTTGCAGGTCGTCCGCATCCGCACCGGCGAGACCGGCGCGGAAGCGCTCTAAGCCCAGGGGAAACGCCATGACCAAACGATTGCTCACCCTCGTCGCGCTGTGCTCGGCGCTCGCCTTCGGCGGCGCCGCCATCGCGCAAGACAAGAAAGCCGACACGCCGGCCGCGGCACCCGCTGCTGCCGCCGCGCCCGCCACCGCTCCGGCGCCGGCCGTGGACGCCAAGGCCGCGCCTGCGGCCGAAGCAAAGCCTGCCGCCGAGGCCGCCCCGGCACCCACCCCCAACAAAGGTGATGTCGCCTGGCTGCTCACCTCCACCGCCCTCGTGCTCCTGATGAGCATCCCGGCGCTCGCCCTGTTCTACGGCGGCATGGTGCGGTCGAAGAACATGCTGAGCGTGCTCATGCAGGTGTTCGTCGTCTTCTCGCTCGTCACCGTGTTGTGGTGTGTCTACGGCTACTCGCTCGCCTTCACCGAGGGCAATGCCTTCATCGGCGGGTTCGACCGTCTCTTCCTCAACGGCACCTTCGACGCGGCCAAGGGCGAGTTCTCCATGGCGGCGACCTTCTCGAAGGCCACACCGATCCCGGAGCTGCTCTTCGTCGCCTTCCAGGCAACCTTCGCGGCGATCACCTGCGCGCTGATCCTGGGCGCCTTCGCCGAGCGCGTGCGCTTCTCCGCCGTGCTGCTCTTCACGGTGATCTGGTTCACCTTCTCCTACCTGCCGATCGCGCACATGGTCTGGTTCTGGATGGGGCCGGATGCCTACACCGACGCGAAGCTGGTCGACGAGCTCACCTCGAAGGCCGGCCTCATCTGGCAGTGGGGCGCGCTCGATTTCGCGGGCGGCACGGTGGTGCACATCAACGCCGGCGTCGCGGGCCTGGTGGGCGCCTATGTCGTGGGCAAGCGGGTCGGCTGGGGCAAGGAAAAGATGACGCCCCACAACCTGCCCATGACCATGATCGGCGCCTCGCTGCTGTGGTTCGGCTGGTTCGGCTTCAATGCCGGAAGCGCGCTGGAGGCGAACAACTTCGCCGTGCTCGCCTTCATCAACACCTTCCTCGCCACCGCCTGCGCCGTGCTGTCGTGGACGTTCTTCGAGTGGATCTTCAAGGGCAAGCCCTCGATGCTGGGCGCCGCCTCCGGTGCCGTCGCGGGCCTGGTGGCAATCACCCCGGCGGCGGGCAACGTCGGCATTTCCGGCGCCTTTGCCATCGGCCTCATCGCCGGTGTCGTTTGCCTGTGGGGCGTGTCGGGCCTGAAGAAAATGCTCGGCGCCGACGACACGCTGGACGTGTTCGGCGTCCATGCGCTTGGCGGCATCCTGGGGGCGCTGCTCACCGGCGTCTTCAACTCGCCCGCGCTGGGCGGCCCGGGCTTCACCGCCGACTGGGTGACCGTCACGGCCATCAAGCCGGAGGACTACTCCATCGCCTCGCAGGTGATCACCCAGGCGAAGGGTGTGCTCGTCACCGTCGTCTGGTCAGGCGTGGTCGCCTATATCGCCTTCAAGGTCGCGGACCTCGTGCTGGGCCTGCGCGTGCCCGAGGAAGAGGAGCGCGAGGGCCTGGACATCACCGCCCACGGCGAGTCCGCCTACAGCTGATCTCCCCCAAGAGAGGCTGAACTTACGGGCACTTCGGTGCCCGTTTTTTTGCTGGCGCGGCGCACCCGGACGCGCGGGGGCGCGTGGTACGATCCCCGCGCCCTTTCCGCCCACCGCATTGCGCCCCGCCGTGACCCCGCAGCGACTTCGCATCGCCACCCGCGAAAGCCGCCTCGCGATGTGGCAGACCGAGCACGTCGCGGCCCGGCTTCGTGCGCGCCACCCCGGCCTCGCGATCGAGATCGTCGGGATGACCACGACGGGCGATCGCATCCTGGACCGGCCCCTCGCCGAGGTCGGCGGCAAGGGGCTCTTCATCAAGGAGCTCGAGGTGGCGATGGCTGAAGGCCGCGCCGACGTCGCCGTGCACTCGATGAAGGACGTGCCGATGGACCTGCCCCCGGGCTTCTCGATGCAGCCCTTCGGCCCGCGAGAGGACCCGCACGACGCCTTTGTCTCGCCGCGTTTCGCTCGCCTGGAGGAGCTGCCGCCTGGCGCCGTGGTGGGAACCTCGAGCCTGCGGCGCGAGTGCCAGCTGCGGCGCGCCTTTCCGTCGCTCGTCATTCGGCCCCTGCGCGGCAATGTGAACACGCGCCTCGCCAAGCTCGACGCGGGCGACTACGACGCCATCATTCTTGCGGCCGCGGGGCTCAAGCGTCTTGGCTTCGGCAGCCGCATCCGCGGCACGCTGACCCAGGCACTGGCGCTGCCGGCCATCGGGCAAGGCATCCTCGCCATCGAGCACCGCACCGAGCGCGCCGATGTGGCTGCCCTCTTCGCGCCCTTCGTCGATGCAGGCGCCCTGACCGCGGCCACGGCCGAGCGCGCCGTGGGCCAGGTGTTGGAGGGCAGCTGCGACGTTCCCCTCGGCGCCCACGCCACGGTGGACGGCGACTCGGTGACGCTGGAGGCCTTCCTGGGATTGCCCGATGGCAGCCGACTGGTCCGGGAGCGCGCCACGGGCCGAGCGGGCGAGGCGCAATCGATCGGGGAATCGTTGGGCAGGCGCCTCCTGGCTGCCGGCGGCCGCGACATCCTCGCCCAGCTGAGCGCAATGCCGTGACCGCCGGCGCCCAGGACGCGAGCGCTCGCCCGCTCGAGGGCTTGGGGGTCTTGCTGACCCGCCCTCGCGCGCAGGCCGAGCCGGTGGCCGCGCTGCTTCGCGAGGCGGGTGCCGAGGTCATCGTCTTCCCGACGCTGGAGATCGTGGGCACGTCGTTGAGCGGGGAAAGCGAGGCGGCGCTGGCGACACTCGCCGAGGCCTCGCTCGCCATCTTCGTGAGCGCCAACGCCGTCGAGCACGGCCTTGCCGCAGCGGTTGCCCGCGGCCCCTGGCCCGGGGCCGTGCGGGCCGCAACCGTGGGGCAGGCCACAGCCAATCGCCTTCGCGCCGAGGGGCTGCCCGACGTCATTGCCCCGACGGAGCGCTTCGACAGCGAGGCGCTGCTCGCGCTCCTCCCCGACGCCCTGGTGGCTGGCCGGCAAATCCTCATTTTTCGCGGCGTCGGCGGGCGCGACCACTTGCGCGCCTCGCTCGAGGCGCGCGGCGCGCGCGTGGACTACGTCGAGTGCTACCGGCGCATTCGCCCGACCTGCGACGCCTCGGCGCTTCGCGAGGCCATCGCTGCTGGCCGTGTGGGCGTGGCCCAGGCAATGAGCGCCGAGGCGCTCGCCAACCTCATCGACCTGGCGGGCGCTGACCTGCCGTGGGACCGCATCACGCTCCTGGTGCCGCACCCGGCCATTGCCGCGAGCCCGGCTGCAGCCGTCTTCGGGCGCCGGGTGTTGGCCGAGGCGAGTGGCGTGCCGCTCATCGAAACGCTTTCTCACCTGAGGCTTGCGGCATGACAGGGGACGCGAACGCCGGCCGGGCTGCGCCCACCGCCCGCCCACGCCTCGCGCTCGCGCTCGGTGCCGCCGGGCTCGCGATCGGGCTGCTGGGCGTGGGCCTCGCGTGGCTCACACACCAGTCACTCGCCTCGCTCGCCCAATCGGCGGGCGGCAGGGTCGCCGACCTGGGCGCGGAGCTGGGGCAGTCACGGGAGAGCCTCGCCGCTGCCCAGGCTGCGCTCCGAACCCAGCAGGCGCGCATCGAGGCCCTTGAAGCGAAGGTCGTGGAGTTGAACGAGGGGCGCGCGGCCGTCGAGGAAATGCAGCGCGAGCTCGCGCGCAGCGCCGATGACCGCGCCCTGGCGGACGCCGAGCCGTTGCTGATCATCGCCAACCAACAGCTGCAGCTCGCCGGCAACGTGAAAGGCGCGCTGGTGGCCATGCAGGCGGCTGACCAGCGCCTCGCCCGCAGCGACAAGCCGGCGGTCGCCACCCTGCGCCGTGCGGTGGCGGCAGACATGGAGCGCCTGCGTGCGCTGCCGCTCGTGGACACCGTCGGGCTCGCGCTGCGCCTGGACCAGGCCATTGCCAGCATCGATACGCTGCCGCTGGTGACCACTGAAACGCCAAGGGCCCCTGCTGCGCCCAGGCCCAGAGAGGGGCCTGCAGGATTCGCCTCGATTGCCCGGGAGGCGTGGCTGGAAGTGAAGAGCCTCGTGCGCATTCGCGAGATTGCGCCCGGCGAGGCAGTGCTGCTCGCCCCCGAGCAGGCGTATTTCCTGCGGGAGAACATAAAGCTGCGCCTGTTGGCCGCGCGCGTGTCGTTGCTTGCCCGCGACGAGGCGAGCTTCCGCGAGGACATGCGGGCGGCGCAGGGCTGGCTTGCGCGCCACTTCGACGCGCGGTCGAGGCCGGTGGCCGCCGCCGCCGCGGCGCTCCGGCAGATTGGCGAGAGCCCGGTGGTCATCGCGCTGCCCGACATCAACGCGAGCCTCGCCGCGGCCCGCGCCGCCCGCGAGCGGCGATAAGGCGCCTGCCGTGCGCTTTGCGCTGTGGGCGGTGGCGATCGTGGCGGCGGCCGTGGGCCTTGCGCTGCTGCTTCGCCAGTCGGAGGGCTACGTGGTCATCGTGTCGGCGCCCTGGCGGGTGGAGCTCTCGCTTGCCGTTCTCGTCGCGTGCGTGCTGGCGGGCTACCTCGCATTCCATTCCCTGATGCGCCTCGGCGCCTGGATCATCCGCATCCCGGCGCGGGTGCGCGCTCGCCGCGCGGAGCGCGCTCGTGACGCGGCGCGAAAGGCGCTCAACGACGCGCTGCTCGCGTTCTTCCAGGGGCGTTACGCGAGCGCCGAGCGTTCCGCGGCATCGGCCATGGCGGACGCCGAGTCACGGGGCGTGGCGGCCATCGTTGCGGCGCGCAGCGCCCACGAGCTGGGCCGCTTTGCCGAGCGCGAAGCCTTCCTGGGCCAGGCAACCGGCGCCGCCGGCGTCGACGAGGCGCGGCTCACGACGCTCGCCGACCTGCTGATTGCGCAGGGCAAGCACGACGAGGCGCTCACGGTGGTCGGTGAGTTGCTCGACGCCGACCCGCGAAACACCCGGGCGCTGCGCCTGCGGCTGGAGGCCGAGCGGGGGCTGGCGCGCTGGGCGGCGGCGCTTGCCTCCATCGAGGCGCTGCACAAGGCTGGCGCCCTCGGCGCGGGCGAGGGCGAGGGGCTGCGCGAGGAGGCGCAGCTGCGGCACCTCGAATCCCTCGCGGGCGACGGCGCCGCCCTCGCCGAGGCGTGGCGCTCTCTGCCCCTCGCGAGCCGCGTTGCGCCGCGCTTTGCGCTTGCAGGAGCCCGCCTGCACCTGGCCGCCCAGGACCGTGCGGGAGCGCAAGCCATCATCGAGGCAGCGCTCGAGCAGGCGTGGGAGCCGGCGCTCGTCGCGCTGTACGCAGACTGCGCTGGTGACGACGCGCTGCCCCTCATCGAACGAGCCGAGGCGTGGCTTCCCGACCACGCGCGCGATGCCGTGTTGCTACTCACGCTGGGAGAGCTCTGCACGCGCCAGTCGCTATGGGGCAAGGCGCAGGGCTATCTTGAGGCAAGCCTCGCGACACAGCCGACACCGGCGGGCCATCGGGCGCTTGCCGACTTGCTCGACCGGCTTGGCAAGTCCCAGGAAGCCGGACGGCACCGGCGCAAGAGCGCCGAGCTAGCGGGCTAGCTCGTGCCCGCCTCAGGCGGGCGGCGGCCCCGAGGGCGTGAAGGCATCGCAGAAGAACTCGCCTTCCGGCAGGCCGCGCTCGGCGACGAACGTCTGCTTGGCAACGTCGGTCATGGCCGGCGCGCCGCAGGCGTACACCTGGTAGCCCGCGAGGCTCTCGAAGTCATCGAGCACCGCCTGGTGCACGAGCCCGGTGCGCCCGGCCCAGTTGTCGCCCGGGAGGGGATCCGACAGCACCGGAATGAAGGTGAAGTTGTCGTGCTCGCGCGCCCACTGCATGGGCAGCGCCGGGAGGTAGAGGTCGGCCTTCGCGCGAGCGCCCCAATAGAGCACCATCTGCCGGTCGATCCCCTGGTGAAAGGCGTGCTCGATCACGGCCTTGATCGGCGCGAAGCCCGTGCCCCCCGCCAAGAGCACCATCGGCTTGTCGGAATCCTCGCGCAGAAAGAAGGAGCCGCGCGGCCCCTCGAAGCGCACGATGCCGCGCTCCTTGAGCTCCTCGAACACGAACTTCGAGAATGCGCCGCCCGGCGTGCGACGGACATGCAGCTGCAGCAGCGCGTCGTCATGCGGGGCGTTGGCGAGCGAATAGCTGCGTCGCACGCCGCCCTTCATCAGGATGTCGACGTACTGGCCGGCGAGGAACTGCAGCCGTTCCGTGGCGGGCAGCTTGAGGTAGAGCACCGCGACATCCTCGGCTGGGCGCTCGATGCGCTCGACACGCGCCGGCAGGGTTCGCACCGCGATGTCTCCGAGGCCGGCGAGCTCGCGAATCTCCAGCACGATGTCCGACAGGGGCTTGGTGCAGCAGGTGAGCGCCTTGCCCGCAGCCTTCTCCGCTTCGGTGATGGCGCGCTCCTGGTGGTCGCCGTAGGCGAGGCTTCCCTCGCGCAGCGACGCCTTGCAGGCGCCGCAGGCGCCGTTGCGGCATCCGTAGGGCAGGCCGATACCGGAGCGCGTGGCAGCCTCGAGAATGGTTTCGCCCGGCTGGACGGTGAAGGCGCGGCCGCTCGGCTCGAGCCGAACCCGGCGGCTCGTGGGGGAAGTGTCTGACACGGGGGCTTTCGTGGGGCGGCAGATGCGCGCCCTGCGTTGCAAAACCCGGCATTTTACCGAAGCGCTTCGTCGCGCCCCGGCCTTGCTTCAGCGCTCGCGGCGGAAGCGCCCCTCGATCACAGACCCGGCTGGCTGCCGGCTGCCAGCCTCGGCCGGCACGGGCCGGGGCAGCAACAGCAGCGCGAAGGCGATGCCGTCGGAGACCACGCCAGGCAGGATGAGCAACAAGCCAGCCAGCACGGTGCGGGCGCTGTCGATCAACGCCGCAATCGGAAACTGGCCGGCCGCGAGCGCCGAGCCAAGCCGCGCCACCAGCGCGAAGCGCGCCTCCTTGAGCAGCACGAAGCCGGCTGCCGCCGCGAGCGCCACCCAGGCAAGCACCCACCAGCCACCGGCCTCGGCGAGGCGCGCGAGCACCACGATCTCGAGGAGGGGGAAACCCAGTAACATCATCAACAGCAGCACTCGCATCGCTTGGCTTTCTTTCCTCGCATCGCCGCGGCACGCCGCCCAAAAATCCGTGGCCGACGCCATCCACCCGAACCTACCCCACTCGGCGCCCGCTTTCAACGAGGGCAGCGCCTTGTTGCGATTACGACACGACGGGCGGACAAGCGTTCTCCCGGCTGGCGGCCCCTTCCGCGCCATCGGACGCTGGATGCTCGGCATGCTGGTCACCATCGGCATGGCCAATCCCGCGTCGGCCGACGCGTTGCTCGAGCCCGACCAGGCGTTCCGGCCTGCCGTGCGCCTGGCAGCCGGAGGCTTCGCCATCGCCTATGCGGTGGCGCCGGGCTACTACCTGTACCGTGACCGGATTCGAGTCGTGACCGTGCCGCCCCTGCCTCTCGGCGACCTGGAGATGCCCGAGGGTGAGGCGATCGACGACCCCTTCGTGGGCCCCACACGAACCTTCCGGGGCAGCGTCACCATCCTCCAGCCCTTCACCGCCAGCCCTCGCCCGGGCTTCTACCGCATCCGAATCACCGCCCAGGGTTGTGCCGAGGAGCGCTTTTGTTACCGCCCCTTCGTCCAGGAAGCGGTCATCGAGGTGCCGCCCCGGTGAGAAGGCTTGTTGCCGTGACGGGCCTGCTGTTGGCTGCGCTGCTTGCCGGCATAGCGTTCCACTTCGCCGGTCGCGCGTCCGCCCCCGCCCCCCCGGCGCCCGCGCCGCCCGCGATTACGCCCGGCGTTCTGATGGCGACACCCTTCGCCGACGGCCAAGGGAAGCCCCAAAGCCTCGCGCCCTACGCCGGCAAGGTGATCGTGCTCAATTTCTGGGCCACCTGGTGTGCCCCCTGCCGGGAGGAGATGCCCGGGTTCGTGCGGCTGCAGGCGCGATGGCAGAAAAGTGGTGTCCAGTTCATTGGCCTCGCCCACGACGACCCCGCCAAGGTCATGGCCTTTGGTCGCGAGCTCGGGGTGAACTACCCCCTCTGGGTGGGTGGGAGCGACATCTCGGACCTGTCCCGCCGGCTGGGTAACCGACTCGGCGTACTTCCCTACACCGTCATCCTGGGGCCGACCGGGGACGTCCTCGACCAGCGGATGGGGCTCTTTGATGAGCACGAGCTCGACCAGCGCCTCGGTAAATTGACCGCTAAATCGTCGTAATTTCGGCGAAATACCCCGAAAATACGCCAAAACCAATCTTCAAAAAGTCCTGTCGGGAGCTGGAGACGCTACCCGCTCCCCGAAGGCCAGCACCGAATCCCGCAAGCTGCAGGCCCCTATTTCGGCTGGACTTCCAGACGGGCCGTGCGGCACACTTCACCCTCGATGGCAGCCATCCTGGTTCTACACGGGCCCAACCTCAGCCTGCTCGGCACGCGCGAACCGGAGGTCTACGGGCGCACGACCCTGGCGGAGATCGATTCCCGGCTTATGGCCGCGGGGCGCGCGGTGGGCGTCCGGGTCGACGCCTTCCAGAGCAACAGTGAAAGTGCGCTGATCGACCGCGTTCATGCTGCGAAAAGCAGCGATGTTGCGTTCATAATCATCAACCCCGCAGGCTTTACGCATACCAGCGTGGCGCTCAGGGATGCACTGGCCGGGGTCGGCATTCCGTTCATCGAGGTGCACCTGTCCAACGTGCATGCCCGCGAGCCGTTTCGTCACCACTCTTACTTCTCCGATGCGGCAGTGGGCGTGATCACCGGGCTCGGTGCCCAGGGTTACGAGCTGGCCTTGGCCGCCGCCCTGGCGCGGCTGCCAGCCGGCGCCCGCCCCTGACCGAACGCAAGGACCACCGTGGACCTTCGAAAACTCAAGAAGCTGATCGACCTGGTGCAGGAGTCCGGCATCGGGGAGCTGGAAATCACCGAGGGAGAGGAAAAAGTGCGCATCGCCCGCGTCGGCGCCGCAGCGCCCGTGGTGATGGCCACTCCCGCGCTCACGCCGGTTGCGGCGCCCGGCGCGGCCGCCGCTCCACCCGCCTCCGGCAGCGCCGACACGCCTCCGCCTCCGCCGGCAGCCCCGACCGGCCACGCGGTCAAGTCCCCCATGGTCGGCACCTTCTATCGCTCCCCCTCGCCGGGCGCGCCCTCCTTCGCCGAGGTGGGCCAGTCCGTCACCAAGGGCCAGACCCTCTGCATCATCGAGGCGATGAAGCTGCTGAACGAAATCGAGAGCGACGCGACTGGCGTGGTGAAGGCGATCCTGGTCGAGAACGGCCAGCCCGTCGAGTACGGGCAGCCGCTCTTCCTCATCGAATAAGCCGCCCGCGCCCCGCGCCATGTTCGAGAAGATCCTGATCGCCAACCGCGGCGAGATCGCGCTTCGTATCCAGCGCGCCTGCCGGGAGCTGGGCATCAAGACGGTGGCCATTCATTCCGAGGCCGATGCCGACGCGAAGTACGTGATGCTGGCCGACGAGTCGGTGTGCATCGGCCCCGCCCCCTCCCGCGAGAGCTACCTCAACATCCCGGCCATCATCAGCGCCGCCGAGGTCACGGACGCGCAGGCGATCCACCCGGGCTACGGCTTCCTCTCCGAGAACGCGGACTTTGCCGAGCGCGTGGAGAACTCCGGCTTCGTCTTCATCGGCCCCTCGGCCGCGTCGATTCGCACCATGGGCGACAAGGTCTCCGCCAAGGCGGCGATGAAGCGCGTGGGCATTCCCTGCGTGCCGGGCTCGGAAGGCGCGCTTCCCGACGACCCCAAGGAAATCCGGCGGCTGGCCGCGGCCATCGGCTACCCGGTGATCATCAAGGCCGCCGGCGGCGGCGGCGGGCGCGGCATGCGCGTCGTGCACACCGAGGCGGCGCTGGTGAACGCCGTCAACACCACGCGCGCCGAGGCCCAGGCCGCGTTCAACAATGGCACGGTCTACCTCGAGAAGTTCCTCGAGAACCCGCGCCACATCGAGATCCAGGTGCTCGCCGACGGCGCGCGCGGGGCCATCTACCTGGGCGAGCGCGACTGCTCGATGCAGCGCCGGCACCAGAAGATCATCGAGGAAGGGCCGGCCCCGGGCATCAAGCCGCGCCTGATCGAGAAGATCGGCGAGCGCTGCGCTGACGCCTGCCGGAAGCTCGGCTACCGCGGCGCCGGCACCTTCGAGTTTCTCTACGAGAACGATGAATTCTTCTTCATCGAGATGAACACGCGCGTGCAGGTGGAGCACCCGGTGACGGAGATGATCACCGGCGTGGACATCGTGCAGGAGCAGATCCGCGTGGCCGCCGGCATGAAGCTTCGCTACCGCCAGCGCGATATCGCCAAGCGCGGGCATGCCATCGAGTGCCGCATCAACGCCGAGAACCCCGTGACGTTCGTGCCCTCGCCCGGGCGCATCACCCAATACCACCAGCCGGGCGGGCCCGGCATCCGCTACGACTCGCACGTCTACAACAACTACTTCGTGCCGCCACACTACGATTCGCTCATCGGCAAGCTCATCGCCTACGGCGACACCCGCGAGCAGGCAATCGCGCGCATGCGCATCGCGCTCTCCGAGATGGTGGTCGAGGGAATCCAGACCAACATCACCCTGCACCAGGAGCTCATGAACGACGCGAACTTCGTGCGCGGCGGCGTGAGCATCCATTACCTCGAAGAGCGGATGAAGGCGCTGCGCGCCATCCAGTCCGACGCCTGAGCCTTCCATGGCCTGGCAACGGGTGAGCGTCGTGGTCGAGGGAGAAGCGGCCGAGGCGCTTGCCGAAGCGCTCTCCACCGCCGGCGCCGTGGCGGTGGACACCGAAGACGCCGACTTCGGAACCCCGCAGGAGAGCGCGCGCTTCGCCGAGCCAGGCTCCGATGTCGTGCCCTGGCCGCGCGC
>JAFMJY010000183.1 GCA_017853245.1 Burkholderiales bacterium | reverse complement strand
GCCGGTCGGACCTGGCACTCGCGGGCGCGGCCGAAGCCGAGCTCTCGCCGCATGCTTTCCTCGCCTTCAGCAAGACGCAGGCGCTGTCGCCCCGCGGGCGCGCCGATGTGTTCGACGCGGGTGGCGATGGCATCGTGATCAGCGAGGGCGCCGTCGTGCTCGTGCTCAAGCGCCTCGCCGACGCCGAGCGCGACGGCGACCGCGTCTACGCGACCATCCGCTCGGTGGCGGGCGCGAGCGACGGCAAGGGCATGGGGCTCACGGCCCCGAAGCCGGCGGGGCAGCGCCTTGCCGTGCAACGCGCCCACGGGGCTGCCGGCACCCGGGTGGCAGCGATGGGGCTCTACGAGGCTCACGGCACCGGCACGCGGGTTGGCGACCAGGCCGAGATCGAGACCCTGGTCACGGCGCTCGCAGCGGATGGCGCATCGCCGGGCGCCTGCGTGGTGGGGTCGGCGAAGTCGCTGCTCGGACACACCCGCGCCGCAGCCGGGATGGTGGGCGTGGCGAAGGCGGCGCTGGCGCTTCACCATCGCGCGCTCCCGGCCCATGCCGGCGTATCGGCCCCGTTGCCGGCGTTGCGCGAGGCCGATGTGCCGGTTCGCCTGCTTTCGGCGCCCCAGCCGTGGCTCGCGCCGGCGGGCGGCGCGCGGCTCGCGGGCGTCAGCGCATTTGGCTTTGGCGGAACCAATTTTCACGCGGTGCTTGCGGAGCATGCCGAGCCGGGCGTGCCCGGCGCCGCTATCCGGCCGGCAGAACTCGTCGTGGTGGCTGCGGCGGATCGGGCGGGCCTCGCGGCCTCGCTGGATCGGCTGCACCGCTTCGCGAGCCACGAGGGCTGCAGCGCGTCGCTGGTGGAAATCGCCGCGGCGTCGCTGGCCGCCGCCAGCGGCCCGGAGCGCCTGGCGTTCCTCGCGACGTCGGTGGCGGAGCTTGCGAGCCTCGCGGGTGCCTGCCGGGACTGGGCCGCCGGGGCCGGCGCCCTGCCGCGCTCCGCGTTCTCGGGAGCCGGCGCGCCGAGTGGCGAGATCGCCTTCCTGTTTCCGGGGCAGGGCGCGCAACACGTGGGCATGGGCGCAGAGCTCGCGCTCTATCAGCCCGACGTCGCTGCAGCGCTCGCGGCCTCGGGCCTCGAGCGGGTGATCCTGCCGCCGGCCGCATTTGACGAGGCCGGGCGCGAGGCGCAGCGGCGCGCGCTTGCCGAGACGCAGGTCGCGCAGCCGGCCATCGCCGCGCTCGCGTGCGGCATGCTCGATGCGATGCTCGGGCTTGGGGTTGCGCCCACCCGGGTGGCGGGCCACAGCTTCGGCGAGTTCGTCGCGCTGCACGCAGCCGGTGTGCTCTCGCGCGACGAGCTTTCGCGCCTCGCGCAGGCGCGCGGCCGGGCGATGGCCGACATCGGCGCGGAGGCGGGCGCGATGGCGATGATCGCGCTGCCCACCGAGGACGTCGCGAAGGAGCTGGTGGCGGGCGTCGTGGTTGCCAACCGCAATGGCCCGCGGCAGAGCGTCATCTCGGGAACGCGCGCCGGCGTGCAGGCGGTGTCGGCGCGGCTCGCTTCGGCTGGGCACACCGTCAGGCCGCTCGAGGTGTCCGCGGCGTTCCACTCGCCGCTGATGGCGCCGGCTCGGGCGCCCTTCGCCGCATTCCTCGCCAACGGGGTGGTGTTTCGCAAGCCCCTGATTCCCGTGCACGGAAACCTGGACGGAAAGCCATTTCCGGAAGCGACGGAAGCGATTCGCGCCCGCTGCGTCGACCATCTCGAGCAACCCGTCGATTTCGTGGCCCAGGTCGAGTCCCTGTGGCGCGCCGGCACTCGCTGTTTCGTCGAGCTCGGCCCCGGCCGAGTGCTGACGGGCCTCGTCGCACAGACGCTCGGCACGCGCGAGCACGACGCCATTGCCACGGACGGCGGGTGGCGCCCGTGGCTCGCGGCGCTCGGCCTGTTGTGGGCGAGGGGCTGGCCCGTCGACGTGGGCGCGCTGTTCGCGGGTGTCGCCACCCGCGACGTGGACCTCGACCGGCTGCCGACACCGACGCGGCCGGCTTGGCGCCTCGATGGCGGGCGTGTCTGGCGCGAGGGTGACACGCCCATGGTGGGCCGCTCGCCGCTCCGCGATGCCGATGCGCCGGTCGAGCAGGCCCCGGAGCCGGGTGTACTGGCGTCGGCAGACCCGGTGGCCGCAGCCTACGTCGAGTACCAGCGGACGATGCGGCAGTTCCTCGACCAGCAGGAGGCGATGCTCGCGCGGCTCCTCGAGGAGCGAGCGCCCGCCGTTGACACGGGCAGCGCCGCTGCCCAGCCGATGGTTGCTGCCGAGGAGGGGCGTGCCGGGTCAGCGGTGGCGCCGGCCTCGGACGAGCTGGCCGACAGGACAGCGCTCCCGGACCGCGAGGCGCTCGCGGCCCGGCTGGTCGAGCTCGTGGCGGAGCGCACCGGTTATCCGCCGGACATGCTCAAGCTCGACCAGGATCTGGAGGGCGAGCTCGGCATCGATTCGATCAAGCGGATCGAGATCGTCGGCCGCGTCCTGAAAACGCTGCCCAAGGCGTTGGCGGCCAGCGTTCAGCAGCAGTTCGACCGCCTGGTCGGCGCGCGGTCGCTGCAGGCGCTGGTCGACGCGTTGCTGCGCGACCTCGCCGCGGCGCCGCAGGCTGCGGAAGTCGCCCGGCGTGCGCCAGGCGCAGCGCCTGATTCCTGTCCCCGGTTCATGATGAGCGCGACGCCGAGCCCGCTGCAGCCCTCGCCGCACGAAGCGCTGGCCGGCCTCGTGCTCGTCACCGCCGACGCAGGCAGTATCGCCGCCGAGGTCGTTCGACGGCTGCGCAGCATCGGGACGGCGGCGTGCCTCGTGGCTCGTGACGACCTGGCCGACGTCGGGCGGTTGTCGACGCGAATTGCGGTGCTGCGCGAGGTGCACGGCCCCGTGCGCGGCGTGCTGCATCTTGCCGGGCTGGGCGCCGACCCCGAGCCCGGAAGCCTCGCCG
>JAFMJY010000008.1 GCA_017853245.1 Burkholderiales bacterium | reverse complement strand
CTGCGCGGCATGATCGTCCAGTCGGGCAACGACGCCACCATCGCGCTCGCCGAGGCTGTGGCCGGCACGGAAGAAACCTTTGCCCAGTGGATGAACCGCGAGGCCAAGCGCCTCGGCATGAAAAACACCAATTTCGTCAACGCCTCGGGGCTGCCGGCGGCCAATCACTACGCGTCGGCACGGGACCTGGCGATCCTCGCCTCCGCCCTCATCCGCGACTTCCCGGATCGCTACCCGCTCTACGCCGAGCGCGAGTTCGCGTGGAACGGGATACGCCAGGCCAATCGCAACCGCCTGCTGTGGGCCGACTCCTCCGTGGATGGCGTGAAGACCGGCTTCACGGAGGCCGCCGGCTACTGCCTGATCTCGTCAGCGCGGCGCGGCGAGCGGCGGCTGATCTCCGTGGTGATGGGCGCGCAGTCCGATGCGCTGCGCATGTCCGAAAGCCAGAAGCTGCTCAACTTCGGCTTCCTCAACTACGACACGCGGCGCGTGCAAAAGCAGGGGGACACGGTCGCGTCCTTTCCGGTTTACAAGGGCACGCGCGGCACGCTTACGGTGGGCTTCGACCGCGACGTCTGGCTTACGCTGCCCCCCGAGCGCTTCCAGGGCCTGCAGGCGGAGCTGCGCGCCCAGCAGCCGTTCGTGGCGCCGCTCGCGAAGGGCCAGAAAGCAGGGATAATGCGATTGCACCGCGACGGCACAACGCTCGCCGAGCTCCCCGTCGTCGCCCTCGATGACGTTCCGGTTGGCGGGTTTCTCACCCGCGGCTGGGACACCCTCAGACTCCTCTTCCGCTGACGCCATGACCGCGCCCATTGCCTACTTCAACGGCGAGCTGCTGCCGCTGGACCAGATCCACATCTCGCCGCTTGACCGCGGCTTCATCTTTGGCGACGGCGCCTACGAGGTCGTGCCGGTCTACGGCGGCAAGCTGCTGCGCGGGCGCGAGCACTTCGAGCGCCTCGCCCGCTCGCTCACGGAGCTTCGCATCACCAACCCCCACACGGTCGACGGCTGGATCGGCGAGGTCGAGCGCCTGCTGGCCCACCACCCAGGCAACCAGTCGGTCTACATTCATGTCACGCGCGGCGTTCCCCCGAAGCGCGACCACGTCATGCCCGCCGGGCTCCAGCCCACGGTCTTCATGATGGCCAACCCGCTCTCCACGCCGTCGAAGGAGGCGGTGGAGAAAGGAGTCGCCTGCGTGACCGCCAAGGACTTCCGCTGGGAAAAATGCCACATCAAGTCGGTGTCGCTCCTGGGCAACGTGCTCGCGCGCCAGATCTCGGCGGACGCGGGCGCCACCGAGACGATCCTCTTCCGAGACGGCCACCTCACCGAGGCAGCGGCATCCAACGTGTTCATCGTCAAGGCGGGCGTGGTGCTCGCGGCGCCGCAGGACAATCACATTCTTCTCGGCATCACCTACGAGCTCCTGCAGCATCTCGCGCGCGACGGCCACCTGCGCTTCGAGGTGCGGCCCATTTTGGAGGCAGAGGTGCTGGGCGCCGATGAAATCTGGCTCACCTCCTCGTCGAAGGAGGTACTCGCCGTCACCACGCTCGACGGCAAGCCCGTGGGCGCCGGCGTTCCCGGCCCGCTCTTCCAGCGCATGCACACGCTGTTCCAGGATTACAAGGCCCGGCTCGAGCGCGCGCCAGCCGCCGCCTGACCGGTAACCCGTCTGCCGTGTCAGATACTGCAGCACCCTCGCCGCTCACCTTCCCCACCGAGTTCCCAATCAAGATCATGGGCCGGCGAGAGGCGGGGTTCGCGCAGGCGATGGCCGACCTCGTCCGCCGCCATGCGCCGGACTTCGACCCTGCCACGATGGCCATGCGCCCCTCCCGCACCGGCAAGTACCTCTCGCTCACCGTGACCATCCGTGCCGTCTCGCGCGAGCAGCTCGACGCGCTCTATCGCGAGATCTCGGCACACCCCCTGGTCGCGATGGCCCTGTAGGCGATCGGTGCGCATCCGCGACCTCGGGCGCGCCGAATACGAGCCCACGTGGCGCGCCATGCAGGACTTCACTGCGGGCCGCAACACCGACACACCGGACGAGCTGTGGTTCGTCGAGCACCCGCCCGTGTTCACCCTGGGCCTCGCGGGCCGCGAGGAGCACGTCCTCGACGCAGGCGGCACACCCGTCGTGCGCATCGACCGCGGCGGGCAGGTCACCTGGCACGGGCCGGGTCAGCTGGTTGCCTACGCGCTCATCGACCTGCGCCGCGCCGGGTACGGCGTGAAGTCGCTCGTGCAGCGCCTCGAGCAATCGGTAATCGACCTGCTGGCGCGCGAGCGCGTCACGGCATCTCGGGCGCCGGGCATGCCGGGCGTCTACGTGAACGGCGCCAAGGTCGCTGCAGTCGGGCTGCGCGTGGCAAGGGGTTGCTCCTACCACGGCATCGCCCTCAACGTGAGCGCGGAACTCGGCGCGTTCTCCCGGATCAATCCCTGCGGCTACCCCGGCCTGGCCGCCACGCGCCTGGCAGACCTCGGGCTGCGTGATACGCTCCCCGAGGTGCGCGTGAAGTGGCAGCGCACCCTCGTCGACAACCTCGCCCCACCCCCCTCGCCGTGACCACCGAAACCCTCCCGCCAGACGCGAAGCGCGATGCCAAGCGCGCCGGCAAGACTGCCCGCATCCCGATCAAAATCGTGCCGGCGGAGCCGCTTCGCAAGCCCGATTGGATTCGCGTGCGCGCGGGCGGGGGCGAGCGCTTCCACGAGATCAAGCGCATCCTTCGCGAGGCCAAGCTGCACACGGTGTGCGAGGAAGCATCCTGCCCGAACATCGGCGAGTGCTTTGGCCACGGCACCGCCACCTTCATGATCATGGGCGACCTGTGCACGCGCCGCTGCCCGTTCTGCGACGTGGCGCACGGCCGCCCAGCGCCGCTCGATGCCGATGAGCCACGGCACCTCGCCGAGACCATCGCCGCGATGGGGCTTTCCTACGTCGTGATCACAAGCGTGGACCGCGACGACCTGCGCGATGGCGGCGCGGCCCATTTTGTCGCCTGCATCCAGGCTGTGCGCGAGCGCTCGCCCGCGACGCGAATCGAGATTCTCACGCCGGATTTCCGCGGCCGCCTCGATCGCGCGCTCGCCATCCTCACCGCCGCGCCCCCGGACGTGATGAACCACAACCTCGAGACTGTGCCCCGTCTCTATGCGCAGGCGAGGCCGGGCTCGGATTACGCCCACTCGCTCCAGCTCCTGAAGGACTTCAAGGCCGGCCACCCGCGAGTGCCGACGAAATCGGGGCTGATGGTCGGGCTGGGCGAAACCGACGAAGAGATCCTCGAGGTGATGCGCGACCTGCGGGCACACGATGTCGACATGCTCACCATCGGGCAGTACCTGCAGCCGTCGGCGAGCCACTTGCCGGTCACCCGCTTCGTGCATCCGGAAACCTTCAAGCGCTTCGAGGAAGAGGCTCTGCAGCTGGGCTTCACCAACGCGGCCTGCGGGCCAATGGTGCGCTCGAGCTACCACGCCGACCAGCAGGCCAAGCACGTCGCCTGAGGCCGCAACGCCGCCTTGCGCGGGCGTAAGCTGGTGCCGTGGATACGGCGAGCGAGATTCGACAGCGCGGCTTTCGAAAGTGGTACGAGCGGCAGCTCATCGAAAGCCACCTGGCCTTCGTCACCTGCTTTTTGTGCGGTATCACCGCCGCATCCTGCCTCAGCGCGCTCAGCCCGGGCCGCCCGTCGGGCGGGGACCTGGCGCTCCTGGCCGGCGTGCTCGCCGCCTGCCTGCTGGGCTGGCGCGCATGGCGCCGTTACATCACGGTGCTCGAGCGGGCAGAGCGGTATGGCAACCGTTCCAGCTGCCCCACGTGCGGCGCCTACGCGCGATTCGAGGTGCTCGCCTCCGGGTGTCGGGCCGAGGGGCCGTACTTCGATCCGCCGACCGACCCGCTGCCGCTACCCTGGCTCAAGGTGCGCTGCCGGCACTGCGCCGCCGAGTGGCGCATGCCCGACTGATCGGCTGCCCTTACAGGCGTGCGTAGGCGGGAAGAGTCAGAAACTCAACGTACTCCTCCGACGTGCTGATTTCCTTGAGCAGGCTCGCGCCCTCTCGGTAGCGGCCGGCCGCGAAGGCCGCCTCGCCCACGATGCCGGGCGTCCTGGCGAGCTCGTCATCCAGAAGCGTTGCGACCAGCTCGGAAGTGACCTTGCGCCCGTCATCGAGGACACCCTTGGTCGAGCGAATCCACTGCCACACTTGCGAGCGCGAGATTTCGGCGGTGGCCGCATCCTCCATCAGGTTGAAGATCGGCACGCACCCGTTGCCGCCCAGCCACGCGCCGACGTACTGGATGCCCACCTGAAGGTTGCTGCGCAGGCCCGCTTCCGTGATCGGGCCTTCGGGCTGGAAGTCGAGCAGGTCGGCTGCCGCAACTGACACATCGGGCCGCTGGCGCGCGAGCTGGTTCGGGCCGGGCATGTGCTCGTCGAACACCGCCTTGGCGATCGGCACCAGCGCGGGGTGCGCAACCCAGGTGCCGTCACAGCCATCCGTCACTTCGCGCAGCTTGTCGGCGCGCACCTTGGCCATCGCGGCGTCATTGGCGACCGCGTCGCCCTTGATCGGGATCTGCGCCGCCATGCCCCCCATGGCGCAGGCGTTGCGCCGATGGCAGGTCTTCACCAGCAGCAATGCATACGCGCGCATGAAGGGCGCGGTCATCATCACCTGCCCGCGGTCGGCAAGGCAGAAGGCGGGGTCGCGGCGGAACTTCTTGATGCAGGAAAAGATGTAGTCCCAGCGGCCGATGTTGAGGCCTGAGGAGTGCTCGCGTAGCTCCCACAGGATCTCGTCCATCTCGAAAGCCGCGACGATGGTCTCGATGAGGGCCGTGGCCCGGATCGAGCCGTGCGGGATGCCCAGCGCCTTTTGGGAAAACGTGAAGATGTCGTTCCAGAGTCGCGCCTCGACGTGCGACTCCATCTTCGGCAGGTAGAAATACGGGCCCGAGCCGCGCGCGAGAAGCTCGGCCGCGTTGTGAAAAAAATAGAGGCCAAAGTCGACGAGCGCGCCCGCGGCGGCCTTGCCATCCACCCGGAAGTGGCGCTCGTCCAGGTGCCAGCCGCGCGGGCGCGGAATCAGCACGGCAGGGCGGTCTCGCAGCTCGTAGCGCTTGCCGGCCTGGTCGAAAGTGATGGCGCGCCGCACGGCGTCCGCCAGGTTCGCCTGGCCTTCGATCATGTTCGCCCAGGTGGGGCAATTCGCGTCCTCGAAATCCGCCATGAAGGTGGAGGCGCCCGAGTTCATCGCATTGATGACCATCTTGCGGTCCGTGGGCCCGGTGATCTCGACGCGCCGGTCGAGCAGGTCGGCCGGCAGGGGCGCCACCGTCCAGTCGGATTCCCGAATGGCGTTCGTCTCCGGAAGAAAATCGGGCCGCACACCCGCGTCGAAGGCTTTCTGCCGGGTAGCGCGGGCGGCGAGCAGCTCATCACGCCGGGCGCCAAAGCGTCGGCAAAGCGTTGCCACGAACTCGACAGCCTCGGCAGTGAGGACGCGCGCATGGGCGGAATCGGGGGCGGCGTCGATTTCAACGCCGGCAGGCAGGGGACGGGGGACGGTGCTCATGGGGTGGAATCGATTGAAAGAGGATTAAGGCGCACGAAGCCCGACGCCAGTCGCGCCACAGGCAAGCCCATTTTAGTTTCGGTTCTGACGCAGTACAGCATGATGCGACCCGTCAGCGAAACTCGCGAATCACGTGTTGCTGGCGACGGCTCACCGCAAGCCGCTCGCCGGTGGCCCGGATGACCGCCGCCCACCCGCCATCGCCAGGCCCGCCGACCCGCTCGAAGCCAGCAATGGCTGCCCGCGCCACCAGGCAATTGCGGTGCACGCGCACGAAGCTGGGGCCGAGCTCGGGCTCGAGCTGGGTCAGCGATTCCTCGATGAGGTACTCCCGCTCGGCCGTCTTGACCGTGACGTACTTCAGCTCGGCCCGCAGGTAGAGGACGTCCACAACGGGCACGAGGTGGACCCGCCCTCGCTCGTGAACGCAAAAGTGCTGGCGTGGGCGGTCCGCGGCCGCCGACAGGGCGGAAGCGCCGGGTGTTGCCGGCCGGGCGCGGCGCAACGCCTCGAGCAGCCGCTCGGCCCGCACGGGCTTCAGCAGGTAGTCGATGGCGTTCACCTCGAAGGCCTTCACGGCATAGGCGTCGAAGGCGGTCGTGAAAATGACCGCGGGCGGCGCAGCGAGCGTGGCCAGATGCCGGGCGGCCTCGACACCATCCATTTCCGGCATCCGCACGTCCATCAGCACCACGTCGACCTGCTCGCGGGCGGCGAACTCGACCGCCTCGCGGCCGTTGGCCGCCTCGCCGACGACTTGGCTGGCGAGGTCCGCTTGCGCGTCGTCGAGCAGGTCGCGTAACCGGGCGCGCGCCAGGGTCTCGTCGTCGACGATCAGGATCCGCAGGGCAGGGGCAGTGGTCATGGGCGCAGGTCGCGAACCAGCGGCAGGCGGATCGTCACCGAGAACATGCCGTCGGCAGCCAGCGTCTCCAGGCTCGCCTCGGCATCGTAATGCAGCTTGAGGCGTTCGCGGATGTTGTCGAGGGCCATGCGGTTGCCGGCGTGGCGGTCGCCCACCGGACGGTAAGGGTTGGTGAGACGAATGAAGATGGCCTGGCCCATGGGGCGGGCCTCGATGCGAATCTCGCCGCCCTGTTCCAGTGGCTGAACCCCGTGGTAGACCGCATTTTCGACCAGGGGCTGAAGCAACATCGAGGGCACCATCGCCTCACCCGGCATGGCGCCGATGTCCCACACCACACGCAACCGCTCGCCCAGGCGCAGGGCTTCGATCGCCAGGTACTGGCGCACGAAGTCCATCTCGCGGGAGAGCGGGTTCAGGCTTTGCTCGCCAGCCATGAGCCCCCGGAAGAGGTCGGCCAGGTCCTCCAGCGCCCGCTCGGCCGTGCGTGGCTGGGATCGAATGAGCGAGATCACCGTGTTGAGGCTATTGAAGAAAAAGTGCGGGCGGATTCGCGCCTGCAGCGCCTGGATGCGCGCCTCCGCCAACGCCGGCGACTGGGCTCGCGCCCGCAGGTCGAAATAGAGCAGGGTGGCGCCTGTGGCGAGGAGGGATAGCGCCACCGCCTTCCATGCCGGCGGATGAGCCCCGATCGCGAGCACGCCATCGAGGAAGGCGACCCAACCCAGCGTCAGTGCCACTTCCAGCCCCAGCACCGCACCGATGGCACCCGCGTAGGGCAGGGCGTGCAGCAGGCGCCGCCCGGCACAGAGGAGGAGCAACGACACGAGCAGCACCGGCTCCACCACCGCCGCGAGGCTTCCCAGCCGGGCCGGAAACTCCGCGGGAGAGGGCGCAAGGGCCACCGCCGCGGCCAGCACGAGCGCGTTGGGCGCGAGCAGCGCGCGCAGCAGGACGCCTCGGTTGCAGAAGTTCGGCAACCGGATCGCCTCGCCCGTCTGATTTATACTCGACACGCTTCATTGTCCTCAACGCCGACGACCCAGCGCAACATGAAAGACGAACTGCCGGCTGACGGCACGTCGGCGGCCCACCCCAAGAAGTGGTCCGGCCGGTTTGCCGAGCCCCTCGATGAGCTCACCCAACGCTACACGGCGTCGGTGGGCTTCGACCGCCGCCTCGCGCTGGTCGATATCCGCGGATCCCTCGCGCACGCGCGCATGCTCGCCCGAGCCGGCATCCTGTCGGCAACCGACCTCGCCGACATCGAGCAGGGCCTGGCCGAGATCGAGGCCGAGATCCGCGAAGGCCGGTTCGCCTGGTCGATAGCCCTCGAGGACGTGCACCTCAACATCGAGCGGCGGCTCACGGAGCGGGTGGGCGAGGCTGGCAAGCGCCTGCATACTGGCCGCTCCCGCAACGACCAGGTGGCCACCGACCTGCGCCTCTGGCTGCGCGATGAAATCGACGGGCTGGCCGAGTTGCTGCGCCGCGTGCAGGAGCGGTTGCTCGACATGGCCGAGGCGCACGTCGACACCCTCATGCCCGGCTTCACCCACCTGCAGGTCGCGCAGCCGGTGACCTTCGGCCACCACCTGATGGCGTATGTGGAGATGTTCTCGCGCGATGCCGCGCGCCTGGCCGATTGCCGGGGCCGGGTGAACCGCCTGCCCCTGGGCGCTGCGGCGCTTGCGGGAACCACCTTTCCCATCGACCGCGAATGGGTGGCGCAAGCGCTGGGCTTCGACGGGATCTGCGAGAACTCCCTGGACGCCGTCTCGGACCGGGACTTCGCCGTCGAATTCCTGGCCGCTGCGGCCCTGTGCATGGCGCACGTCTCGCGCATGGCGGAGGAGTTCGTCCTCTGGATGAACCCGCGCTTCGGCTTCATCGACATCGCCGACCGCTTCTGCACGGGCTCCTCGATCATGCCGCAGAAGAAGAACCCGGACGTGGCCGAGCTCATGCGCGGCAAGACCGGGAGGGTCTACGGCAGCCTCGTGGCGCTGCTCACCCTGATCAAGGGCCAGCCGCTCGCCTACAACAAGGACAACCAGGAGGACAAGGAGCCCCTCTTCGACGCGGCCGACACTCTTGCCGATACGCTTCGCATCCTGGCCGAGCTGCTGGGTGGCGTCTCAGCCAGGCCCGAGCGCATGCGGGCGGCGCTGGAGGAGGGATTCGCCACGGCCACCGACCTCGCCGACTACCTGGTCCGGCAAGGGGTGCCCTTCCGTGACGCGCACGAGGCCGTGGCACAGGCCGTCCGGGCTGCCGAGTCATCGGGCCGAACCCTGGAGAGCCTGACGCTGGGCGAGTTGAAGCGCTTCTCCGATCGGGCCGGGGACGACGTGCACGCCTCGCTTTCGGCCGCAGGATCCGTGGCAGCGCGCCGCCACGCGGGCGGAACGGCGCCCGAGGCCGTGCGTGCCGCCATTGCCCGCGCCCGGGCCCGACTCAGCCGCCGCTAGCCCTCGCCGGGGCGGCGGGAGTCATTCCTCGTCGCCGCGCGGCTCAAACAGCCAGCACAGGCGACGGGTCTCGGGCCCGGAGAGCCGATCGCCCATCAGACCGCAACGAGAGATGCGCTGCGAGAGCTTCTGGCAGTGGGCACAAGTCGTGCATTCGCCGAAGAGCGCCCCTTCGTTGTCCTCGAGCAGGGTGGCCAGCGCCTCGCGCAGGGCCGACGTGGCATTGCGGATGCGGTTGGGGCTGATGTTGCGGGTGGCGTTCTGCCAGGCGAGCGCTGGCTGCGCTTCGTAGAGGAGCTGCTCCCCGGAGGTCGACAGGCGCAGGCGCACCACCCGGCGGTCGACGTCGTCCTGATAGCGCTCGATGAGCCCACGGCGGTCGAGCAGCAGCAAGGTCTGGGATACCGTGCCCTTGGTCAGCCCCAGGTACGAGGAAAGCGCCTGGGGCGTGTTGGAATACCGGTTGGCGCGGCTCAGGTACACGAGGGCCTGCACGTGCACCGGCTGCAGGCTCTCGTCGCCGCTCGAGCGCCGCAGCTCCGAGCGCATGAGGTTCGCAAGCCGCTCCACGAGCTCAAGCAGGACCAGCGGGTTCTTGTCCACGGCGCCTCCCGGCGGTTTGACAGCCAACTAGTATCGAACCGATACGAAAAAGTCAAGGATTGGAATTGCTGACTTTTTGTATCGACTCAATACTATAAAACCCCCAGGGCCCGAAATCAGGCGAAATCGAGGGCCTCGCCCGCCTGCTCGCGGGTGAGCGCAGCCAGCCTTGCAAAGAGCTCTTCCCCCGAGCGGGTGTCTCGCCACGCTTCCTCGCGGGTCGCAAAGTGAAAGCCCCCCGAGCGCGCGGCAACCCAGATTTCCCGGTTCGGTGTCTGCCGGTTCACGACGATGCGGCTGCCGTCAGGGCAAGTGAGGGTCAGAACGCCACCCTCGAGGTCGGCCTCGACGCCCTCCGTGGCCTCGGCAGCGCGCTCGATGCGCGCGAGTACGGCATCGACTGCGTGATGGAAATCGCTCTCGTTCATGGAGGAAAAAGCCCGTGCTACGCTTGGCTCGATGATACGCGCACTCGCCGGGCTCGCCCTTCTGGCGGCACTGGTTGCCTGCGGGCAGAAGGGCCCGCTCAAGCTACCGGAGCCGGCCCCAGCCCCCGCGCCGGGAAAGCCATGAGTACCCTTCAGCGCCGCGACGCCGACCTGTTCCTCGAGTCGGTGCGCCTGGCCGACGTAGCCGAGCGCTTCGGCACGCCGAGCTACGTCTACTCTCGCGCGGCAATCGAGTCATCCTGGCGGGCCTTCGACGAGGGCCTCGCCGGCACGCCGCACCTCGTCTGCTACGCCGTGAAGGCAAACGCCAACCTTGCCGTGCTGGGCGTGCTGGCGCGCCTGGGCTCGGGCTTCGACATCGTTTCCGGCGGCGAGCTCGCCCGGGTGCTGGCCGCCGGCGGCCGCCCCGAGAAGGTGATCTTCTCGGGCGTGGGCAAGGGCGCCGGCGAGATTCGAGCGGCGCTCGAAGCGGGCATCCGCTGCTTCAACGTCGAGAGCGAGCCGGAGCTCGTGCGGCTCGATGCGATCGCCAGCTCCCTCGGGCGGCGAGCCCCGGTGTCGCTGCGCGTCAACCCCGACGTCGACGCCGGAACGCACCCCTATATCTCCACCGGGCTGCGCGGCAACAAGTTCGGCATACCCCATGAGCGAGCGCTCGCCGCCTACGAAGTCGCGGCGCGGCTACCGAACCTGGATGTCATCGGGATTGATTGCCATATCGGCTCCCAGATCCTCGACCCGGCCCCACTGCTCGAGGCCCTCGACCGCGTCCTCGGCCTGGCCGCGCAGGTGCGCGCCCGCGGCATCCCGCTCGAGCATGTCGACATCGGCGGCGGACTGGGGATTGCGTACCGCATGGGCGAGCAGCCCCCCGACGTGGCCGCCTGGTGCCGGACAGCGGCCGCGCAGGTGTCCTCGGCGGGCTACGGGATCGTGATGGAGCCTGGGCGCGCCATCGTCGGGAACGCCGGCGTACTGCTCACCACCGTCGAGTACCTGAAGGAGGACAAGGAGCGCCGCTTCTGCGTGGTGGATGCCTCCATGAGCGAGCTGCTGCGGCCCGCGCTCTACGAGGCGTGGCACGACATCGTCCCGGTCGCCGTGCGCCCGGGAGAGGAGAAGGCATGGGACGTGGTGGGGCCGGTATGCGAGTCGGCCGACGTGCTGGGCAGCGATCGCGTGCTCGCGGTGTCGCCCGGCGACCGGCTGGCCATTCTCTCGGCCGGGGCCTACGGCATGGCGATGAGCTCCAACTACAACAGCCGGCCACGGCCCTGCGAGGTGATGGTCGACGGCAGTCGCGCCGTGGAGGTGAGGCCGCGCGAGAGCGTAGCCTCGCTCTTCGCGCCCGAGCGCCTGATCGACTGACTCGATCCACCCAATTGGTATTGACTCGCTACCAATCGGGGGCGAGTTGGATCAAATAGTCGCGCTTGACATCGCCGGAAAACACTAGTCGGCAAACGTTTTCGCATATGATCGCCGCACCAAGCCGGTGCTGTGCGACGTCTTGCGACGCCATGCGGCACTGGAACAAGAGCCACCAGGCTTCATCGTTCGATCGGAATCGCCGGACGCTTGGTCGTGGCGGGGGTTTTCGGCGCATCTTGCCGGCCGCCTCGGTACCGACAATTTGGTCCAACAATCGAAAGGAGCAACACGATGGCAACCGCAAAGAAGAAGGCCGCCAAGAAGCCGGCCGCCAAGAAGAAGGCCGCTGCGAAGAAGCCCGCGGCGAAGAGGAAAGTCGCCAAGAAGCCGGCGGCCAAGAAGAAGGCTGCGGCGAAGCGCAAGCCCGCTGCCAAGAAGGCGGCGAAGAAGACGGCGAAGAAGAAGCCCGCCAAGAAGAAGGCTGCGAAAAAGAAGGCTGCGAAAAAGCCCGCGAAAAAGGCGAAGAAGAAGGCGGCGAAAAAGCCCGCGAAAAAGGCGAAGAAGAAGGCGGCCCCCGCGAAGCCCATGGCTCCCGCGGTGACGCCGGTGATCACGCCGCTCATCAAGCCGATGAGCTGACCGGAAGCTCGCTTCCGGCCTTTCGGCCTGAGTCGAAAACGAGGCGCCTCCGGCGGTAAGCCGGCGGCGCCTCGTCATTTCCGGCTACGTGGCCCCGGCCTCACACCAGCAGCGCCGTGGCGAGGCCCAGGAAAATGAAGAAGCCCATGCTGTCGGTGACGAACGTGAGGAAGACACTGGAGCCGACTGCCGGGTCGCGGCCGAAGCGGTCGAGCGAGAGGGGGATCAACAGGCCCGCGAGGGCGGCTACCAGCAGGTTGAGCACCATCGCGAGCGCCATCACGCCCCCCAAGGCCGCGTTGTCGTACAACAACCACGCAACCGCGCCCAGCACACTTCCCCAGAGCAGGCCATTGAGCAGCCCGATGCCTGCCTCCTTGGCGAGCAGGCGCCGGGCCGTGGCAGCGCTCACCTTCTCCAGCGCAAGCGCCCGCACGAGCAGGGCAACGGTTTGGTTGCCGGAGTTTCCCCCGATGCCGGCGACGATCGGCATCAGGGCCGCCAGCGCCGCCAGCTTTTCGATGGACCCCTCGAAGGCGCCGACCACCCGCGAGGCGACGAAAGCGGTGCACAGGTTCAGGGCGAGCCAGGGCCCGCGGTTCTTCGCCGACGTCCAGACTGAGGAGAAGAGATCCTCTTCCTCACGCAGGCCCACGCTGCCCAGGGCCTGCGCCTCCTGCCGCTCCCGGACGTAGGTCAGGACGGAGTCGACCGTCAGGCGCGCGATCAGGCGCCCGTCCGAGGAGACCACGGGCGCACAGACGAGGTCGTAGCGCTCGAAGGCGGTGGCCGCCTCGCTCGCCTGCGCATCCGGCGAAAACGAGATCACCTCTCGCTCGATCAGGCTCGCCACCGGCACCTCGAGGTCGCTCACCAATAGCCGGTTGAGCGGCAGCGCCCCCTTCAGATGCCCCTGCCGGTCGGTGACGAACGCGGCATCAGTCTGCGGCGGCAAGGCCTCGAACCGTCGCAGGTAGCGCAGCGCCACTTCACAGGTCACGTCCTCTCGAATGCTCACGGTCTCGAAGTCCATGAGGGCCCCAACGCTGCCCTCCGGGTAGGAAAGCGCCGACTGCAGCTGGGCGCGCTCCTCATCGTCCTGGGCCTCGATGATGTCCTGCACCACTTCCTGGGGGAGGTCGGGCGCGAGGTCGGCGATCTCGTCAGCGTCGAGAGACTGGGCGGCAGCCACCATTTCCGCCGAATCCATGTCGGCGAGCAGCGTGTCCCGCACCGCGTCCGACACCTCGAGCAGGATCTCGCCATCCCGGTCGCTGCGCACGAGCCCCCAGACGACGAGCCGGTCCTCGAGCGGGAGCCCCTCGAGGATGAAGGCGACGTCGGCCGGGTGCAGGGCGTCCAGTCGCGCGCGAACCTCGGCGAGCGCCTCCCCCTGCAAGGTTGGATGGACGCCGTGCGGCCCGCTTTCGCTTGATCGAGGCAGCAGCGCCTCGACCGCACGCCGCTTGGCGAGCCAGCGGCTCACGGCATCGAGGTGCTCCTGGGGTGTCGCAGAGCGAGCCGGCTCGACCGCACCGTTCACGCCAGGGACTCCCGCAACTGGGCGATCACCGGCGCCGTAAGCGGGCGCACACCGCGCCAGAGCTCGAAGGACTCTGCCGCCTGCTCGACGAGCATGCCCAGGCCATCGGCGATCGACCCCGCGCCGCCTGCGAGCGCAAGCGCGGCAAAGGGCGCGGCCGAAGCGCCATACGCCATGTCGTAGGCGAAGGTCGCCGGCCCAATGGCGCCAGCGGGCAGCGCTGGCGCCTCACCCCGCGTACCGCTGGAGGATGCGTGAATCACGATGTCGAAAGGCCCGTCGACCGGGCCCAGTCCCCTGCCGCGAATCGGACCCCATTGCCCGAAGCGTCGAGCGAGCGCCTCGGCCCGGGACGCAGTGCGATTGGCGACGACCAATTCCGCCGGCTGCTCGCGCAGCAACGGGCCCACCACGCCGCGCGCTGCGCCACCCGCGCCGACAATCAGAATCCGCCGCCCCGCCAACGGGCAGCCCAGATTGACAATGAGGTCGCGAACCAGCCCCGCGCCGTCCGTGTTGTCGCCGACGATCACACCGTCGCCACGACGCAGGAGCGTGTTGACGGCCTGCGCTTCCTCGGCACGGTCGGTTCGCGATTCCGCGTAGGCATAGGCGTCGCCCTTGAAGGGCAGCGTGACGTTGGCGCCACAGCCGTCCCCCGAAAAGAAAGCCGCCGCAGCCCGGGCAAAGTCGCCAGGCTCGACAAGCAGCCGCCCATAGGAAATGGACTGCCCGGTTTGGCGAGCGAAGTGCGAGTGGATTTCGGGCGACCGCGAGTGCGCGACCGGGTTACCGATGACGAGATAGCGATCCAAGAGGCTTGCGCGCTGAAAGGACTCCCGATGATAGCCGTCGGCGGCGGCGCGCCGATCCTGCGTGGCCGATGACCGCGGGGAATCGGTGGACACCCCCAACGAGCGGGCTATATGAACCAAAATGGATCGCAAGCTCTTGATAAGCACTATAATGGTGCAATTTGTCCGGGCCAGGAAATAAATATTCAATCAAATCATGGTGTTGTGAACGCCCCCGTATGGCACGAATTCTGCTGTTCAAGCGATAGAAGTGCTTTTTCAACCCGACAACGCCCCACGATGGGGCGGCCTCTGACAGGAGAGAACCATGGCGGCAGCCGATGTCTTCAAGATGATCAAGGAAAACGAGGTCAAGTTCGTCGACCTGCGTTTCACCGACACACGCGGCAAGGAGCAGCACGTCTCCGTGCCCACCAAGATGTTCGGCGAGGACAAGTTCACCGACGGCCACGCTTTCGACGGCTCCTCCATCGCCGGGTGGAAGGGTATCGAGGCATCCGACATGCTGCTCATGCCGGACGCGGCCTCTGCGCGCATGGACCCGTTCTTCGACGAGCCCACGCTCGCCATCACCTGCGA
The DNA here is from genome assembly GCA_017853245.1 of Burkholderiales bacterium. Taxonomy (GTDB): domain Bacteria; phylum Pseudomonadota; class Gammaproteobacteria; order Burkholderiales; family Usitatibacteraceae; genus FEB-7. The sequence continues at coordinate 27,827 of JAFMJY010000008.1, read as the reverse complement.
CGTGCTCGAGCCCTCCACGCAAAAAGGCTACGACCGCGACCCGCGCTCCCTCGCACACCGAGCCGAGGCCTACCTCAAGAGTTCCGGCATCGGCGACACCGCCTACTTCGGCCCGGAGCCCGAGTTCTTCATCTTTGACGCCGTCGAGTGGAAGGTCGACATGTCCGGCGCCTACTGCAAGATTTTCTCGGAGGAGGCCTCGTGGTCCTCGGATGAAAAGTTTGAAGGCGGCAACCTGGGCCACCGCCCGGCAGTAAAGGGCGGCTACTTCCCGGTCCCCCCGGTCGACCAGTTGCAGGACATCCGCTCCGCGATGTGCATTGCCCTGGAAGAGCAGGGCGTGCCGGTCGAGGTGCATCACCACGAAGTGGCAGGGCCGGGCCAGTGCGAGATTGGCACCAAGTTCGCCCCGCTCGTCCAGCGCGCTGACTGGCTGCAGATCCTCAAGTACACCGTGTGGAACGTGGCGCGCAGCTACGGCAAGACCGCGACCTTCATGCCCAAGCCCGTGGTCGGTGACAACGGCTCGGGCATGCACGTGCACCAGTCGGTCTGGAAGGACGGCAAGAACCTCTTCGCCGGCAAGGGCTACGCGGGGCTTTCCGAGTTCGCGCTCTACTACATCGGCGGCATCATCAAGCACGCCCGGGCACTCAACGCCATCACCAACCCGGGCACCAACTCCTACAAGCGCCTGGTGCCGGGCTTCGAAGCGCCGGTGAAGCTCGCCTACTCGGCGCGCAACCGCTCGGCCTCGATCCGCATCCCGTTCGTGGCGAGCGACAAGGCGCGCCGCATCGAGGTGCGGTTCCCCGATCCCACGGCGAACCCATACCTCGCCTTTTCGGCGCTGATGATGGCGGGCCTGGACGGCGTGCAGAACAAGATCCACCCCGGCGATCCGGCTGACAAGAACCTCTACGACCTGCCGCCGGAAGAGGACGCGAAGATCCCGACCGTGTGCCACTCGCTCGACCAGGCACTCGAGGCCCTCGACCGCGATCGCGAGTTCCTCACCCGCGGTGGTGTGTTCTCCAACGACCTGATCGATGCCTACATCGCGCTCAAGATGGAGGAGGTCACGCGCTTCCGCATGACCACCCACCCGCTCGAGTACGAGATGTACTACTCCCTCTGACCGGCGGTAGCGCCCGGGTGCCGCAGGCACCCGGGCCTTCTGCGATCTTCACGCAACCGAACCCTCCCCCGTGACCTCTCCCGCCGGGCTCGACTGGCTGGCAACCGCCGTCCTGTTGCTCGACGACCACCTGATTGTGGCCTCCGTGAACCCTGCCGCCGAATCGCTGCTCGCCCAGGGGCGAAAGCAGCTCGTGGGAAGCCCCGTCGCCCGGCTCTTCACCGGCAACGACCGCTTCCTTGCGCGGCTGGGCGGCGCCGTGTCGAGCGAGTCGGGCTTCACCGAGAACGAGCTCGCCCTCGAGCTGGCTGGCCGCACGGTGCCGCTATCGTGCGCAGTCTCTCCCGTGCGGGAAAACGGGTTCGCCTTGCTGGTCGAGCTGCGGGAACTCGACCAGCCGCTTCGTATCATCCGGGAGGCCAAGCAGCTGGGCCTCGAGCAGGCGCACCGCGAACTGCTCCGGAACCTCGCCCACGAAATCAAGAACCCGTTGGGAGGCATCCGCGGCGCAGCCCAGCTGCTCGAGCGGGAGCTTCCAGCCCCGGAGTTGCGCGAATTCACCCAGGTGATCGTCAAGGAAGCCGACCGGCTGCAGGCGCTCATGAACCGGTTGCTCACACCCCATCGACTGCCGCGCATCGAGATGGTCAACATCCACGAGGTGATGGAGCGCGTTCGCATGCTGCTCGCCGCGGAGCACCCCGACGGCCTCGAGATCCGGCGAGAGTACGACGTGAGCCTGCCGGAGTTCCCCGCCGACCGCGAGAGCCTGATCCAGGCCATCCTCAACGTCGCTCGCAACGCCGCGCAGGCCCTGGACGGCCAGGGCGAGATCCGGTTCCGCACGCGCGTGGTGCGCCAGCCCACGGTGGCGCGGCAGCGCTATCGGCTGGCCATCGGCATCGATATCGAGGACAACGGGCCGGGCGTGCCCGCCGACATCGCCGACAAGATCTTCCTGCCCCTGGTGAGCGGGCGCGAGGGCGGGACGGGGCTCGGCCTGTCCCTCTCCCAGAGCTACGTCCGGCAACACAATGGCCTCATCGAGTTCGAGAGCGCGCAGGGCTTGACCCGCTTCACGGTCCTGCTGCCCGTGCGCACGGCCGAGCAAGCGGGCCTCGCTACGAAGGCGGCCTCGTGAAGCCCGTCTGGATCATCGACGATGACCAGTCGATCCGCTGGGTGTTCGAGAAAGCGCTCGAGCGCGAGGGCATCGACTACCGCAGCTTTGCGTCCGCACAGCCGGCCCTGGAGCGCCTGAAGACCGAGCCCCCCCAGGTCGTGGTGAGCGACATTCGGATGCCCGGCACCTCCGGCCTGGCCTTCATGGAGGCACTGAAGTCCGAGGTGCCCACGACCCCCATCATCATCATGACCGCCTACTCAGACCTCGACAGCGCCGTGTCGGCTTTCCAGGGAGGCGCCTTCGAGTACCTGCCCAAGCCGTTCGATGTCGACCACGCCGTCGAGCTGATCAGGCGGGCCCTGGAGGAGAGCCGCCGACAGGTGGCCACCCCCTCCGACGCAGCGGACGCGCCGGAAATTCTCGGCCAGGCCCCGGCCATGCAGGAGGTCTTCCGCGCCATCGGTCGCCTCGCCAATTCAAACGCGACCGTGCTCATCACGGGCGAGTCGGGGACAGGCAAGGAGCTTGTCGCGCGCGCCCTGCACCGGCACAGCCTGCGAGGCGCTCGGGAGTTCGTGGCCATCAACACCGCTGCCATCCCGAAGGAGCTCCTGGAGAGCGAGCTCTTCGGGCACGAGCGCGGCGCCTTCACTGGCGCCCAGGCCACGCGCCGCGGCCGCTTCGAGCAGGCCGAGGCCGGCACGCTGTTCCTCGATGAAATCGGCGACATGCCTGCGGACCTTCAGACGCGATTGCTTCGCGTGCTCTCCGATGGGCAGTTCTACCGCGTTGGCGGCCATACGCCGCTGACCGCCAACGTCCGCGTCATCGCCGCCACCCACCAGGACCTCGAGGCGCGCGTGCGCCAGGGGCTGTTCCGGGAGGACCTCTTCCACCGGCTGAACGTGATCCGGCTCCGGCTGCCAAGCCTTCGCGAGCGTCGCGAGGACATCCCGGTGCTCGCCCGCCACTTTCTCGCGCGCAGCGCCCGCACCCTCGGGGTGGAGGCCAAGTCGCTCACGGACGCTGCCATGCAGTTCTTGTCGGCACACGACTTTCCCGGCAACGTTCGGCAACTGGAGAACCTCTGCCACTGGGTGACGGTGATGGCCCCGGGGCAGGCTGTCGATGTCGCCGACCTGCCGCCCGACATCCGGAGCGGGGAGTGGTCCCCCGCGGTGGCGACTGACGAGGATTGGCGGCAGTCGCTCGCGCGCGAGGTTGCCTTGCGGCTCGCCCGCGGCGAGCGGGGCATCGCCGAGTCGCTGACTCGCGACTTTGAGTCTGCCCTGATCGGCCGGGCGCTGGCCCACACGGCCGGCCGCCGCCTCGAGGCCGCCTCCCTGCTGGGAATCGGCCGCAACACCCTCACCCGCAAGGTGCAGGACCTGCAGATCGACGGGAAAGCCTGAGCCGGGTCAGTCGGCGAGCCGGCAACGTACCGGGGCGTGGTCGGAGGGACGCTCGAGCTTTCGCGGCGCCACGTCGACGACGCACTCGCGGCATCGTGCCGCCAGGGCGGGCGAGAGCAGCACATGGTCGATACGAAGACCCCGGTTGCGACGAAACGCCGCCATGCGGTAATCCCACCACGTGAAGGATTGCGCCGGCTGCTCGAACAGCCGGAAGGCATCTTCGAACCCCAATGCGCGCAATGCACCGAACGCGGCGCGCTCGGGCTCGCTCACCAGCACCTGGCCGCGCCAGGCCTCGGGGTCATGCACGTCGCGGTCGTCGGGCGCCACGTTGTAGTCACCCAGCACGGCAAGCGAGGGATGACGCCCCAGCTCCCCCTGCAACCAGCGCGCGAGCGCCGCGAACCAGTCGAGCTTGTACGCGTACTTGTCCGATCCAACACTCTGCCCGTTTGGGCAGTAAACGCTCACCACGCGAATGCCATTCACCGTCACGGCCAGCACGCGTTTCTGCGGGTCGTCGAAGCCCGGGATGCCACGGGAGACGTCCTCGCCCGGCATTCGAGAGACGATCGCCACTCCGTTGTACGTTTTCTGCCCGTCGTGGGCCCAGTGGTAGCCCGCGGCCTCGAACGCTCCCCCGGGGAAGGCGGCATCCTCGCACTTCGTCTCCTGCAGGCAGAGGGCGTCCGGCGCCTGCTCCTCCAGGTACGCGAGCACGTGAGGCAGGCGGACCTTCAGGGAATTGACGTTCCAGGTGGCGAGCTTCACCGGGGTGGGGCGCTGCTGCCAGGGTAGCCGGCCGTGTCGAGCACCGTGCGCCAGGCCGACTCTTCATAGCCTCGCAGGGTATTGCTGCCAACGCCGAGCGAGGGCACGTAGAGCCCGCCGGCGCGCTTGATCAGCTCGTCGGCAACCTCGGGCCCCGACTGGGCATTGCGCTCGGAAAAGGGGATCCCGCGCTTGAGCAACAACTCGCGAGCCATTCGGCACGGCTCGCCACATTCGGCACTGGTGTAGAGAACGACGGGAAACTTCTGAACGACGGCCTGCAGGTCGACCGACGAAGCCCGGGCGTCCGCCGAAAAATTGCCCCCCACCACGCGCTGCGTGAGGCTGCTGTGCGCCTCGGTCGGGGGCTGGTCGGTGAAATGCACGCGACCCTCGCGATCGACCCAGCGGTAGACCGTCGTTTGGGCAACGGCACTCGCGCCTGCAAGCCCGGCCGCCAGCGCGAGCGACGCCGCGCCGAGGCGGCCTGGTCTCATGCCGCCTCTGCCATGCCTTGGTGGCGCAGCAGCGCATCCAGCGAGGGCTTGCGGCCCCGGAAGGCGACGAAGGAATCCATGGCTGGCCGGCTGCCCCCCACCCCCAGGACCTCGTCCCGGAAACGGGCGCCCGTACGGGCATTGAGCACGCCCTCCTCCTCGAACGCGGCGTAGGCATCGGCCGACAGGACTTCCGCCCACTTGTAGCTGTAATAGCCCGCGGCGTAGCCGCCCGCGAAGATGTGGGCGAACTGGTGCGGGAACCGATTCCACGAGGGTGGGTGCACAACCGCGACCTGCTGCCGCACCTGCTCAAGCAGGCCCATCACCGACTGCGCCGCCGGATCGGAGCCCGAATGCAGGCGCATGTCAAAGAGCGCGAACTCGATCTGGCGCAGGCACTGCATGCCGCTCTGGAAATTTCGGGCGGCAACGATCCGATCGTAGAGCGCGCGCGGCAGCGCCTCGCCGGTTTCAACGTGGTGCGTCATCCGCGTGAGGACGTCCCATTCCCAGCAAAAGTTCTCCATGAACTGCGAGGGGAGCTCAACGGCGTCCCACTCGACGCCGGTGATGCCCGACACGCCGAGATCGTCCACGCGCGTGAGCAGCTGGTGCAGCCCGTGGCCGAACTCGTGAAAGAGCGTGATCACCTCGCGATGGGTGAAGAGAGCCGGCCGCCCGCCGATGGGCGCAGAAAAGTTGCAGGTGAGATAGGCCACTGGCGTCTGAACGCCGCCCGCCACTCGGCGGCGGTTGCGGGCGTCGTCCATCCAGGCGCCGCCACGCTTGGCCTCCCGTGCGTAGAGGTCAACGTAGAACTGGCCCAGAAGGCCGCCCCCGGCATCCTCCAGCGCGAAGAAGCGCACGTCCGGGTGCCAGGTGGCGCCCTGGTCGGGGCGAATTCGGACGTCGTAGAGGGACTCGATCAGGCTGAAGAGCCCGGCGAGAACCGCATCCTCGGGAAAGTACTGCTTCACTTCCTCGTCCGAGAACGCGTACGCGTTCTGGCGCAGCTTCTCGCTCGCCCAGGTGACGTCCCACGCCTCCAGGCGATCCAGGCCCAGCCGGGACTGCGTGAAGGCCTCGAGCGCGCGCCAGTCGCGCTCGGCGTGCGGTCGGGCACGATCGGCGAGGTTCTCGAGGAACGCGATCACCTCGGCGGGCGAGGCGGCCATCTTGGTGGCAAGCGACACCTCGGCGTAATTGGCGAAACCAAGCAGGCCCGCCACCTCTGCGCGCAGGCCGAGCGTTCGGGCGATCACGCCCGTGTTGTCCCATTGCGACGGGCCGAATTCGGCTGCTCGCGTCACATAAGCACGGTAAATGCGCTCCCGCAGGCCCCGATGGTCCGCGTACTGCATCACCGCCAGGTAAGAGGGCGCCTGCAACGTGAGCTTGCACCCTTCGCGGCCATCCTTGGCGGCCGCCGCGCGGGCTGCCTCCTGGAAATCCTGAGGCAGGCCCGCCAATTCCGCTGCGTCGCTCACGTACTCCGCGAACGCGTTGGTGGCATCGAGGACGTTTTCCTGGAAGCGGGAGCCCAGCGCGGCAAGCTCTTCCTGCAGCGCCTGGAACCTCGCCTTGTCGCCGGCCGAGAGCTCGGCGCCGCCCAGGCGGAAGTCGCGCAGGCGGTTGTCGATGAGGCGCCGGCGCGCAGGGCCGAGCGTGGCGTAGGCCGGGGAGGCGCGCAGCGACTTGAATCGCTGGTAGAGCCGCTGGTCCTGGCCCTGCTCGGTGAAATATTGCGTCACGCGCGGCAAAGCCGCGTTGTACGCGTCGCGAAGCGCTGGCGAGTTGACCACGTTGTTGAGGTGCGCAACCTGTCCCCAGGCGCGCGCCAAGCGCTCGTTGGCATCCTCGATCGGCTGCACGAGCGTGTCCCAGGTTGGCTCGCTGCCACTCACGGCCACGCGGTCGATGGCCGAGCGGCCCTCGGCCACCAGGGCGTCGACAGCGGGCAGGACGTGCTCCGGCGCGAAGGCCTCGAAGCGAGGCAGGCCAGAAAAATCGAGCAGCGGATTGGTCATGGTTGGCTCGGCAGGAAAATCCGGGTCAGGCAGCGTGCACCACGCGGCCGTTCACCAAGGTGCGCACAGCGCGGCCGACGAGTTCGAGCCCAAGGAACGGCGTGTTACGGCCCTGGCTTGCGAGCGTCGCGCTGGACACCACCCACGCCGCCTGGGGATCGAGAAGGCAAAGGTCTGCGGCCATGCCTACCGCGATGCGCCCCGCCGGGGCGTCGAGGATTGCAGCGGGCCGGGACGTGACGGCGCCCAGGGTGGCCGGCAGGGCAAGGCCCGCTTCGCGGCCCCACTGCAGCACGAGCGGCAGCAAGAGCTCGAGGCCCGTGGCACCGGGCTCGGCTTCCCCGAACGGCACCTGCTTCGCGTCGTCGTCGACGGGCGCGTGATCCGAGCAGACGGCGTCGATGGTGCCCTCTGCCAGCCCTCGCCGGAGGGCATCCCGGTCGCGCACGTCCCGCAGCGGTGGCGTAAGGCGCGCGTTGGGGTCGAAGTCGCCCACGTCGCGGTCACACAGGTGGAGGTGATGCACGCCCACGTCGCAAGTCACGGGCAGGCCCTGGGCCTTAGCGTCGCGCATCAGCGCTACACCTCGCGCAGTCGACAGCCGCGCCACGTGCACGCGCGCGCCGGTTTCCTCGACCAGCGTGAGAATGGTCTTGAGTGCCACGGTCTCGGCCACTTCGGGTATCGGTGACAGGCCCAGGCGCGTGGCCACTTCGCCCTCGTGGGCGACACCCCCATGCGCGAGCGTCGAGTCCTGCGGCCGCAGCCACACGGAAAAACCGAACGTCGACGCGTAGCGCAACGCCTGGCGCAACACGTGCGGGTCCGAGAGCAGCGCGTCGGCCTGCGAGAAACCTACGCAACCGGCTTCAGCGAGCTCGCCCATCTCGGCCAGCCGCTCGCCACCGAGGCCAAGCGTGAGCGCTCCGATGGGGTAGACACGAGCGAGGGCGAGGCTGGTCGCACGTCGCTTGAGCATTTCCACCAGGCCCGGCTCATCGAGCGGCGGCTCAGTGTCGGGCGGGCACGCAAGCGACGTCACACCGCCGGCAACCGCGGCGCGCATCTCGGATTCCAGCGTTGCCCGGTACTCGAACCCGGGCTCGCGAAGGCGTGCTGCGAGGTCCACGAGCCCCGGGCAAGCCACGAGGCCCTTCGCGTCGATGACGGCATCCGCACGGAAGCCGTCCGGTGCCTTTCCCAGGCCAGCGATGGCGCCGTCCGCCACATAAATGGCCGTGACCGCGTCATGGCCCGATGCCGGGTCGACGACACGCGCGCCCTCGATGGTGAGCCGCCCGCTCATGCGTTCCCCGCGAGAATGGCCATAACCGCCATGCGCACGGCGATGCCGAAGGTCACCTGCGGCATGATCACGCTCTGGCCGCCGTCGGCGACCGACGAGTCGATTTCCACGCCACGATTCATCGGGCCCGGGTGCATGACGATGGCATCCGGGCTTGCCTGGGCGAGCTTCTCGGGCGTGAGCCCGTAGGCTTTGTTGAATTCACCCGCGGAGGGCAGGAGCGGCCCGCTCATGCGCTCGCTCTGGAGCCTCAGGGTCATCACCACGTCGCAACCACGAAGGCCTGCCGCCATGTCGTGGAAGACCCGAACGCCCAGGCGTTCGACGTCAGCTGGCAGCAGCGTGCGAGGGCCAATGACGCGCACCTCGGGCACGCCCAACGTCTTCAATGCGTGGATCTGCGAGCGCGCCACCCGCGAGTGCAGTATGTCGCCCACGATGGCCACCACCAGCCGCGAGAAATCTTTCTTGTAGTGGCGAATGGTGTAGACGTCGAGCAGGCCCTGCGTGGGGTGCGCGTGGCGGCCGTCGCCGGCGTTGATCACGTGCACGCCCGGCTTCACGTGCCGCGCCACCAGGTGGGGCGCTCCGGCCTCCTTGTGCCGCACCACGAACATGTCTGCGTCCATCGCCTGCAGGTTCCAGACCGTGTCGAGCAGCGATTCCCCCTTTGCCGTGGAGGACGCCCCGATGTTCAGGTTCACGACGTCGGCCGACAGCCGCTTGGCGGCGATCTCGAAGGTGGTGCGGGTTCGCGTGGAGTTCTCGAAGAAGACGTTGAAGAGCGACCGGCCGCGTAGCAGCGGCACCTTCTTCACTTCGCGCTCGTTCACGCTCACGAACTGGTCTGCGGTGTCGAGGATGTGGCGCAGCGTCTCTGCGGGCAGGCCCTCGGTCGAGAGCAGGTGAACGAGGCGCCCGTCCGGGCCCAGTTGCAGGCTGCGGCTCATGGCGAGGCCTTCACGGCCGTCAGGCGCAGCCGGCCGTTTTCTTCCGAGAGCACGAGGGACTCGCCAGCGTCCACGTCCACCTTCGCGCCCGTGAAATCCGCAGCGATGGGAAGCTCACGCCCGCCCCGGTCGACCAGGGCCACGAGGCGAACCGACTTTGGACGGCCGAAATCCCATAGCTCGTTGAGCGCAGCGCGAATGGTTCGCCCGGTGTGCAGCACGTCGTCGACGAGCAGGATGTCACGGCCCTCCACGGGGAACGGCAGGTGGCTGCGGCGCTGCTCGCGGTGCAGGCCGATGCGGTCGAAGTCATCCCGATGCAAGGTGATGGCCAGTTGGCCGACGGGTAGCTGGAGGCCCAGAGCGCGGTGCAGCCGCTGGGCAACCCACGCCCCGCCCGAGTAGATGCCCACGAGGCCCGTCTCCGAATTGACCGAGCCGCGCAGCGCCTGCGCGAGTGAGTCGATGAGGGCCTCGGCCTCAGGCAGGCGAGCGGCCATGTCCGGGCTCATTCAGGTAGGTCTGCAGAATGACGACGGCGGCCTCGGCATCGACATCCCCTTCGCGACGCCCCCCTTCCCGAAGCCGGTGCCCAGCCTCCACTGAGGAGAGTGTTTCGTCCACCACCGTCACCGGCAGTTGGAAGCGCGCCGCCAGCCGGCGCGCGAACTTGCCCGCGAGCTGGGCGACGGGGTGCACGCTGCCGTCCGCATGCTGGGGAGCCCCCACCACCAGGCCCACGGGCTTCCACTCGGAAACCAGGCGCTCGATGGCCGCCAGGCGCGCAGCGGTGGCCGGCTCGGCGATGGTGGCTACCGGGTGGGCAAGCCCCGTCTCCATCTCGCCCACAGCGACGCCGATCCGGCGCTCACCGAAGTCGAAGCCGAGAAGCGTGCCGGCCTTCATGCATGCCCCGCCTGGCCGGAAAGCGACGGAAGCGACACGCCGAGCGCGCCCAGTGCTGCGTCGTAGCGGCCCTCGGGAGGCAGGTGAAAGACCACGTCGAGGTCGGCGCTGACCGTCAGCCAGCCATTCCGACGAATCTCGTCCTCCAACTGGCCCGGAGCCCAACCCGCGTATCCCGTAGCCACCAGCCAATCGCATGGGCCGTCTCCCCGGGACATGGCCTCGAGGATGTCCTTCGATGTGGTGAGGCCCGCGTCGCCTACCGGCAGCGTGGAGCGCCAGTCCCCCAGGGGCCGGTGAAGGACAAACCCGTGCTCGGGTTGCACCGGCCCGCCGAAATACACCGGCCGGGCGGCAAGCGAGGCGTCGGGCGGCGGCAGGTCGACCTTGGCAAACAGGGCCCCGAGGGTGACGTCCGTAGGCCGGTTCACCACCAGGCCGAGCGCTCCGCGCTCGTTGTGCTCGCAGATGAACGTGAGGGAGCGGGAAAAATGCGGGTCCACCATGCCCGGCATGGCGATGAGGAAGTGGCGCGTGAGATTGATCGTTTGCATTTGCCACCGGCCCTCTATTCTAATTCGTCCCACCCTCACCCGCCACGGTGCCGCCCCTGGCGCGCCCTGGAGCCCCGCCCCGTGACCTCCTACGACCGCAGCCTCTTCTGGTTCCGCCGTGACCTCCGAAACGAGGACAACGCCGGCCTCTACTACGCGCTCACCCACTCCCGGTCCGTGCACTGCGTGTTCGTCTTCGACCGGGAAATCCTCGATCGGTTGCCACGCGGCCACGACCGGCGAGTGGCCTTCATCCGGGACAGCCTTGTCGAATTGCGCGCTGCGCTGCGGGCGCAGGGTGGTGAGCTGACCGTGTTGCACGACCTGGCGCGCGAAGCGATCCCGAGGCTCGCCGCCGAGCTTCATGCCGACGCTGTCTTTGCCAACGAAGATTACGAGCCGGCAGCCCGGGACCGCGATGCCGCTGTCGAGAAGGCTCTCGCCACCGCAGGCCGGCGTTTGCACCTCGCCAAGGACCAGGTGGTCTTCGCCAAGGATGAGGTGCTCACCCAGGCCGGAGGCCGGTTTGTCGTCTTCACCCCCTACAAGCGCGCCTGGCTTGCGAAGGTGAATGACGACTACCTGCGCGCCTACCCCGTGGCCAAGCACGCTGCGCGCCTGGCGCCGCCCGCCACCGACCACGGGATTCCGAGCCTTGCCGAGCTTGGGTTCGACGAAGGGCCCGCACCGCTGATTGCGCCGGGCATGTCGGGCGCTCGGCAGCTGTTCGACGCCTTTGCCGGGCGCATGACGGGTTACCGGGACGCCCGGGACTTCCCGGCTGTGAAGGGGGTTTCCTACCTGTCGACACACAACCGGTTCGGCACCGTTTCGATTCGTGCCTTGGCGCGGGCCGCGCGCGAGCAGCGGGGCTCAGGCGCCGAGACCTGGCTCTCCGAGCTCATCTGGCGTGATTTCTACTTCCAGATTCTCTGGCACCACCCGCACGCCGCCACGGGCAACTTCCGTCGGGAGTACGACGCCATCCGCTGGCCCGGCGAGGACGCGCACTTCCAGGCGTGGTGCGAGGCGCGCACAGGGTTCCCTATCGTCGACGCCGCCATGCGCCAGATCAACACCACTGGCTACATGCACAACCGCCTGCGCATGATCGTGGCCTCCTTCCTGGTGAAGGACCTGCTGGTCGACTGGCGGCAGGGCGAGCGCTATTTCGCCGATCAGCTGATCGACTTCGACCTCGCCGCCAACAATGGTGGCTGGCAATGGGCGGCTTCCACCGGCTGCGACGCGCAGCCCTACTTCCGCATCTTCAACCCCGTGTCGCAGTCGGAGCGCTTCGACCCCGAGGGCAAGTTCATCCGCCGCTACCTGCCGGAGTTAGCCAAGGTGCCGGCGCGCTACCTGCACGCGCCGTGGACCATGCCGCCCCTCGAGCAGCAGGCAGCCGGCATCACCCTGGGGCGGGACTACCCGATGCCGATCGTCGACCACGCCGTCCAGCGCGAGCGGGCGCTCGCGCTCTTCAAGTCGGCTCGGGCAGCCTGAAGGCTTGCCTGCGCTTCAGCGCGCCGATACGGCCTCATCGCGCGAAAAGGTCCACGTCCGGGTGATGGAGATGAAGTCCGTGTCGCGCGCAATGGCCTCGGGAAAGCGGTCGTACGGGCCTGCCATCCGCACGACCTGCATGGCCGCCTCATCCAGAACGCGGTGGCCGGACGAGCGGTTGAGCGTCACCGAGTCGACCTCGCCGTCGGCGCGCAGGACCACCGTCAGCTGGAGCGAACCGTACAGCCGCTGGCGGCGCGCCTCGGCGGGATAGTTGAGATTGCCCACCCGCTCGACCTTGTGGCGCCAGTTGTCGACGTAGGCGGCGAAGCGGTACTCGGCGGCGCGCGCGCCCACGAACTCCGTGCGCCGCCATGTCGGGTGGGCCTCGACGTCCCGCGGAGCGTGCGCCACCTGCCGCGCCAGCTCCTGTAACTGATGGGGCGTCGGACGCATCAGTAGCGCCTCGCGACTCGCGGGGAGCTGCTGCAGCACGGGAGGCTCCGAAGGAAGCGGGGGGGCGCTCGCCACCGGTGGCGGGCTGGAGGCACGCCGGTCCGGTTTTGCGCTCCCGCCGTCGTCAAGATTGGCCTGGGCCAGCACTTCCGGGCGGCTCGGCGCAACCGTGCTGCGCGCGTTGACCAGCACCACCTCGAGGAGGTCGTGAGGGGTAGCGGCCGGGCGCGGGCCAGACGGGCCCCAGCCGAGGGCGACGATTGCGGCCCCGTGCACGAGCACGGATGCAGCGACCGCAGCACGCAACGGCTGCTGCAACACCTATACGCCCTCCGCCCGCCCCGCATACCGGCACGGGAGGTGCGTTTCCCAGTAGTCCGCCTCACCGAAGGCCACACGAACCCGATCGCCGGGCGCGAGGGAGGGCATGCCGGTCACCCGGCAGACGAGCGGCAGGTTGGCGAGGCGGACAAGCTCGTCGCGAATGACGGTTGCATCCGATTCGCCAAGCCTCTCTTGCGCAATGAATCGCAGGCACCAGTACCGCTCGAGCTGACGCTGAAACTCGCCATATGCTTCATAGGCCTCCTCAAAACGACCCGCCACGGCCTCCAACGCCTCGCGGGTATGGGGCGGCGCCTCGCCAAGCGCCAGCGCGATGATCTGCCGCTGGTTGGCGAGATCGGCGAAGCGACGGATGGGCGAGCTGGACCAGGCGTAGTGGGTCACACCCAGCCCTTCGTGGGCACCGGGCTCGGCCTCCATTCGCGTCTTGGCGCCACGCTGGTTTCGGTACAGGCCGGGTACACCCGCCTCCGCCAGCACCCTGCCCCAGGTTGCATTGACGTGAATCATCAACTCGGCAACCAGCGTGTCGACGGGCGAGCCCCGGGGTCGAACCTCGATCGACACGCGACCGCCTTCGACCCGAAAGGTGTAGTCCACCCGGTCGGCCCGCTCTTCTTGCGCCCCGCGAGCGGCACGCAGCTTGCGCGCCAAGTGCCACAGCAGCGCCAGCTCCGCGCCGAAGGGGCCAGGCGGGCTGCCCGCGGCGAGCGCCTCTCCGGTTAGCCGCGACTCGAGCTCGCCCGTGCGCAGGTTGGCTGCGATCGGCACGCGCTCCACGCGCGTCTCGTGAGACCGGACGTCGAGCGTATCGGGGTCGATGACAACATAGAGCGAGACAGCGGCCACCGCGCGGCCCGCCGCGAGCGTCGAGCCGGCAACGGCGGACTCGGGAAGCATGGTGATCTTGCCGCCCGGGTAGTAGACGGTGGACAGGCGCTCCCGCGCCAGCGCCTCCAGCGGGTGGCCGTCACCGAACAGCAGAGCGGGGGCCGCGATGTGAATTCCGACGCGCCAACTCCCGTCGGACTGCCGCGTGACCGAGAACGCATCATCGATCTCCGTGGTGTCCTGATCGTCGATGGAAAAGGCTTCGACCGCCGCCTGCGCAAGGTCGGGCGGGCTGCCTGTCGAGGGCGCCTTGGGGAAGCCCAAGCCCCCCGGATAGCGATCGAAGGCAAGCTTGCGAAGCCAGTAATCCTGCGGGCCCTGGAGCAAGCCGACGCTCGCCAGAAACTGCGCCGGCGGGTTCCCGGAGGCTGCAGCGGCCTGCTCCAGCGCCCGCCAGGGAAGGCTCATCTTGTCGGGCTTGAAGAGCAGGGTATCCAGATGGGTCGCGATCTCCTCGGGCGTCTCACCCCGGGCGAGTGAGGCCGCCCATGCATCCACCTGTTCCTGCTGCCGTCGCTTCTTCTCTGCGCCCGCGAGCGCTGCGCGCAGGTTCTCCGCCGGTGCGGCCTGATAGCGGCCACGGCCGCGCCGGTAGAAGTACATCGGGTTGGCGTGCAGGGCGAGCGCTACAGCCGTGGCCTGCACTGGCGACGGCGACTGCCCGAAGTAATCGGCCGCCAGGTCGGCGAAGCCGAACTCCTGGGCGCTGCAAACCTCCCAGAGAAACTGGCGGTCGATCGCCTCCGACTGCGCCTGGGCATCACCCATGAAGCTCGAGAGCGGCTGCCCGTCGAAGCGCAGGAGAATGGCAGTGGCCTTCACTTTGGAGCGCTTGCCGTGCGCCGCCTCCACCTGGAGCGCGCCGCCCGCCTCCGAAAGGACGGTGCCCACCCGAAACGCGCCATCCTCCTCGAAGAGCACTTGCTTCACGAGAGGCCCTCTTGGCGTGGCTCGCGCGCCCACGCGACGATGCCGGGAAGGTGGCCCGCGAAGCCCTGGAGCGAGTGATCACCCCCCTGGGCGACGTCCTGGCGAGCGCCAGCGTAGTACGCCACCGCCTCCCGATAATCGAGCACGTCGTCGCCCGTCTCGGCGAGCAGCCAGTAGCGGTCAGGCCGGGTGATGCGCGGCGGGTCGAGGGCGCGCAACTCGACCAGGTGATCGCCCGACAGCTGGAACGCTTCCCCCGTGTAGGGATTGCGCTGCGGCCCTTGAAGGCGGCTCAAGAGGCGCTGCGGATGCACTGCCGGGTTAATCACGACCGCGCGGCACCCGAGGCGCTCGGCGAGCACGGTGGCATAGAAGCCACCCAGCGAGCTGCCCACCAGCAGGGGCTCCCCACCCAAGGCGCCCACTTCCGCTGCGGCCCTATCGACGGCACGAGCCGGGCGATGAGGCAGCGCCGGAACCCGATAGGCTACGTCTGGTGCATGGCGGCGCAGGTATTCGCCCAGCTGCGAGGCCTTGGCGGAAGCGGGCGAGCTGAGGAAGCCGTGCAGGTAGACGATCGCGCTCACCGGGTGGCGCTGGCTGCTGCGCCGAGGCGCTCGAGCAATCGCCCGTGAATGGCGCCGAAGCCACCGTTGGACATGACGAGGACATGGTCGCCCGGCTGCAATGTCACCGCAAGAAAATCGAGCAGCGCCTCGACGCTTGCGTGCACGGTCGCCTTGGAACCCAAGGACGCGAGCGCAGCGCCGGCATCCCAGCCAAGCCCGCTCGCATGGCAACAAACGAGGTCTGCGCCGGCGAGGCTTGCGGCAAGGCGGGACTGCATGGTGCCCTGCTTCATCGTGTTGGAACGGGGCTCGAACACCGCCACGATCCGCGCCCTGCCGACACGCCGTCGCAGGCCGGACACCGTGGCCTCGAAGGCTGTCGGATGGTGGGCGAAGTCGTCATAGACGGTCACGCCACCGGCCACGCCGCGCACTTCCAGGCGACGCTTCACGCCCTCGAAGCGGGCGAGCGCACCGATCGCTGCGTCGACTGGAACTCCCGCGTGTCGCGCTGCGGCAATGGCCGCCAGCGCGTTGTGTCGATTGAATGCCCCGGGGACATCCCATTCGACACGCCCGACGACGCGCCCGGCGTGCATCACCTCGAAGGATTCACCGGGCCCTTCGGCGCCCACGGACCAGTCGCCACCCGCGCCAAATCGCTCGACGGGCGTCCAGCAGCCGCGCTGAAGCACGCGGGCGAGCGGCTGGTCTGCAGCATTCACCACCAGGCGGCCGCCCGAGGGCACGGTACGCACGAGGTGGTGAAATTGCGTCTCGATGGCCGCCAGGTCGGGAAAGATATCCGCGTGGTCGAACTCGAGGTTATTCAGAATTGCCGTGCGCGGCCGGTACCAGACGAACTTCGAGCGCTTGTCGAAAAAGGCCGTGTCGTACTCATCGGCCTCGACCACGAAAAACGCCGAGTTCGTGAGCCGCGCCGAAACACCAAAGTTGCGCGGCACGCCGCCGATGAGGAACCCCGGGTTGAGCCCAGCCGACTCCAGAATCCACGCGAGCATCGCCGAGGTTGTGGTCTTCCCATGGGTGCCGGCTACGGCAAGCACCCACTTGCCCGCAAGCACGTTTTCGGCGAGCCACTGCGGCCCGGAGGTGTAGCGCAGGCCTCGGTCGAGCATGGCCTCGACCACGGGCTTGCCGCGCGTCATGGCGTTGCCGACAACGCAGACGTCCGCCGGGTAGCGGTCCAGCTGCCCGGCATCGTAGCCCTCGTGTACCGCCACGCCCAATTCGCGGAGCTGGTCGCTCATCGGCGGATAGACCTGCGCATCACAGCCGGTGACGATGTGGCCCGCCTCGCGGGCGATCTTGGCCAGTCCGCCCATGAAGGTGCCGGCAATGCCAAGAATGTGCAGTTTCACGGGCGGAAAATGAAGTACACGGCGCCCACCAGGCACAGCGAGGCCCACAGGTAGTTCCACGACAGCCGCTCGCCCATGTAGAACATCGCGAAGGGTGCGAATACGGCGAGTGTCACCACCTCCTGCAGGATCTTCAATTGCGCGAGGCTCAAGCCGCTGCCGAAGCCGATGCGATTGGCCGGCACCTGAAGCAGGTACTCGAAGAGCGCGATCCCCCAGCTTGCGAGGGCTGCCCACCACCACGGGCTCGACTGCAGATGCTTGAGGTGCCCGTACCACGCAAATGTCATGAAGAGGTTCGAAGCGGCCAACAGGGTGACCGTGGCTGCGATCGTCTGCAGGGGCGTCATGGGCGAAGCGCGGGCCTGCGCGAAGGAGAATGTAAGGGGTCAAAATCTTATCACCCGACCGCGTTACACTCGCCGGGCTGCACCACTCAATCGGCCCGTCACAGCACCCCATGGTTCCCCACCTCACCACGTCGCTTACCGGCCCCCTCAACGAGCTCGAGCGCCTGGTGCTGGGGAAGCGCCCGGAAATCGAGCATTGGTTGCGTGCCCAGTTCGCGGAGCACGAGGTGCCGTTCTACGCCTCCGTGGACTTGCGCAACGCGGGCTTCAAGCTGGCGCCCGTGGACACGAACCTGTTCCCCGGCGGCTTCAACAACCTCAACCCGGATTTCTGGCCGCTTTGCGTGCATGCCGCCATGTCGGCCATCCAGAAGCTCTGCCCCGACGCGCAGCGCTTTGTGCTCGTGCCGGAGAACCACACCCGCAACCTCCATTACCTGCATAACGTCGCCGTCCTCAAGCGCATCCTCGAGGGAGCAGGACTCGAGGTGCGGATCGGCAGCCTGATCCCGGACCTTCCAGGGCCGACGACGCTCGAGACTTCGGGTGGCGAGAGCATCCTGCTGGAGCCGCTGCGACGCTCGGCCAACCGAGTGGAGCTTGATGGATTCGACCCCTGCGCAGTCGTGCTGAACAATGACCTGTCGGCCGGCATCCCCCCCCTGCTCCAGGGCCTCGAGCAGGTGGTCGTGCCACCCCTCAAGGCAGGGTGGTCCACCCGTCGCAAATCGCAACACTTCGCAGCCTTCAACACGGTTGCGGAAGATTTTTCCCGGCTCCTCGGCATCGACTCGTGGTTCGTGAACCCGGCGTTCGCCACCTGCGGCGAAGTGAATTTCGCCGAAAAGGCGGGTGAGGAATGCCTGGCAGCAGCGGTGGCACAGGTGCTCGACGGGACACGGGTGAAGTACGCTCAGTACGGGATCACTGAAGCGCCTTTTGCCATCGTCAAGGCCGATGCCGGGACCTACGGCATGGGCATCATGACGGCTCGCAGCCCCGACGATGTGAGGAACCTCAATCGCAAGGCCCGCAACAAGATGGCCGTGGTGAAGGAGGGCCTCGAAGTCTCGCAGGTGATCATCCAGGAAGGCGTTCCCACCTTCGAGCAAGTGGGGGAGGCGATCGCCGAACCTGTGGTCTATATGATCGACCAGTTCGTGGTGGGCGGCTTCTACCGTGTGCATACGGAGCGCGGCAAGGACCAGAACCTGAACGCGCCGGGAATGGAATTCCGTCCCCTCGCCTTCGAGACCGATTGCCACCTTCCGGACTGCACAGGCGCCCCCGGCGCGCCGCCCAACCGCTTCTACACCTACGGCGTCGTCGCCCGGCTCGCCCTGCTCGCCGCCGCGCTCGAGATTGAGGCGCTATCCCCGGAGGCCCCATGAAGATCGCGTTTCTCGTCGACCCGATGGCCAGCCTGAATCCCAAGAAGGATTCCTCCATCGCCATGATGCGCGAGGCTGCGCGCCGCGGGCACGAGGTGTTCGCCTTCGAGCTGCGCGATCTCTTCGTGCGCGCGGGCGAGGTGCTCGCCAGCGCGAAGGCCATTGCCTTGCCGGGCGGAGATGGGCGCTGGTGCGATGCGGGCGAAGCCCGGGAGCAACCCCTGTGCAATTTCGACTGGGTGCTGATGCGCAAGGACCCGCCCTTCGATGCCGAGTACTACTACGCAACCCTGCTTCTCGAGCGGGCCGAGGCGCAGGGCGCTCGGGTGATGAATGCCGCTCGGGGGCTGCGCGACTGGAGCGAAAAGCTCTCGATTTTGAGATTCCCCCAGTTCACGCCACCGACATTGGTGTCCCGTGAGCCGGCGCGCATCCAGGCCTTCATCGATGAGCAGCGCGACGTCATCCTCAAGAAGCTCGACGGCATGGGGGGCACGATGATCTTCCGCGTACGCCACGACGACCCCAATCGAAACGTCATCGTGGAAACCATGGCCGGAGCGGCCGAGCGAACCATCATGGCGCAACGCTACGTGCCGGAGATAGTCAAAGGTGACAAGCGCGTGCTGGTGATCGACGGGAACCCGTTCCCGCAGTGCCTGGCACGAATCCCAAAGTCGGGTGAGACCCGCGGGAACCTCGCTGCGGGCGGCACCGGTATCGCGCAGCCGCTGAGCGCGCGGGACCGCGAGATTGCGCGGACGGTGGGCGCCGTGCTTGCGCAAGAGGGGATGCTTTTGGGCGGTCTGGACGTGATCGGGGACTGGCTTACCGAAATCAACGTCACCAGCCCCACCTGCATGGTGGAAATCGGTGAGCAGACCGGCGAGCGCGCCGAGCGCGCCGTGCTGGATGCGCTCGAGCAGCGGCTAGCCGCGGGCAAGCGCTGCGTCGAGTAGCGCCCCGAAATTCGCGATCATCCTATCGGCGGCCTCTCTCCGGGCCGGCGGAACGTGTGCAGAGCGCACAGCTGGCGCCCAGATGGGCTGCGGAAACCAGGGGTCATCTCGCCAACGGGGGATCACGTGCCAATGAAGGTGGGGCACCACGTTGCCGAGGCTCGCGAGGTTGATCTTGTCTGGGCGGAGTTCCCGGCGGATGACCGTTTCGACAGCCCATACCACTTGCATCAGCTGCTGGCGATCGCTGGTGGGGAGGTCGGTCATCTCTGCCGCGTGGCGGTTGAGCACGACCCGGATGAAGCCTGGCAGCGCAGGGTCGTCGACCGATACCACGACGCACAGGACGTCGTGCCACAAAACCCGCTCCACTGCACCTTCACACAGCTCGCATTGTCGGGTGTTCACGACATTTAGGCTCGGGGCTCTGGCGCGACAACGATGTGGTCCGGCGATAGGCCAGCCCTGTACCTCACCATCATGGACTCATAGGCCCGCTCGAGGTGCCGCGTGTAACGCTCGCTATCAAATAGCGGCTTTGTCAGCCGATGTTGGGCGAGCTTCGCACGTAATCCTGCGAGTTCCGCCGGATGGTGCGCCAGATGCACCGCCCGATCTTCGTATTCGTTCAGGCTCTCCACAATGAGCTCGGGCAGCGCAATCGCCTCGAGAAGGCTAGCCCCCACACGCCCAGGGAAAGTCGACCCCTTGCAAGTCAGCACAGGTAACCCAGCCCAGAGGGCATCGCTCCCGGTCGTGTGCGCATTGTAGGGCAGCGTGTCGAGAAACAAGTCTGCGGCCCGCAAGCGGGCGAGGTGCTCTGCCGATTGCATAGGGGCACCGAAAACCAACCTCGATGGGTCAACCTCACGTACTAAGGCTTCGCGACGCAGATTGGCAATAGTCGCCTCATTTGCCGCGAAGAGCCACAGCACGCTGCCTGGCGTACGCTTGAGAATCCGCATCCAGACATCAAACATGGCCGGCAGAATCTTGTAGGTATTATTGAAGCAACAAAAAACAAAGCCGTCCTCCGGAAGGGCGACTTCAGCACGCTCAAAAGTACGATCCGCTATTGGCCTGGATCGGTCGTTTGGCTGATAAGTCTCCGGCAACCAGACTACCTTTTCATCATAGAAAGGCAGGTGTTCGGGGGGGATAACTATCCGGTCCGCAATTACGTAGTCCATGTAAGGTGCACCGAGCGTCCCCGGGAACCCGAGGTAATTGACCTGCAGGGGCGCCGCCCTCATGGAGAATAACTCCTGACGCCGCCGCCCAAAGTAACCATTGAGATTGACTAAGATGTCGATGCCGCGCTCGCACACGGCACGCAGAGCCTGCTCATCAGTCAGGTTGCGAATGGTAACGAGCGAATCGACACTCGCCTCGATGCGCCGGCGAAGGTTGCTGCCGTCATCTGGACCATTATCAAAGGCAAAGATCTCAAATCGTGTCTTGTCATGTAGCTCCAGCACCCCGGCCAAGAGCATGGAGGTAGCTTGGTGAAAGAACTCTCCGGAAACGTAACCAATTCGGATTTTGCTGCCAAGCGGCAGCCGCTGAGGGGGGGCTGCGAATCGAGGGGGGTAGTAGCGCTGCGCGTAGCGCCGCGCACACTTTTGCAGCTGGGCTGGGGAAACTGACGCTGCTTGCAGACTGAAAGGCTCGGCCACCTCCTCGTCGTGCTCTACCCCTCGGCTGCAGCATTCGATCAACCTGTCGACATCACGCCAGTCACCACTGAGCAAGCGTGCATACAACAAGAGGCCCTGGCCATGGCGAGCGCCAGGGTCGATGGCAAGCAATTGTGCAAACGCCTCCGCAGCTTCATCGTAGCGACGAAGGGACATCAGACTTTCAGCGAGGCTGGATAACGCAAAGCGCTGCCCAGGCTCCTGATTCAACACGCGTTTGAAGGCGCTGGCCGCCTCAGCGTCGCGGCCAAGTAAACGCCAAGCGACGCCAAGACCCAGCCAAGCAGGCCAGTAGGAGGGGTCCACTGCGAGCGCCCTACCAAAGCTATCCGCAGCGGGCTCAAGGGCCTGTGCGCGCAACTCGTCATTACCCTGGTTATAAAGGGTGCGAACAGCGTCAGCGGTCACGCGCCACCTAAGTCATGATGGCTTGTTGCAACCCCTTGCGCCAAACCAATTATGGCGTTGCTCAGGGCGGCCAAGGGTCCCGCGTCGTCGAAAAGCATTGAGTGCGCCGAGATCAGATCGCGCTGACAGTCCATCCGCCGCGCTCGGTCCGTACCGAGCTGCACGGCGATCTTCACATAGTGATCGCGGTCGCTGGCAATTAGGCTACCCAGGCCCATGAGTCGAAGCATGGCACTGCTTTGTCGACCCCGCATAAGCGGTCCCGCGAGGGTCACGATCGGCAAACCAACCGATAGCGCATCGAGCGCGGTGTTCCCCCCGGACCAGTGAACCGTGTCTAGCATTACATCGCACTGCCGGTTTACAGCGAGGTAGGCCTCGTGGGTCAATGCGGGGAGGAAATGCAAGTATTTTTGTGTTGAAAGTCCGCGGCGGTGGAAAACAGGCTTCAAGCGACGAACAAGCGCATCGACAATGACGCGTGATTCACTTGCAAATAACACTGCGAGGCCATTGGGGTCTGCAGCCAGAACATCCGCAATCAGCTCGTCGTTGTCGGGATGGATCTTGAACAGGGACTGCGGCACCAGGTAGAGAGTCCGGCCATCGGGCAATCCGAGCTCGGTGCGCGAGACGGAAGCAGGAGTCCCAGGGTGGGCATACCGGGTGCCCAGCCCTGGCAGCAAAAAGAGCTGCTCGCGATAGTGCGCCCGGGCGTCCTCGGGCTCCATCGATGCGCAACTAATGAATGCATCGATGGCCGTCAAGCCTGTTGTTGTAGGGTGGCCCCATGCAGCGCATTGGACGGGCGCGAGGCGAAGGTGGGCGAGCGCGAAGGTATCCGGATGCAT
Organism: Burkholderiales bacterium; assembly: GCA_017853245.1. Classification (GTDB taxonomy): domain Bacteria; phylum Pseudomonadota; class Gammaproteobacteria; order Burkholderiales; family Usitatibacteraceae; genus FEB-7. The sequence continues at coordinate 5,399 of JAFMJY010000008.1, read as the reverse complement.
TCCCAACTCCGGGTATATGAGGACGTCGAGTTCATCGTTCCGGATGCGCTGCGCCACCGTTTGAATTGGCAAGCCTCCGTGATGCCGGAATACGGAGGCTCGTGCTCTCAGCTCATGCGTGTTCGGCGTAACGTGAGTGTTCGAGTAATAGACGTAAACCTCGAATGCTGCGGGGTCGAGTCCCAGAATCCACGGCGAAAAATACCGCCCGACAGTGCAGTCGTAGAAGAAATGACTTGCAAAGCCCACCCGTATACGGCTCCGGCTGGATCTCGGCCTTACGGGTAACTCCAGCCATTCGGGGGCAGAGCCTCTGAGAACTGCCTGTACGAAATCTCCAAACACGGACTGGAGTAGCACATCATTTTTACCTTGGTAGGCCAGCAGAAAATTACACCAGCGAAGATCTTGCAGGATGTCACGGGGCGGCTTTGCGAACCGCCTGACAGGAAGCTGGGCCAGGGTCGCGAGTGCCTTCGCGTAAGTTTCACGGCTCTCATCCAGGTGGGCTTGGCTTCCGTAAACATGTGGGAGGGTTAGGGCTGCACCGAAGGCGGCCCGGAGACTGCTTGGGTTTCGCATGGCAAGATCGACGTAGGCGCCACGGGCGTCATCCCAACGCCCCCGCTCCCAAAGAAGGGTCGCCGCAGCAATGCCCGACTGGGCGTTGTCGGGAGCTGCTTCCTGCGCCCGTTGATAAGCCTGAAGCGCCTTGATCGGCTCACCTTGGCGTTTATAAATGTCGCCAAGCAATAGGAGCGCATCAGCAGCGCCACCGGGTGTACCCAGGGCCTCTTTCGCACAGGCCTCGGCCTCCTCAAGGCGCCCGCTCGCAAGCATCACACGAGCGATGTCATACAAGACCCCTGCCGAGGCTGCACCGAGGCTAACTGCGCGCTCCAAGGCGTCGAGCGCCGCATCGGTTCTTCCTGCCGCCAACAGGGATGATCCAAGGCCCGCCCAGGCTAGGCCGAGCGTGGCGTCCTTTTCAAGCGCCGCCCTAAACCAGGAAATGGCTTCGTGATGCGACTCCTGCTGCGCAGCGACTCGCGCAGCCTGCAACCGAAAATATGCGGGCTCACCATCCACGAGACGCATTGCTGTCGCGATACTGTGCTGCGCATCAGAGAGGTTTCCCTGCTGCTGTGATGCCAAGGAGCGTAGGTACCAAAGCTCCGCAGCGCCCGAGTCGTCATCAGAGAGATCTTGTAGCGCAGACCATGCCTTGGCAATGTCGCCAGCACGCAGCATTTGCTTGACTGCGGCGATGAGTGGTTCGTTCACGCGATCCCCGGGGCTGGCTTTTCGCACCATCGCTTCCACTCATGCCGATAGAGGGCTTCGAGGTCTCGGGTAAAGCGCGGCACAGCGGTTGCAGCAGAGTCGCGCATCCGTCGCCTGAGGCCCGCAGACACCTGCGCGAGTTGCTCTGGATGCTCGACGAGAGTGCACGCGATATGCACATATGCATCGGTATTAGTTGCCACCAACTCCGGCATCCCGATCGCCGAGAGAATCGCCAGGGACTGCCTGCTGATCATAGTCTCGCCACGAAGCGCGACAACGGGCCGCCCCATCCACAGGGCTTCCAGAGTTGTCAGCCCGCCGTTGTACGGAAATGTATCAAGTGCCACATCGATTTCGAGGTACTCATCAAGCATAGTGGCATGGCTCGAGGCACCCCTGAGATCGATCCTGCTCGGGTCGATCCCGCGACACTTGAACCACGAACGCACGTGGGCGCGCTCCGGCTCTCCCCCTAACGCGGAATTCTTCACGATTAGGCGGGCCTCCGGCAGCTGCCTCAGCAAGCGGCACCAGACGTCCAGCGTCTCACCGGACAGTTTCGCTAGACGATTGAAAGAGCCAAAAACCGGCGAGGCACCGGTGCACGCTGCCGGCTGCCGAACCTCTGGCGCATAGGTGGGTGGCGTCCAGCAGTAGCGCAGAGCCGGCAACCGGGTCACGCGCTCTACAAAAGGCTGTAGCGCCTCGGGTGGTGAGTGCACGGGATCCGAGATGATGAAGTTGACCGCGTCGATGCCCGTGGTGTTGAAGTAATCCAGCCACGTAGCTTGAACCGGCGCAGCCCGCCAAGCGAGCACCGGCAGGCGGTGCCCCGGGGTGTGCCCCGCAAGGTCGACAAGGATATCGATACCATCCGCACGAATCTGGTTGGCCACGGCTTCATCAGATTGGCCTGCTGTTGTGCGCCAACCTGAGCTTGAATTGCGAAAAAGTCTCGTCACATCGTCTTCGAACGATTGCTCGGCATAGCAATAGACCTGAAATTGGGTCTTGTCGTGATTCAACAGCACAGAAAGCGACAACGATGCAGCCGATGACCGATGAAAGCGCGGTGATAGATAACCGATGCGAAGCTTCTTCCCGGGGTCCTGGTTTGGGCGAAACCCGGAAGTTTTTCCCCGGGCTGGAGCGTAGCGCCGCGCCCAATCAAGATGGGCCTCGAACACCGCACGAGTGCTCTTCGCGGTCGTGTAGTGCATCGCGATGAGCCGCTGGCTTGCAATCTGGGCGGCATCAGCTGGCTTCAGGGCCTCGGCCCGATCGAGGTTAGTCAGGACTTCGCGGGTGTTACCGAGATGCGTATCGCAATTGGCCAGGCCCAACCACGCACCGGGGAGGCTCACATCGATACGAGTCGCTTGGCAGAACGCATCACGAGCGGCCATCACCTCGCCACAGCGAAGCCGCACGGCACCCAAAAGTTCCCACGCACGGGCGTGCTCGGGAGACAGGCGCACCGTTTCCTCGAGCGCGTCAAGGGCCAGGCGATCAGCGCCAGCGCGGGATAGCATTGCGCCCAGATTCCACCAGCTTCGCTTATCCCTCGGCGCAAACGAGACCGCCCTGCGGAAAGCCAAGATTGCTTCGTCCGGCCGATTGTCGTCCGCAAGGGCAAGACCCAATCTGGCATGGGCGTTCGCGAACTCGGGCCGCAGCCTCACCGCCCTTTGCCAAGCGCTCACTGCTTCCGCCCGATGTCCGGCGCGCTCGTAGACGTCACCCAACGCGTAGAGGTAATGCGGTTGCTCCTCGAGCGCAATGGCCTGTCTCAGCGCCGACTCAGCGAGTTCCAGCTTGCCCTTTTGGGCGTGTACCAGCCCCAACCGAAACAGCGGTTCGGGCTCGGCCGGGAACAAAATTGCGGATTTTTCGTAGGCGGCGAGCGCTCCATCCAAGTCACCCGCTCGATGGAGTAACTCCGCTGCGGCAAGTGCTGCCTCGAGGTTAGCCTCGCCCCGCCTCATCGCGCATGCGGCAAAAGCACCAACCCATGTGGAACGACTCGACGAGCAGCCAGCTAGGGCGCCCTCGATGAGCTCCGAGTCGCGCCTGAAGCAAGGGGCTCTTTCACGAGGTCCAATATGTTGGCTTCGTGGATCTTGGTTTGCGGGGTGTTCTTGAGCTCGCCAATCAGCCGTTCAGTCTCCAGCCCCTTGAAGCGAGCGACCTCATCGGCGATGAGCCCTTCCTTCACTTCATCGAAAGAGCGCATGCGGGATGGCGTTTTATGCTCTAGGCGCACCAAGTGCAAGGCCGCGCCCGATTCCACGGGCTGCGAGATCTCACCGGGCTTCGACAAAGAAAAGGCTACCTCAGAAATGGCCTTTTCCAAGTCGCGCGGCGCGACCTGCTGAAACCGACCCCGAGTCTTGGGAAACAACGCATCGTCGTTGTACTCGGTCGCGATCCGAGAGAATGACTCCCCCGCAAGCCACTTATCACGTGCCTCGCGGGCTCGAGCCATCGCCATCTCCCGCGTACGACCAACGAGGGAGATCTGGAGGTATTCGCCTGTTAAGCGTTCGGGCTCTCGGAATCTGTCGGGGTTCAGGCGATAGACATCGCGAGCGCGCTCAACCATATCTGGGGTCGCCATCTCCGCCTGATGCCGACTTTGCCATACCTGAGCGAGGAATCCCTCCTCAAGCTGCTTGGCTCGTAACGCGACGAGCGGGTCCTTATCGTAACCCTTTACCCGCGCCTCATTGGCCAGCGTGCGGTTTGTGTAAATTAACTCCACCGCCTTCGACACGCGCTCGAGGGAAGCCCGAAATTCTGGGCGCTGGCCCTCCGGGACGCGGAGAAGAAACGCCTCAAAGTCCCTTGCGAGAACCTCAAGGCTGCCTTGCGTGATCAAGGGCTTGTCGCCCGCCGCGCCCGGTACGCTCAAGCCGATCAGGCACACGAAAGCGAAGAAGGAAAAAGCGGTGTTACGGGTATACATGTTCGGGAGCGCCCTACGCGATACCTCCCGCGCAGGGCGTGCGTATTCAATTTCAGTCTTGGTAGGAAAGATCAACGTATGCGCTGCACGCTCCAGTCGGACACGTCGCAGCATTCGTGGCTGGATTCAGCCAACGAATGTTAAGAAAATAATTTTTGTCGGGGTCCAGGCGGCACGTCCAAAAGTAGAAAGGGTCTGCAGCCCGGGTCTTGATATTTCCTGAGGAGCTTGTATCGAAGTACCCGCAATTGGCAGGTCGCGTGTTTCCCGCGGGCGGAGCATTAAAGGCTCCCTGACATTCAGACACCGCCATCTCCCAACCATCGGAAGGGTAGGCGTAACCCGGGACGGGCATCGTTAGACCGATGTTGATGCCAAAGCGACTCCCGAACTCCGAGACGCGCTTAGCCGGGAATCGAACGCTCGCCGTTTGACCGTTACGCAGGTCGATGATCTTCGCCCGGCTGCCGGCTTGGCCAACAAGGTCATAGAACTGTGCTGTCGCAGCGCCAGTGCAATTGGCCCCTCCCCCACCACCCCCGCCACCACCTGAAGCGGTAACAACGAGTGAAAACGACGTCGGGCTCGCCAAATTCGCTCCCTGAGCGTTGGATAGCGCGCAGGAAATCGTGGAAGAAGTGACCCCGGTTGGGAGTGCGGTAGGGGTTATGGTGAACGATTGAGTGCCGTTACCCGTAATGGACACGGTTCCCGATGAACCGCCGGAGTATTGAGGAACATAACCGCCTGTTGCGCTGCACGAAAATGAAACGGTGGCTGTGGTAGCAGTTCCGCTGTTGCCAAAGCGCGTCACGGTCACCGCTACGCCAGAGGCAGTGTCGGCAACTGTTGCACCACCAGATGAGGAAAAGCTGATGGAGCCAGGGTCACTCGGGCTGTTCGTGACGCACTGAACCTCAATGCTTCGGTCGGCTGCCAAGGACAACGAAGTGTACTGGCACGTGTTGGCCGTAGCGTTTCGCAGGGTAATGGTCTGACCGTGCGCGCCGGAAACGGCAGCAAACACAAGACAGGCAAGCGCGAACCATTTCCCGAAAGTGAAGCGATAGGCCATTTTTCTCTCCCCAGGACCGAAAAAAGTTACCACCATCCTAACAGGTTGAATGTAGCGGCGGCGCCCCTACGA
>JAFMJY010000193.1 GCA_017853245.1 Burkholderiales bacterium | reverse complement strand
AAACCCCAGCCTCTTCCATCATTCGTAGCTCTTTCTTCAAAATCTTGATCTCATCGCGCAATCTGGCGGCGACCTCAAATTGAAGTTCAGATGCGGCATTGCGCATCTGCTCGGTGAGCGAGCCTATCAATGCAATCAGATCTTTGCGTGGCAAGGAAGCCGATGATTTATCGTAAATTCCAGCCGATGAGGCAATTTTCTTCGCACCGCCCTTTTCATGGGACAAGAGTTCTTCAGTATCTTCACTTTCGCGTGCAATCAAGTCGGTGATATCTGCAATCTTCTTGCGCAATGGTTGCGGATCTACTCCACGTTCCAAGTTATAAGCCACCTGCTTGGCACGTCGACGGTTGGTTTCATCGATTGCCTTAGCCATAGAATCAGTAATTCGATCTGCGTACATATGAACTTCACCTGAAACGTTACGGGCGGCGCGTCCAATAGTTTGAATCAATGAGGTAGCCGAGCGGAGGAAGCCTTCTTTATCCGCATCCAAAATAGCAACTAAAGAAACCTCGGGTAAGTCCAAGCCTTCGCGTAGCAGGTTGATACCGATCAAAACATCGTAATCACCTGTCCGCAGTTCGCGCAGTAATTCGACGCGGCGCAAGGTATCTACTTCGGAGTGCAAGTAACGAACATTAACTCCACGTTCTTGCAGATAATCAGTTAAGTCTTCGGACATCTTCTTGGTAAGAGTGGTAACAAGTACACGCTCATTTTTGGCGGCACGAATATTGATTTCGTTGAGCAGGTCATCAATTTGACCCTTGATTGGTTTGATGACGATTTGAGGATCAACCAAACCGGTCGGGCGAATAACTTGCTCAACCACATCATCATTGACTCTAGCTAACTCATATTTTCCTGGAGTTGCCGATAAATAGATAGTTTGCCCAGTTCTTTCCACAAATTCTGGAAACTTTAATGGTCGGTTATCGAGCGCACTTGGCAGGCGAAAACCGTGCTCTACCAAGGTTCGCTTACGTGATGCATCGCCTTCAAACATCGCACCTAACTGTGGAACTGTTACGTGACTTTCATCAATGACAACTAGAAAATCTTCTGGGAAATAATCCAAGAGACAGTGTGGCGCCGAACCAGCTGGGCGATCATCTAAGTGTCGCGAATAATTTTCGATGCCGCTGCAGAAACCAATTTGTTCCATCATCTCGATATCAAAAGTTGTTCGCATACGCAGGCGTTGGGCTTCTAGCAACTTTCCCTGTTTTTCAAAAAGATTGAGCTGAACCTGTAGTTCATCTTGGATATCCCCGATCGCACGCTTCATCGTTTCGGGACCGGCTGCATAGTGCGTAGCTGGGAAAACAAAGATTTCTTCTTCATCTCGAATGATTTCGCCAGTTAGCGGGTGAAGCGTTGAAATCTTTTCGATCTCATCGCCAAACATTTCGATACGAATAGCCAGTTCTTCGTACATCGGAATAATTTCGATGGTGTCGCCACGGACACGAAAAGTGCCACGCTCAAAGGCCATGTCATTGCGCTTGTATTGAACATCCACAAACTTACGAAGCAAAGCGTTACGTTCGATTTCTTCACCTACACGCAGGCGAACCATGCGATCCACATATTCCTGCGGGGTTCCAAGGCCATAAATGCAGGACACTGTGGCAACGACTATGACATCGCGGCGAGTAAGAAGTGAATTAGTGGCAGAGTGACGTAACCGTTCGACTTCTTCATTAACACTTGAATCCTTTTCGATGAAGGTGTCGGTTTGTGGCACATAAGCTTCTGGTTGGTAGTAGTCGTAATAAGAGACAAAGTATTCAACCGCATTATTGGGGAGTAGCTCGCGGAATTCGTTGGCTAACTGGGCGGCCAAGGTTTTGTTAGGAGCAAGCACCAAGGTGGGGCGTTGCAGCTGCTCAATAAGCCAAGCAGTTGTCGCCGACTTTCCGGTGCCCGTAGCTCCAAGTAAAACAACATCGCGTTCGCCAGCATTGATTCGCTTAGCGATCTCAGCGATCGCGGCAGGCTGATCACCAGCTGGTACGTAGTCACTGATTACTTGAAAGGGTTCAACCCGACGTTGAAGTTCAGATATCGGGCGCATTTGCTAAGCCTACTTATTAACTATCGTGAAGGCTATCCCAGATGTTTTCCACCTGGCGCAGCAGCTCATCTTCGCTTCCATCATTTTCAATCAAGAAATCGGCTATCTCGATGCGCTGTTCCCGGGTGGCTTGCGCAGCTATTCGGCCCTCGATTTCGGAAATATGCATTCCTCTGCCCCGCAAGCGAGCAATCCTGTTTTCCATTTCAGATTCGACAGTTATCACAAGGTCAAATCTTTCGTGGGCATTAGTTTCGTATAGCAATGGAATTTCATAAATTAGAACGTCGTCTCCTTTAAGCGATGCAACCGCTTCTTCAAATTCACGACGAACTATTGGATGAATGATGCCTTCTAATGTTGCTTTTGCTTTTGGGTCTTTAAAAATAAGTTCGCCCAAAGCCCTGCGATCAATATTTCCATCTTTCAAAATCGAATCGCCAAAAATAGTGACCACTTCATCAAAACCATCTGAACCGCGTTCAATGGCAGCGCGAGCTAATTGATCTGCATCAATTACTAGCGCTCCAAGTTCAGCAAAGTACTGGGCCGCTAATGACTTTCCGCAGCCAATGCCACCGGTCAAAGCTATTACGCGCATGCTTGAATCTTATCTTTGGATAAAGAAAAAGGAGCCCAGTTGAAGTAAGCGAGTGTCAAACGTTTTTCTCGCGGCTTCAAGCTGGACTCCCTTTTAGGAGTTTGTTCTATTCTGCGGCAGCAACTGCTTCTTCTGCTGGAGTAGCTGCAGCATCTGCAACCTTTGCTTCAGCCTTCTGCTTCTTGTGTGCCATGAAACGCTCTTGCGCTTGGGCGTACTGCTTTTCCCATTCTTCGCGCTGTGCTTCATATCCTGGCTTCCACTCTTGTGAATCTGCATCGAAACCTTCAGGGTAAATGAAGTTTCCTTCTGCATCGTAACGAGCAG
>JAFMJY010000076.1 GCA_017853245.1 Burkholderiales bacterium | reverse complement strand
CAACACCGTGTAGGGCTCCGAGAAGTCCACCAGCTTGCTGCGCTCAGCCGTGATGGAAATCGCATCGGCCGCCATGTCCGCCTTGCCGGATGCCAGCGCCGCAACGAGCCCGGAAAAGTCCATGCTCGCTATCTCGACCCGGAAGCCTTGTGCCGCTGCGAAGGCCTCGATCATCTCGATGTCATGGCCGATGTAGCGGCCCTGCTTCTCGGCCGCCCAGGGCATGTCGCCCACGGATACGGCCAGGCGCACCACCCGCGCACCGGGAGGCGCTGACGGCTGGCGTGGCATCTCGGCTCTCTCGGGGTCACCCTCCAGCCAGCGCTTGCGAATGGCTTCGTAGGTTCCATCCTGCTTCGCCTTGGCGAGCCAGGCGTTGAACTTGGCTCGCAGGGCAGGATCCTGCTTCCGAAATGCCACGCCGATGGGAGTTTTGATCAGGTCGTCGTCGAGGACGCCCAGGCCAGGAACGACGCGGAGCACGGCCTTGGCACCCTCCGCGTCATAAATGGCTGCGTCGAGCTTGCCGGAATGCAACGCCAGGGTGATGTCAGGCTGTGCGTTGTACCGATGCAGCGTGGCCGAGGGCAGGCGCTGCTGGGCCCACCGGTCATAGATCGTGCCGGTCATGAGACCAACGTGCTTGCCCGCCAGGTCGTCGATGGACTGAAGGCGGGGGGGCGGGGGCAGCCGAGAGGCGAGGGCCACCAGCGCCGTATCGAGGGGATAGATCTGGTCCGAAAAGGCGACACGCTTGGCCCGCTCTTCCGTGATGGCCAGGGTCGAGCCGATCAGATCGATCTTGTTCGACGCCAGCGAGGCGATCATCGTCGGGATGTCGAGATCGAAGAACCGGGGCGTACGGCCGAGGTATGCCGCAAAGCGCTCGCCAAGCTCGATATCGAACCCCAGGGGCTCCTTGCCCGTCATGCTGATGAGCGGCATGCCCTTCGCGCTCGTGACGCCAATGCGCAGCTCCCCCTTCGGGTTCGGGACGGGGATGCGCACCTTGTCCAGCTTTCCGCCGTAGAGCCAGCGGCCCTTCATGTCGTCCAAGGTGCCATCCGCCTTGACCTGGGCGAGGAAGGCGTTGAAAGATGTCCGGAGCTCGGCGCCCGTCTCGTAGTTGAAACCGAATGCGAGGGGGCTCCGGAAAACTCTCGGGGACAGCATGCCGAGCGCCGGGTCGCTCTTGACCAAATCGCGGGCGGTTTCATAGCCCTGGAAGGCCACATCGGCCTTGCCCGACTTGAGCGCGAGAATCACATCGGCGCCGGTCTTGAACTGAAGCACCGTTGCCTTCGGCAGCTCCTTCCTGGCGTAGTCATCGAAGGCGGAGCCCAGCGTGAGCGCGATGCGGGCGGTTTCGACGTCCTTCACGCTCGTGAAAACCGGGGAGCCCTTGCCCGACGCCGTTGCCGGCGACAGCGCGTCATTCGCCTGCGGCGCGGGCGACTTCAGGTCCTTCTTGCGCGCCAGCATGGTGGTGCTGACAGTGGCGTAAGGATCAGAGAAGGCAATCTGCTTCGCCCGCTCCGCGTTGATGGAGATGGCATAGAGCCCCATGTCGTGCTTGCCCGACGACACGGAGGTTACGAGCGCCGCGAACTCCATCGTCGAGAAGGCGACTTTCAACCCTTCCGCGGCTGCGAAGGCCTCGATGATCTCGATGTCGTGTCCGACGAGCCGCCCGGACCTTTCGGCAACCCAAGGCACGTCGCCCACCGCGACGGCCACGCGAATGGCTCTGGCGCCCGCGGGGGCTGGTGGCTGGGTGGGCATGACCGCCTTCTGGGGGTCATCCACCCGCCAGCGCCGGTGAATCTTCTCGGTGGTGCCGTCCGCCTTCGCCCTGGCGAGCCAGGCGTTGAATTTCTGGCGCAGGGCCGGGTCTTCCTTGCGAAAAATCGCCCCCACCGGCCCCGAGAAGAGATCCTCGGCGAGAACGCCCAACCCCGGCGTTGCGCGCAGGACCGCCTTTGCGTTGTCCGAGTCCGTCAGCACGGCGTCGACCTTCCCAGCATTGAGGGCGAGGATCATGTCCGCCGTGGCGTTGAAGCGCTGCAGCCTTGCTGCGGGCAAGCGCTGCTGGGCCCAGCGGTCGAAGACGGTGCCGGTCATGAGGCCCAAGTCCTTGCCAGCCAAGTCGTCGACCGTGACCAGAGTAGGCCGGGGCGGCAGGCGGCTCGCAAGCGCTATCACCGACCACTCCAACGGGTAGATGGGGCTGGAGAAGGCCATGCGCCGCCTGCGCTCTTCGGTCGGGGCTAGCACACCCCCCGCAAAGTCCACCTTGCCAGTGGCGACTGCCGCCGTGAGCCCCGGAATATCCACGTCAACGAACTTCGGCGTGAGGCCCATGTACGCCGCAAAGCGCTCCGAGAGCTCGATGTCGAAGCCGAGGGGCTCCTCCCCGGTCAGGCTGATGGAGGGCATGCCCTTGGCCGAGGTGACGCCGATACGAAGCTCCCCCTTCGGATTCGGGTTCGGGATGGGGACCTTGTCATGCTTTCGCAAGTGGAACCAACGCGCCTTCATGTCCTGCAAGGTGCCGTCGAACTCCAGTTGCCGCACGAAGGCATCGAAGGATTTCCGCAGCGCATCGCCTGCCTGAGGGTTGAACCCTGCGGCCATACCACTTTTCATGACTGCGGGCGCAAGCCAGCCGAGCGCCGAGTCATCCTGTATCCGCAGTCGGGCGGTGTCGTAGGCAATGACCATTGCATCGACCTTGCCGGACTTGAGGGCCAGCACCACGTCCGCACTGGCCTTGAACTGCAGAATCTTCGCGTTGGGGAAGTTCTTGAGGAGGTATTCCTCGCTAGCCGAGCCGAGGGTGACCCCGATGCGGGCGTTCTCCAGGTCCTGGATGGTGCGCAACGTTTGCGGCGTCTTGCCCGTCTCCTGCGCCAGGGCCGAAGAGACGGCTCCCATCGCGGCAAGGCTGAACAGCAGCGGCGCAACCAATCCGCGGAGGCGGCGGTCGATTCTCTTCATGCCGGCGATTCTACTCACCCCGTCCCGGGGGACCAACCCTTATAATTTGTCCTTTCACGGCTGCCGTACGCAGCCGCGGGGAAAGGGTCTCCGTGAGTCACCCGAGTGCCGCCTGGCAAGCCTTGCTTGCCCACCGAGAAGCGCTGTCCACCACGCGCATTGACGGTCTCTTTGCATCCGATCCGCGGCGTGGTCCCGCCTTCACGTTCCGATGCGGCGGGTTGGCACTCGATCTCTCCAAGCAACAACTGACGGCAGAGACCCTGCGCTTGCTGCTCGCCCTTGCGGCGGAGCGCGAGGTCGCGGGCGCGCGGGAGCGACTCTTCTCAGGCGCAGTGGTTAACGTGACGGAAAACCGCCCGGCGCTGCACACGGCCCTGCGCGGAGAGGAGCACGTCCATGTGGGCGCTTCGGACGTGCTCCCGGAAATCGAGCGCTGCCGCGAGCGCATGCGAACGCTCGCCACAGCCGTGCGAGAAGGCGCCTGGCGGGGGGCAACGGGCGAGGCCCTCACCCACGTGCTCGCCATTGGCATCGGCGGCTCTTATCTTGGGCCCAAGCTGGTGGTGGAGGCGCTTGCGCCCACGCACCCTGGCCCAGCCGTTCAATTCCTCGCGAACGTCGACCCGACCGCGGCGGATGACGCCCTCGCCGGCCTCGACCCGGCACGCACTTTGGTCGTCGTCGCCTCGAAGACTTTCACCACGCAGGAGACGATGGTGAATGCTCGGCGGGTGCGGCAGTGGATGCTGGCCGGCTACGAAAAAAGCGCCCTGCCCCCCGATTCGGTGATCGCCCGCCACTTCATCGCTGCCACCGCCAACACGCGCGCTGCGGGAGATTTCGGGATTCCTGAGGCAAACGTCTTCCCGTTCGCCGACTGGGTGGGCGGCCGTTACTCGGTGTGGTCGAGCGTTGGGCTACCAATCGCCCTGGCTCTCGGCATGCCGGCATTCGAGCGCTTCCTCGCTGGCGCGCACGCGGTCGATCTCGAGTTCCGCTCCACGCCTGCCGAGCGCAATGCGCCGCTGCTCTTCGCGCTGGCGGGCATCTGGAACCGGAATTTCCTCGATATTCCTGTGCATGTGGTTCTGCCGTACGCACAACGCCTTGCGAGCTTGCCGGGCTACCTCCAGCAATTGGAGATGGAGTCCAATGGAAAGCGGGTCGCGGCTGATGGCTCGCCTGTTGCGTCACCCTCCTGCCCTGCCCTCTTCGGCGAGCCGGGCACGCTGGGGCAGCACGCGTTTCATCAATGGCTGCACCAGGGGACAGATTCGGTTTCGGTAGATTTCGTCGTGGTCGCCAAGCCCATGGGATCGGACACGGAAGCGCATCGCCTGCTGCTCGCGCACGCCGCCGCCCAATCGGAAGCGCTGATGACCGGGCGCATCACGGACAACCCGCATCGCGATTGCCCCGGGAATCGGCCGAGCACGACGATCGTGCTTCCGGCGCTGGATGCCGCCTCGCTCGGCGCGCTCGTCGCGCTCTACGAGCACAAGGTGTTCGTGCAGGGCGTGATCTGGGGCATCAACTCCTTCGATCAATACGGCGTGGAGCTGGGGAAGGAGATTGCGGGAAAGATCGAGCCAGCGCTGCGCGGGGATGCGGCAAGCCTGCACCCCGCGACTCGGCATCTCCTGGGCCTGCTGCAGTAACGCCTACCCCGCCTCCACCCCCGCCAGCCAAGGCGCCACGAACGCGAACCAGCCGCCCACGGCCAGCAACGCGAGCGAAAAGAAGTACAGGCCGGCTGAGAATCGACGGGTGCGTAGGCAGGCGTTGCGGAGGTTCGGGTCTACTGGGCACGGCGCGGTGCGGTTGCGCCACTGAACCCAACCTCCGACGACCATCAGCACGACCGCTGCAGCGAAGACCGGCACCTTGTGCTCGCTAACCCACACCACCTGCGGCACGGCGGACACGACCGAGGAAAGCGCCGCGCCGGCGCCCAGCGCTACGAGCAGCGCCGGCAAGGCGCAGCAGATCAGCGTGGAGCTGCTCGCGAACAATGCGAGCCACGCGCTCGCCAGGCCCTGGCGCTGCGGGGCATCCAGACTGTCTGGGCTACTGCTCATCGCGAGGGCCTGATGTGCCGCGTTACTTCTTGGCGCGGTATTCCGCGCGAAGCTCGGCGACCGTCTTGGGCACCATCTCGACGGCGGTGACCTCGTAGCCCGCTTCCTTGATCTCGTGGCGGAGCTTGTCCATATCCAGCGTCTTGCCAGCCTTGGGTTGGACGGCGACAACCTTGTTGGAGAGGTTGATATACAGCGGGCCAGTCTCGGGCATGGCCGACAGGCGCTTCTCGATGCTTTGCGCGCAGAAGGAGCACACCATGCCATTCACCGACACCTTGGCGGTGGTGGCCTCCTGCGCATGCACGGGGCTCGCCACCAAGCCAATTGACGTGACGAGGGCAAGAACATGAAAACGAATTGATTTCATCGAAGACTCCTGAGCAAGGGGAAAACAGCAATCAATAAACCAGCATGAGGTTCAGCATGGCGCCATCCCGGTTGCCGCCCAACTCCAGGAAATAGCGCCGGTTGATGAAGCGAAGCATGGGCATGACGGAATCCTTGGTGGCGTTGCCGTACCGCTCGCGCTTGGCTTCAAGGATAAGCCACGGCTGGGTTTCCTCGTATTCGACTTCATAGAAAGAGAAGCCCGCGCGGGCATAGGCGGTGTCGTGCCGGATGTTTCCTTCCGCGCGCATGCCCTTGAGCCCGCCCGCGGCGTAGACGCGGGTGGTTTCGTAATCGGCAAGCAGCGCGAGGCTGCCCATGGCCTCGTCGCCCGAGCGCTCGCGAGGCCGCACCGCCCCGGCCATGCCCACCAGCCACAGGTTGGCCTGCGCGTGCGGCAGGTTCCAGCGATGCAACTGGCGGGTGTAGGTGATGGCAGCGAAATCCCGGCGCAGTGCGTGGGAATGAGGGGCGCCCGAATGGGGCTCCTCCTCCCACCGCCCCAAAGCGCCCCCGAAGGCATCCTGCCGCGTGACGGCATGGTTGGCGGCGATCTCCTGACCATCCCGAGTGAAGTCGCCCATGATCATCCACGTGCCCTGGCTGCCCATCGGGAGGGCGTACGCGGTGGCGGAGACAAGGCCGGCGACCAGCGCGGCACTTGGCATGAGGCGGCAAGTGCCGCGAAGGCGAGTTATCGACATTTTTTGACTGGGGTCGGGCTTGGGCCCAACAGGGGCCGAATCGGTAACATTGGTCACTGGTTTTCCACTGGAGTTCCATGGCCATGCAAGCACCCACTCTGCTCGGCGCATTCATGGCCCTGGCGAGCCTCTCGGCCCACGCCTTGCCGCCACAGCCTCTCATCAAGCAGGGCAGCTGCCCAAGTGGCTACAGCCAGAGCGGCAATTACTGCGTGCCGGGCTCGAACGCCCGGTTTGCGCTGCCCAAGTCCGGAAGCTGCCCCAGCGGCTACTCGCAATCCGGCAGCTATTGCCTGGCCGGGTCAAATGCGAAGCTGGCGATCCCTCGCTCAGGCAGCTGCCCGAGCGGTTATTCGCAGAGTGGGGAGTACTGCCTGAAGATGCGGTAGGCCTCACGGCAAGACCGGCCGTCAAGCCGAAGCCCATCAGGCCTGGCCGCGATTTTTTTCCGCGGTCCCCGGGGCGTCAACGCAGCATGCCGCTTCACGCCGGCCAGCAGCAGGACCTGCATGCGCCACGCGATTGAGCATCCCGACCGATTGCCTTACAGCAAGTCATCCTTAATCTCCCTCCGAGAACACCCCATGGCTTCCTTGGGAAAGATCACCGCAAAGGGGCAGACCACCGTCCCTCAGGAGGTGCGCGCGAGCCTCGGCGCGGCGCCAGGAGACTGGCTCGTGTGGGAGCTGAATCGCGACGGCAGCGCTACGGTCCGCCGCGTGCCGCCGGCGGACGTCGAGTACCTGCGCGCCATCGAGGGAACGCTCTCGGAGTGGTCCAGCGCCAAGGACGAGGAGGCCTACCGTGGCTTATGAGCGGTTCATGGTCGCCCGCGTGCCGTTCCCGTTCACGGACCGCGCCGCAATAAAGTTTCAGGCCCGCATTGATCCTCTCGGATGCTCCCGCCTTCAACGGCCCCGCCGGGCATGCGGTGATGGCGATGATCACCTCGCAATCCCAGCCGGCGTGGCCGTTGGACTGCCCGATCCGGGATCTGTCAGCCGCCGGGCTTCCCGCGCCCTCGCTGGTGCGATTCAAGCTCTTCACCCTCGACCTTCGACTGGTCACTAAGCGACTCGGCCGACTGGGCCAGGCCGACACCAAAGCGGTTACCTCGGCGCTGTCCAGGTTGCTTGGCAGCGCCTGAGCACCTACCTCACCCCAAGGATCGCCTCCGCCAGCTCCGCGAAGCCCTCCCCCCCCCTCGAAGGCGTCACCCAACACGGCAGGCTCGGCATCAGGTCGGCCATGTCACGCACGTTCGCCACACCCACCGCGTTCGGAAAGAAGGCGAACATCGGCTGGTCGTTGGGCGAATCGCCCGCGAAAACGATGCGGGACTTATCGGCATCCGCATCGATGCCGAATGTCTCCTGCAGCATGAGTTTTGCAGTGGAGAGCTTGTCGTAGCCGCCGAACCAGCCGTTCACGTGGATCGAGCTCACCTTGGCGGTGAGCCCCTCGGCTTCCATGATCGAGACGATTTGTGCCACGGATTCCCGCGGCAGGGGCGGCACGTCTTCGCAGAAATCGATGGCGAGATCCGCTATCCGGTAAGGCTGGTCTGCCGAGATGGCGCAGCCGGGAACCTCAGCGAGAATGCGCTGCGCGATGGCATCGAGCTTCTGCGCACGGGCCGTGCGTTCGGCATCGCCAATCACGAAGCGTTTAACAAGCTTCCCGGCCTTCGGGTCGTGTCGGAACCAGAACGCGCCGTTCTCCCCCACCACCGCGTCCACGGGCCATTGGCGGGCAATGAGGTCACACCAACCGGCCGGCCTGCCAGTCACCGGGATTACGAGCAAGCCCGCTGCCCGCAACCGCTCGAGGGCCGTGTAGGCAACGGCCTCCAGCCGCCCCTCGTCGGTCAGCGTGTCGTCGATGTCGGCGAGCACCGCGACCACGGCACGGCGATCCGCGGCGGGGAATTCGGCAAGGGGTTCCAGGGCCACGGGCGCTCTCGGTCAATGGCCAATGCGCGCTGCGACGTACTCGGAGACGGCCGACCGTTCAGCTGTGTTCAGGTGCAGGCCGCACTTCGTCCGTCGCCACAACACGTCTTCGCCTGTCCTCGCCCACTCGTGATCGACAAGGTAATCGATCTCGCGGGCGGTGAGTCCGGCGCCGAAATCCCGTCCCAGATCCGCAGGGCTCGTGGCATCGCCCACCACTTCGCGTACGCGCGTTCCATGCCGGCCGATGAGCCCCACCAGGTAGGGCTCCTTGATCTTTGGCAAGCGGTCGGTGAATTCGTAGGTGAAACCCTCGAAAAATTCGGTCTCGCCGCCCGGAAGCGGCTCGTGCGCGGTCCAGGGCGCCCGCATGCCCGGGAAATACGGCCCGAGCTTCTCGAGCACCGACTCCGCGAGGCAACGGAAGGTGGTGATCTTGCCGCCGAAGACGTTCAACGCCGGCGCGCAGCCCCCTTCATCCTCAACCACCAGCGTGTAGTCACGCGTGATGGCCGACGGGTTGTCCGACCCGTCGTCGTAGAGCGGGCGCACGCCAGCGTAGCTCCACACGATATCCGCTTCCTTGAGCGGGCTGGCGAGCCATCGGTTCACCGATTCCAGCAGGTAGGCCGTCTCTTCGCCTGAGATATCGCGCGCCGACTCCGGCGTCTCGACCGGCACGTCCGTGGTGCCAATCAGGCTGAAGTTCCGCTCGTACGGGATGACGAACACGATACGCTTGTCCGGGTTCTGGAGGGTGTAGGCGTGGTCGAGTCCATGGATGCGCGGCACGACGATGTGGCTGCCCTTCACGAGGCGGATCCGCGCGGGGCTCGGCTGGTGGTCGATGCCCTCCAGCGCCCGCATCACCCACGGGCCTGCCGCATTGACGATGGCGCGGGCCCGGACCGCTTCGCGCGAGCCCGTGCTTGCGTCCTCGAGTTCAGCCCGCCACACGCCCGCCTCCCGGCGAGCGGAAACAAAGCGCGTGCGGGTGCGAATCGTCGCGCCCTTCTCTCGCGCCCCCATGGCATTGATCACCGTGAGGCGCGCGTCGTCCACACGACAGTCAAAGTACGAAAGCCCGCGTTGCAGCCCCGCCTTGAGTCCCGCACTCAACTCCGGGTCCGGGAAGCGAACGGACGCCCCGCCGGGCAGCGACACGCGCTGGCCCAGCCGGTCGTAGATCCAGACGCCCAGGCGCAGGAACCAGAAGGGCCGCATGTCCGGCGAATGGGGCAGCACGAAGCGAAGCGGGTGAACCAAGTGCGGCGCGGCCCGCAGCAGCACCTCGCGCTCCTCGAGCGCTTCGCGCACCAGGCGGAATTCGTATTGCTCGAGGTAGCGAAGCCCCCCGTGCACGAGCTTCGAGCTCCAGTTGCTGGTGGCGCAGGCGAGGTCGTCCTGCTCGACCAGCAACACGGAGAGGCCACGGCCCGCCGCATCGCGCGCGATCCCGGCGCCGTTGATGCCGCCGCCGATCACCAGCAGGTCGACGATGCCCGCATCGCTCATGCGTTGCTCGCTACTTCCGGCCGCTACGGCCGAACTGCGCCCACCACATCAGGCCGATCATGGTCTTGGTGTCCTTGATCACGCCCGTGCGCACCCAGTCGAGCGCGTCGTCGACGCGGGCCCGGAAAACCTCAAGATGCTCGCCTTGGTCCAACTGCGCCCCGACGAAGCGGAGCTTCCGCGCCCCGTAGATCTCAATCACCTCGTTGGCATACCCAATGCAGGGGTGGAGGGTGGCCAGATGCCACCACTCATCGGCCTCATAGCCGCACTCCTCCACCAACTCACGCTGGGCGGTGAGCAGGGGATCCTCGTTCGGCTCTCGCTTGCCCGCCGGCAGCTCGATGTAGTGATCCCGCATCGGATAGCGGTATTGGCGCTCGAGCAGCACGGTGTGTTCGTCGATGAACGCGAGCATCATCACGGCGCCGGGATGCTCGACGTATTCTCGCCAGGCGGGCTTTCCGTCGGGCAGCTGGATTTCGTCTCGGCGCATCCGGAGCAAACCACCGTCGTAGGCAAGATCGCTCGAGATCGTCTTCTCGGTGAAATCGCCGGTGGGCAGGGGCGGTGGCTTCACGGCGGCCCTAGAAGGACCCCGCGATGGCCCGCGCGCATAGGTTGAGCAGTGGCGCCGGCAGGATGCCCAGAATGAGCACGGCAACGGCGTTGGCCGAGAGGAGCACGCGCGCATCGCCCCGCATCACGAGCGGCATCTCGCCCACCGGCGCATCCATGTACATGAGCTTCACCACCCGCAAGTAATAGAACGCGCCGATCACGCTCATGAGCACTGCGAACACAACCAGCCAGGCAAAGCCCGCATCGAACGCTGCCTGCAGCACGGTGAGCTTGGCGAAGAACCCTACCGTCGGCGGGATGCCTGCGAGCGAAAACACGACCAGCAGCATCACGAACGCGTGCCAGCGCGAGCGTTGGTTGAGGCCGCGGAAGTCCTCGAGCTCCTCCGCCTCGAAGCCCGAGCGCGCCAGCAGCAGGATCACCCCGAAAGCGCCTAGTGTGGTGAGCGTGTACGTGAGCACGTAAAACATGCCCGCGGAGTAGCCGATCTGCGAGGCAGAAAGAATGCCCAACAGCAGAAAACCCATGTGCGAAATGGTCGAGTACGCGAGCATCCGCTTGATGTTGGTCTGGGCAATGGCCACGAGGTTGCCGAGCGCGAGGGACGCCACCGCCAGCATCACCAGCATCGGCTGCCACTCGGCGATCATTCCTTCCATGCCGTGCGCGAGGAGCCGCATGACGAAGGCAAAGGCGGCGATCTTGGGCGCCGATGCGATGAAGAGCGTGGCTGGCGTCGAAGCGCCGTGATAGATATCCGGCACCCACATGTGAAACGGCACCGCTCCCAGCTTGAAGGCGATGCCGGCGACGATGAACACGAGGCCGAAGGCGGCGAGTGTCTCGTTTGCCTGCTGGCGCATGATCGCGTCGGCCACGCGGTTCAGCTCCAGCGAGCCGGTTGAGCCATAGAGCATCGACATGCCGTAGAGCAGCATCCCGGAGGCGAGCGCACCCAGGACGAAATACTTCATCGCCGCCTCGGTCGCCCGCGCCGAATCGCGCTGCAGCGCCACCATGGCATAGAGGGAAAGCGCCAGCAGCTCCAGGCCCAGGTACAGGGTAAGAAAGTGGTTCGCCGAGATCATCACCAGCATGCCCAGCGTGGCGAACAGAGCAAGGGAGAAGAATTCCCCGCGCATCAGCCCCCGGTCCTCCAGATACCGCCGGCCATAGATGAACGTCATGGCTACCGCCACCAGCGCCCCGATCTTGAGCACCTGCGACATCGGGTCGGCCACGAACAGTCCGCCAAAAGTCACCACGGAGGGGTTGCCCAGCGTCGCCGCCGTGAGGCCCGCGACACCAAGCGCCGAACCGACCGCCAGCCAGAAAGTGACGTGCTTGTCCCGCTCGCTCACGAACAGGTCCAGGAGCAGCACGCCGCACACCAGCAACAGCAGCGCGATCTCCGGGATGGCTGGCAGGATGGTGAGCAGGGAGAAGGTGGCTGTGTTCATAGGCTCTTCACAGCTTCGAGGTGGTCACGTGATCGAGGAGTTGCATCACGGTTGGCACCATCACGTCAGAGAGCGGCCTGGGGTAGATGCCCAGGCCCAGCACGCCGATAGCCAGCAGCACCAAGAACGTGAGTTCGCGAGCGTTCACGTCCTTGAGCGCCGCCACGTTCGGGTTGGCAATTTCGCCGTAGAGCACCCGGCGTACCATCCAGAGCGAATACGCCGCGCCGAGAATCAGGGTGGTGCCGGCGGCGATGGCATACCAGAAGCTCACCTTCAGGGCCCCGAGGATGACCAGGAACTCGCCCACGAAGCCGCTGGTGGCCGGCAGGCCGGCATTCGCCATGGCGAAGAGCACGAAGAACGCCGCGAACACCGGCATCGTGTTCGCCACCCCGCCGTAGTCGGCGATCTGGCGGCTGTGCACCCGGTCGTAGAGGACGCCCACGCACAGGAACATCGCAGCGGACACAAAGCCGTGTGAAACCATCTGGATGAGGCCACCCAGAACGCCATCCTGGTTGAAGAGGAAGAAGCCCAGCGTCACGAAGCCCATGTGGGCGATCGACGAGTAGGCGATCAGCTTCTTCATGTCCGATTGCACCAGCGCCACAAGCCCGATGTAGACCACAGCCACCAGCGAAAGCCCGATCACGAGGCCCGAGAGGGCTGACGAGGCATCCGGTGCGATCGGCATGTTGAAGCGCAGGAAGCCGTAGCCGCCGATCTTGAGCGTGATGGCCGCGAGGATCACGGAGCCGCCCGTGGGCGCTTCCACGTGCGCATCCGGCAGCCACGTGTGCACCGGCCACATCGGCACCTTCACCGCGAAGGAGGCGAACATGGCCAGGAACACCAGCACCTGCGCCGTGAGCGTGAGCGGCAGCTTGTGGTAATCGAGGATCTCGAAGCTGCCGTTCGTCTGCTGGTAGAGGTAGATGAAGGAGGCCAGCATCAGGAGCGAGCCCAGCAGCGTGTAGAGGAAAAACTTGACCGCCGCGTAAACCCGGTTCGGCCCGCCCCACACCCCGATGATCAGGAACATCGGGATCAGCATCGCCTCGAAGAACACATAGAAGAGGATCGCGTCCAGCGCAGCGAACGTGCCGTTGATGAGCCCGGACATGATCAGGAAGGCAGCGAGGTACTGCGACACCTTCTCCGTGATCACTTCCCAATGCGCTATCACCACCAGAACGGTCATGAAGCTGTTGAGCACGATGAGGGGCATCGAGATGCCGTCCACGCCCAGGTGGTAGTGAATGTTGAAAAGCGGGATCCACGGCGCGAACTCGCGGAACTGCATGGCGCCGCCAGCGGTGAGATCGAAGCCCGTCCACAGCGGAATGCTCACCAGGAACCCGAGCACGGAACCCACGAGGGCGAGCCAGCGCGCGGGCGTGGGGTTCTTGTCCGTACCGAACGCGAGCACCAGCAACCCGAAGGCGATCGGCAGCCAAGTGACGAGGGAGAGCATTGGGAAGCCGGTCATCGCTAGCCCAGCCCCTTGATATGCAGGAAACCCAGCGTGAGGATCACGAACACGCCGATGATCATCGTGAAGGCGTAGTGATAGACGAAGCCCGTCTGCACGCGCCGCACCACGGAAGCGAACCAGCCGATGACCCGCGCCGTGCCGTTGACGAGCAGGCCATCGATCACCGCCCGGTCACCCCAGCGCCAGAGGCCGCCGCCCAGCTTGCGGGCGCCGCCGGCAAAGAACCAGTCGTTGAAATCATCGAAGCCGTACTTGCGCTCGAGGATGCGCGCGAGCACGCCGGATTTTTCCTTGATGACGGCCGGCAGGTCCGGGCGCACCAGGTACAGATAGGCGGCGGTGGCCAAGCCCGCGAGCGCCAGCCAGAACGGCGGTGTGGCGAAGCCGTGCATCACCATCGCCCCGGCACCGTGGAAGTGCTTGGCCAGTTCCGTCATCGTGGCGCTTGGCGCGATGGCGTTGCCGAACCAGCCGCCGTAGAGCATGGGGCCGATGGTGAGCCAGCCGATGGCAATCGACGGAATGGCCAGCAGCACCAGCGGCAGTGTTACCACCCACGGGGACTCGTGCGGCGTGGCGCCGTGGCCGTGCCCATGGTCGTCGTCGTGGTGCGCTTCGTGCCCGTGGTCGTGGTCGTGG
>JAFMJY010000182.1 GCA_017853245.1 Burkholderiales bacterium | reverse complement strand
CCCTCGCACCCCGTGGTGATCATGGCGAAGCACCAGTCGGCCTGGGAGACGGTGTACCTCGAGGCCACGTTTCCCTACCAGTGCTGGATCATCAAGCGCGAGCTGCTCTGGCTCCCCTTCGTCGGCTGGGGGCTCAAGGCGCTGCAGGCAATCGCAATCGACCGCTCTAGCGGGGTCGCCGCGCGAGAGCAGATCGTGCAGCAAGGGTCCGAGCGGCTTGCGGAGGGTTTCTGGGTGACGATTTTCCCGGAAGGCACGCGGGTGCCGGTGGGCCAGCGCGGGCGGTATGGCGTGGGTGGCGCCACCCTTGCGACGCGCACCGGGACGCCCATCCTGCCCATTGCCCACAACGCGGGCGAATTCTGGGGGCGATACGCGTTTCGCAAACACGCGGGAACCATCGACGTGGTGATCGGGCCGCTCATCCCCACCGAGGGGCGCGACGCAGTCGCCGTGACACGCGACGTGGAGGCTTGGATCGAAGGGCAGATGCGGCTCCTCAATCCGGAGCGCTATGTGGGGTCGTGACCGGCCAGTCGCGCCGGAGCGGCGCATGCTGGCATTAAGCGGCGAAGCACCCGCGCTCGCGTACACGCTCGTGCGGCGCCGAGGCCGCCGAAGCGTTGGCCTGCGAGTCGATTCTGCCGGCCTCACGGTCAGCGCGCCGCTGTCGGCGCCGCTCTCCCGAATCGAGACAGCCATCGTGGAGAGCGAGGGGTGGATCCGTCGCAAGCTGGAAGTCTGGCTCGCGCGTCAGGTACCCGAGCCGTCGTGGGACGCGGGGGCGACCCTGCCCTTTCTGGGGGCGCACCTCACGCTCGAGGTCAGGATAGCGGGGCGGGCGGCGGCGGAGAAAGCAGGCGACGTCCTTCGCATCCGTGCGCGCAGCCTCGAGGCTGCCGAGATCCGGCGTGTCGTGGAAGCCTTCTACCGGCGAAGCGCCCTCCTTCACTTCGCCGAGAGAACCTTCGTCCTGGCGCGCAGTGCCGGCTTAGGCACGCCGCGCGTGTTCCTGTCTTCGGCGAAGTCGCGCTGGGGCAGCTGCAACAGCCGACGGGAGATACGGCTTTCGTGGCGGCTCATCAAGGCGCCGCCCGAGGTGATCGATTACGTGATCTGTCACGAGCTCGCCCACCTGCGGCACATGAACCACTCGCCTGCCTTCTGGTCCGAGGTGGAGCGGCTTTGCCCCGAACACCGTCGGCTGCGCGCGCAGCTGGAAGACTCCGACCACCTTTACCGGTCATTTTGAGGAACGAACCATGCGCATCTTGCACACCATGATCCGGGTCGGCGACCTGGGCCGCTCCATCCGCTTCTATACCGAGGTGCTTGGCATGCAGGTGCTGCGCCGGAAGGACTATCCAGAGGGCAAGTTCACGCTCGCCTTTGTGGGCTACGGCGACGAGGCAAGCGGCGCGGTGATCGAGCTCACGCACAATTGGGAAACGAAGTCCTACGATTTGGGCAATGGCTTCGGGCACATCGCGATCGCCGTGCCGGATGCCTACAAGGCCTGCGAAGAGGCTACGGCGCGCGGCGGCAAGGTCACTCGTCCGGCTGGCCCGATGAAGCATGGCGGCAGCGTCATCGCCTTCGTCGAGGACCCGGACGGCTACAAGATCGAGTTCATCCAGCGCGCTCAGTGAGCGCAGCGCCAGGCAAGCAGGCGACGGCGTCTGCGAGCCTCCGGAATTCAGCGACGGAGAGCGTCTCGCCGCGCCGGGAAGGGTCGATCGAGGCGGCCCGGAACGCAGCTTCGCCAGCGAGTGTGCGCAAGGCGTTGCGAAGCGTTTTGCGTCGCTGGAAGAAGGCAGCCGCCACCACGGAGGCAAAGGTTCGCTCGTCGCGAGCGCGGGGCGCATTGGTCGCGCGTGGCCGCATGCGCACGATTGCCGATTCCACCTTTGGCGGTGGCGTAAACGCGCCTGGCGGTACGCGGAAGGCGAGCGACATCTCGAACTGCTCTTGGAGCATCACGGACAGGCGCCCATAGGCTGGGGTGTCGGGCTCGGCCACCATGCGCTCGACCACTTCCCGCTGCAGCATGAAGACGCAGTCGCTCAAGCGCGCAACATGGCTGGCGACGTGAAACAGGATCGGTGTGGAAACGTTGTAGGGAAGGTTTCCCACCACGCGAAGTGGCGCAGGGAGCGCGCCCAGGTCGAACTGAAGCACATCGCCCTCGTGCACCACGAGGGCGCTCGGCGGGAAGCGGCCTCGCAGCGCCTCGGCGAGCTCAGGGTCCACCTCGACGGCATGCAAGGGCTGAACGATGCCGCAGAGCGCCTCAGTGAGCGCGCCAGGCCCGGGCCCGATTTCCAGCATGGCCTCGCCCGCGCGCGGCGCGATCTCGGCGACGATTCGCGCGAGGTAGTGGCGGTCCGTGAGGAAGTGCTGCCCGAGGCGCTTCTTCGGTCTTGGCAGCACGGAGCGCTTCAGGCGCGACGCGCGGCGAGCGAGGCGGCGAGCGCGAGCGCTTCCGCGAGGCTTCCCGCGTCGACTTCGCCGGCGCCAGCCCGGTCAAGCGCCGTACCATGGTCGACCGAGGTGCGGATGATCGGAAGCCCCAGCGTCACGTTGACCGCCCGGCCGAACGCAGCGCGCTTGAGCACCGGCAGCCCCTGGTCGTGATACATGGCCACCACGGCGTCGCCAGAGCGGGTGGCACTCTCGGTGAAGAGCGTGTCGGCGGGGTAAGGCCCGGAAGCGTCGATTCCCATCGACCGGGCTGCCTCGATCGCCGGGGCGATCACCTCGATCTCTTCGTGCCCCAGGTGGCCGGATTCACCCGCGTGGGGGTTGAGCCCGGCGACCAGCAGGCGCGGCCGAGCGATGCCGAAATCGCGTTGCAAGGCCGCGTGGGTGATGCGAAGGGTAGACCCCAGGCCGTCGCGAGTGATCGCCGTCGGCACCGCCGAGAGCGGCAAGTGTGTCGTCGCGAGCGCGACGCGTAGCCCGCCGCCGGCAAGCATCATCACGACCTGCGGTGTGCCTGTCCGCGAGGCGAGGTACTCCGTGTGGCCGGTGAACGGGATGCCCGCCGCCGAAATCGACGCCTTCTGTACCGGTGCCGTCACCATGGCGGCGAACTCTCCGCTGAGGCAGCCATCCACCGCCCGG
>JAFMJY010000181.1 GCA_017853245.1 Burkholderiales bacterium | reverse complement strand
GGCGGGCAGAAAATCCCGCGAGGGCGTGCGCATGGGCATGTGGGGCGCGGCCCAGGCGGTGGCATTCGGCTCCGGCGGATTTCTTGGCACCGTCGCAGTGGATGTGGCTCGCGCCACGCTGGGCTCGCCGCTGATGGCCTACGCCGTCGTGTTCGCGATCGAAGGCTTGCTGTTCTTCGTCGCGGCGGTGCTTGCCGCGCGAATTCCAGTCCGTGAAGTCGGCGATACGGCGCAGGACGATGAAGCGACGGGTGCGGAGCCGAACGCATCCCTGACCTTGCAAGGAGCTCGGGCATGACCGCTACGGCAACTGTCTTTGACGCAGTGATCGTCGGCGGCGGGCCCTCGGGTGCCACCGCAGCGCACGACCTCGTCCGCGCGGGCTACTCGGTCGCGCTTCTCGATCGCGCCGGGCGCATCAAGCCCTGCGGGGGCGCGATTCCGCCCCGGCTGATCCGCGACTTCGCGATCGACGAGTCGCTGCTCGTGGCGCGCATCCGCAGCGCCCGCATGGTGTCGCCACGCGGCGAGGAAGTGGATATGCCCATCGACGGCGGCTTCGTCGGCATGGTGGATCGCGAGGTGTTCGACGAGTGGCTGCGCGAGCGAGCCGCCCAGGCAGGCGCCGAGCGGCTGACGGGTGCCTTCGAGCACATTCGCCGGGACGCGCCGGGAATTGCGACGGTGTACTACCGGACGAAAGACGCGCAGCGCAGCGCGCCGCTTGCCAGCGTGTCCGCCCGCGTCGTGATCGGCGCCGATGGCGCGCAATCGCAGGTGGCCAAGCAGGAAGTGCCTGGCGCCGACCAGATCCGCTACGTCGCGGCTTATCACGAGATCGTCAAGGCGCCCGCGCACGGCACTGGCACCTACGACGCGACGCGCTGCGACGTCTATTACCAGGGCCGCCTGTCGCCCGACTTCTACGGCTGGATCTTTCCGCACGGCGGCACGGTCAGCATCGGCACAGGCAGCGCCTGCAAGGGATTTTCGCTTCGGGGTGGCGTGGGCACGTTGCGGGAGGCGGCGGGCCTGTCGGACGCGGAGGTGGTGCGTCGCGAAGGCGCGCCGATCCCCATGAAGCCGCTGCCGCGCTGGGACAACGGGCGCGATGTAGTGCTGGCGGGGGATGCCTCGGGGGTCGTGGCGCCGGCGTCGGGCGAAGGCATCTATTACGCGATGGCCGGCGGCCGGCTCGCGGCTGAAGCGGCTACCGAATTTCTCCGCACAGGGGATGCGAAGTCGCTCGCCCTGGCGCGCAAGCGGTTCATGAAGTCGCACGGCATGGTCTTCTTCATCCTCGGGATGATGCAGCGCTTCTGGTACACGACCGACAAGCGTCGTGAGCGCTTCGTCTCCATGTGCCGCGACCGCGACGTTCAGCGCCTCACCTGGGAGGCGTACATGAACAAGAAGCTCGTGCGCGCGCGGCCCATGGCGCACGTGCGGATCTTCCTGAAAGACCTCGCGCACCTCGCGGGTATCGCGCGAACCTGAGCCTTTCGGGCCCTCGAGCCCGTCGGTCGAGCCAGTAGAATGGGGCAACCCGCTTCTCGGAGCCCCCGGTGGACGACATCAGCAAGCTGCGTCGCATCCTGCGCGAAGGCCGCACCGTCGCGGTGGTGGGGCTTTCCGCCCAGTGGCACCGTCCGAGCTACTTCGCCGCGAAGTACCTGCAGGAGCACGGCTATCGCGTCATCCCGGTGAACCCGGCCTACGAGTCGGTGCTGGGCGAGCGCTGCTACAAGTCCCTCGCGGACATCCCGGTCAAGGTGG
Source organism: Burkholderiales bacterium (assembly GCA_017853245.1). GTDB lineage: Bacteria > Pseudomonadota > Gammaproteobacteria > Burkholderiales > Usitatibacteraceae > FEB-7. The sequence goes on along the minus strand of JAFMJY010000181.1, from coordinate 1,349 downwards.
ATGTGGTGGATTGCTTCCGCCGGAGCGAAGAAATCCCGGCGCTCGCCGACCAGGCGATCGCCATCGGCGCGAAGGTGCTTTGGATGCAGCTGGGCGTGCGCCACGCCGAGGCGCGCGCCCGGGCCGAGGCGGCGGGGCTGCAGGTCGTCGAAGATCGCTGCATGAAGATCGAGCATGCCCGCCTGTTCGGCGGCCTCGGCTGGGCGGGCGTCGACACCAAGGTCATCTCGGCGCGTCGGCCTACCTGAACGGGAGACACCATGAGCGTCGAGCCCTACCTCATCTGGATCGTGCTGGGTTTCCTCCTCGTCATCGCGGAGCTGCTCACGGGGACGTTCTACCTGCTGGTGATGGGGATCGGCGCCTTCGCCGGCGCAGCCGTCGCCTGGGCCGACGGCAGCTTTTTCCTGCAGGCGTTCAGCGCCTGCGCCGTCGCCTTGCTCGGCACCGGCGTCGTGCTCTACCTCACGCCGAAGCGGGTGGCCACCGCGAGCGACAACCTGCTCGATCGCGGGCATCCCGTGGAGCTCGAGAGCTGGGTCGACACGGCGTCGGGCCTGGCCCGCGTCAAGCACCGCGGCGCCTCCTGGGAGGCGCGCATCGTGTCGGATGCGCGCCCGTCGCCCGGGGCCTTGCTCTACATCACCGGCACCGAGGGGCAGGTTCTGCAGGTGAGCCCCACACCGCCAACGCCAACCGCCTGAACCGCCCTTCGCGAGGAGCCCGCCATGCTGGTCAAGGTCGTCATTGCCTTCATCCTCTCTGTCGCTGCCGCCTTCGTTTCCCACAGCGTCGGGGTCACGGTCGCCACGTTCCTGCTCGCCATGATCGTGGTGCTGCTGATCGAGGGCATCCGCGTGGTGCCCCAGCAGAACTCGTGGGTGGTCGAGCGCCTGGGCAAGTTTCACATCGCGCTGCAGCCCGGCTTCAACGTGATCGTCCCCTTCATCGACCGCGTGGCGTATCGCCACTCGCTGAAGGAGGTTCCGCTCGACGTGCCCGAGCAGGTCTGCATCACCAAGGACAACACGCAGCTCTCGGTGGACGGGATCATCTATTTTCAGGTGGTGGATCCGAAGCTCGCGAGCTACGGAACCTCGGACTACGTGCTGGCGATCTCGCAGCTGGCGCAGACGACGCTGCGCAGCGAAGTCGGCAAGATGGAGCTCGACAAGACCTTCGAGAGCCGCGACGAGATCAATGCCAAGGTGGTTTCCGTCCTGGACGAGGCCGGGCGCACCTGGGGCATCAAGGTGTTGCGCTATGAGATCAAGAGCCTCACGCCGCCGGAGTCGATCCTGCGCGCGATGCAGGCGCAGATCACCGCCGAGCGCGAGAAGCGCGCGCTG
>JAFMJY010000180.1 GCA_017853245.1 Burkholderiales bacterium | reverse complement strand
TCCCGGAACACGGGAACGTGAAAATGCACCCGCCATTCGACGTCCGCCTCCCGCCAGCGACCTGCGGTTGAAGCGACATCGATGTCCGCGTAACGAACCAGCGCCTCGCCGTGTTTCTCCACCACCTGGTGAAGGTAAACGCCATCGGCCAGCGTGGCGAGCGATGCGACGGCGGCCTCCGAAACACGTGGCAGCCGGAGCCCCGCCGAAACCTGCACCTTCGCGATGGGAATGCCCGCGCGTCGCAAGGCCTCAACGCACTCCGCGGGGTCCTCGAACTCCACTGCGGCGTGGCACAAGTCGAGGCAGACCCCCAGGTGACGACGAAGCGCTTCAGCGGCCGAGGCTGCATCCAGCCCGCTCAGGCGGGCCATTTGGGCCACCGCCGCCGGCGAATAGAGGCGCTCGGTGAAGAACTGCACGGTTTCGTCGATGGTTTCCAGCAGGCAGCACGGTTCCGGCTCCAGGGCCAGCGTGATGCGGCACCCGGTCTTGCGTTCGATGTCCACGAGCCCTGCCGCGCAAGCCACGAGGGCGTCGGCGATGCGCGATGCGCCCTCGCTCGAGGAAGACACGAATGCCTTGAACGTTCCGGGCAGCGTGCTGATGCTCGCCTCGCGAAGCCCACCCGCCGGGGCAATCGTCGCGAGCAAACGCGCAAGCCGAAGCGTGTAGTCGAGACGGGCGGCGTCGGACCAATCCGGTCGGTAGACCGACTCCTTGACCGGCGTGCCGTGGAAATCGCCGAACGGGAAGCCGTTCAGCGTGAAGACGTAGAGGTCGTTGCTGCGAAGAAAGGCGAGGAAGGCGTCGATCGCGCCAGGTGCGTCCAACTCCTCGGCGGCCCGGGCCGAGAGCCTTAACCCCACCCCGAACGGTTCGTGGGGCGCTGCGTGCCGCTTGACCTCCGGCAGGTGCAGCCGGAGGCTCGCGTCGATCTCTGCCCAGCTCTCACCCGGATGAACGTTCGTGCAGTATCCGAGGTGGGCACCACCCACTCTCACCTGCCGCCTTCCTGCTGCTGCAGCCACTTGATGGCCGCGAGCACTTGCTGGTGATCGACGACGTTGATCTCCTCGCCCCGGCCGATCCCCCGCAGCATCGTGACGGTGAGCTCGCCGCCCAGGTGCTCCCGGAATTCTTCGAGCCCGTCCAGAAGCGCATAGCGGCCGTTGTCGTCGCGAGAAAGCAGCGCCGGGTGCCACAGGCAAAGCCCCAGCCGCGAAAGCAGCTGATGCACTCGTTTGTCGGCACCGGGCTCGAGCATGCCCACCTGGACGGAATACCGCGTATCCAGCGCCACCCCGGTGGCCACCGCCTCGCCATGGCGGACGTCGTTGTGCGTGAGGGCCTCGAGCCGGTGCGCCGACCAGTGCCCGAAGTCCAGCGGCCGGCCGCTGCCTCGCTCGAAGGGATCGCCGCCATGGGCGATCTGGCGCATGTGAAGCTCCGCGCAGCGACGGATGGCTTGCGCCATGGCGCGCGGCTCACCCCGGTGCAGCGCATCTGCGCTCGACTCCAGCCAATTGAAGAACACGGCGTCGCGAATGAGCGCCACCTTCACCGCCTCGGCGAGGCCGCAAATCCGGTCCCGCTGCGGCAGGGTCTCCAGAAAACTCGCGTCGTTGATGACCGCGTGGGGCGGCGCGAAGCAGCCGAGGAAATTCTTCTTGCCGAAGGCGTTGACGGCATTCTTCACGCCCACGCCCGAGTCGCACTGCGCGAGCACCGTCGTCGGGATGCGAATGTGCCGGACGCCGCGGTGTGTGGTGGCCGCTGCGTAGCCCACGAGGTCCAGCAGCGCCCCGCCGCCGACGCAGACCACCCAGGCGTGGCGATCCATGCCAAGGTCGCACAGGCGGCGCTGCAGGCGCTCGACGAGCGCCGGGTCATTCTTGACGTGCTCGCCGCCGGCGAGAACCTCCGGCGTGCAGACAAGCTTGAGTCGGCCCGGCCGCGCATTCACATAAGCCGTGATCCGTTCCTTGAGCATCCTGGACGCGGCAGCCACGTTGGCATCGATGAAGAACACCACACGCTGCTCGCGCGAGGGCTCCAGCTCGCAGAGCGCCTCCTCGAGGATGAGGTTGTCGGCCCCGAAGACATCGTCGGTGAAATAAACCGGATACTCGTAGCTAACCGAGAAGCGCTGCCGGTAAACGGGCGCGCCGGAGGCAGTGGGCTGCTCGGCAGCCCCCGCCTGGGTGTTCACGAGGGAGAGCGGCGAGTCGCCTGACTTCCTAGGCGGCATGCTGGGTCGACTCCGACGTGCCGTCGACGCGAGGCGTCTGGCCGCGCAGCACCGAATTGCCCATGTACAGGAGGCGCTCGTCGCGAGGCGCGGCCGCGAGGAGCTCCTCTTCCCGCATGCGGTCACCCTTGCCGAAGGCGGCGAGCGCGTTGCCGAAGCAGATGGCCTCGACATCGCTTCGCGCAATGCCGCTATCGAGCATGAGCTGCGCGGTCTTCGGCACCGACAGCGGGTCGGAACGGCCCCAGTCGGCGCTGGAGTTGATCATGATCCGCTCGGAGCCATATTTGCGGGCGATTCCGACCATGCGCTCGCTGCCCATCTTGGTCTCGGGATAGAGCGTGAAACCGGCCCAGAACCCGCGATCGAGCACCGCCTGCACGGTTTCTTCGTTGTTGTGGTCGATGATGACGCTGTCCGGCGTGAGGCCCATCTCGAGCGCCACGTCCATGCTGCGCGCGGTGCCCTGCTTTTTGTCGCGGTGCGGCGTGTGAACCTGAACGGGCAGGTCCATCTCGCGGGCGAGCGACAGTTGCGCGCGGTAGTACTTGTCCTCGGCGGACGTCTGGTCGTCGTAGCCGATTTCACCCACGGCCAGCACGCCTTCCTTGGCAAGGAAGAGGGGCAGCACGTCCATTACCTGCTCGGCGAGCGCCTCGTTGTTCGCCTCCTTGCTGTTGAGGCCGATGGTGCAGTAGTGGCGAATGCCGAACTGCGATGCCCGGAAACGCTCCCAGCCAACGAGGCTGGAGAGGTAATCAACGTAGGAGCCCACGCTCGTTCGGGGTTGCCCCACCCAGAAGGCGGGCTCGATGACCGCCACGATTCCGGCGGCGGCCATGCGCTCGTAGTCGTCCGTGGTGCGGGCGCTCATGTGAATGT
>JAFMJY010000007.1 GCA_017853245.1 Burkholderiales bacterium | reverse complement strand
CCACGCCGTTGCGAACCGCGAGGCATTCCCGATTGACCGCGGCGTGCAGGTCTTCTCCCGGCTTCGGGTAGTACCACGCCCGTTTCCACTGGCCAACGTTCTCGAACGGTGCGCCACGCGAGACGTTCCAGTCGTGCATCGGCGTCTGGCGAATGGGATCCAGCAGGTCGCCCATCTCCCGGCCGGCAATGGCGCCGAAGGTCACCGGCGTGAAGTTCGGCCGGAAAGTCGTCGTACCGGTGCTCGCCATGTCCTGACCCAGCGCCTGGGCGACGATGCCCATGCCGTTGATGTTGCCAAGCTTGCCCTGGTCGGTGCCGAAGCCCAGCGCCGTGTAGCGCTTCACGTGCTCGATCGAGTGAAAGCCTTCCCGCACCGCAAGCAGGATGTCCGCAGCTGCTACGTCGTTCTGCAGATCGACGAACTGCTTCGGTCCCCGCCCGGGCGGGTGTTCGCCCGGAACCAGCCATAGGGGTTGCAGCGACGACGCAAGGCCCTCGGAAGCGCCCGATTGCGGCGGGGAGCCCGCATGGCCCGCGCGTCCCGCGAGGACAGCCGCCTCGGCCCCTGCCGCGAACCCGTCAGAGAGGCACTCCGCCAACTGGAAGGCGCCGTTGCAGGCCCCCACGGAGCGCTCGGCCTGAAGAGCCGTGCCCGGGACGAAACAGGCTCGCGCGTCGTCGAAACGGGGTCGGGCACCCGATTGCGCGTGCAGGTGCACGGCAGGGCTCCAGCCTCCCGACGTGGCAACGAGGTCGCAACGGATCTCGCGCACACCGCCGGTAATGCGCTCGCCCGGTTCGTCGACCGAAGCAACACGCACGGAATCCACGCGACGCCCGCCGTGCGCTTCCGTGATCACCGAGCCGCGGATGATTTCGATGCCCACCGCGGCAGCTGCCTCGACACCAGGGCCGACCGGCGCGTGGCGAACGTCCACCGCCACGACAGGAATACCCGCCGCCCGAAGGTCGAGGGCCGTCTCGTATGCGCCATCGTTGTTGGTGAACAGGACGGCCCGGGATCCGGGTTGCACACCGTAGCGGTTGCAATACGTCGATGCTGCGGACGCGAGCATGATGCCGGGCAGGTCGTTGTTGCCGAACACGAGCGGCCGCTCGAAGGCTCCGGCGGCCAGCACCACCCGTTTCGCCCGCACGCGCCACACCCGCTCCCGGCGGCCCCGCCGGGAAGCCACCGGCAGATGGTCCGTGAGGCGCTGCGCGATCGTGAGGTAATTCTGGTCGTGGTAGCCGAAGACCGTGCTGCGCGGAAGCAGCGTCACATCCGGCATGCGCGAGAGCTCAGCTACGGCGTTGGCAACCCATTCCGCGCCAGGCCGGCCATCAATGCGGGCACGGGCTAAATCGAGCAGCAGCCCGCCGAACTCTTCGCCGTTGTCCGCAAGAATGACCCGGGCACCCGTCCGTCCAGCAGCGAGCGCTGCCGCGAGGCCCGACGGCCCGCCGCCGACCACCAGCACGTCGCAATGGGCGTTGGTCTTGTCGTAGGTGTCGGGGTCGACGTGTTCCGGCGCCCGCCCCAGCCCCGACGCCTTGCGGATGAAATGCTCGTACTTCATCCAGAACGACTTGGGCCACATGAAGGTCTTGTAATAGAACCCGGCCGGCATCAGCCTCGCGAAAAGGCTGTTGATCGAGAGCAGGTCCCAGTCGAGGCTGGGCCACGCATTGACACTGTGTGCCACCAACCCCTCGTAGAGCGGCGTCTCGGTCATGCGCGCGTTGGGCACCGTGTACCGGCCCTCCTCCAGCTGCACGAGCGCGTTCGGCTCCTCGACTCCCGCAGAAACGATGCCGCGCGGCCGGTGGTACTTCCAGCTTCGCGCCACCATCGAGACTCCGTTGGCGAGCAGCGCCGAGGCAAGCGTGTCGCCAGCGTAGCCTGCGTAGTGCTTGCCGTTGAAGCGAAACGACACTGGCCGCGATCGGTCGACGCGCCCGCCACTCGGCAGCCGAAAGCGTTGCGCGTTCATCGCTGCCCCCCCGGGGGCTCTTCGCCCATCTTGTAGGAGCCCTGGATCGCGTAGGTGGCGGTATCCCGCTCGACGTTGAACCAGCGCCGGCAGCCCATGGCGTGGCCCCACTGCTCCAGGTGCCGGCCCTTGGGGTTCTTGCGCATGAACAGGTAGTCGGCCCACTCGGCATCCGACAGGGACTCGGGGCTCAGGGGCCGCGCAATGTGCGCCTCGCCGCCGTAGGCGAACTCGGTCTGGCTGCGGGGGCCGCACCAGGGGCAATGAAGGATCAGCATGGCGAGATTCCTCAGTGAGCCACGGCAGCGGCGCCGTGCTCGTCAATCAGATGGCCGGTCGAGAAGCGGTCGAGCGAAAACGCGGCATTGAGCTCATGGGGCCGATCCTGCGCGATGGTGTGCGCGAACACCCAGCCCGAGCCCGGCGTGGCCTTGAAGCCGCCCGTGCCCCAGCCACAGTTGAAGTAGAGCCCCTTTACCGGCGTGAGGCTGATGATCGGACAGGCGTCGGGACACACGTCCACGATGCCGCCCCACTGGCGGTTCATTCGTACGCGGCTCAAGGTCGGAAACAGTTCGACAATGGCGGCGAGCGTGCCCTCGATGATCGAATAACTGCCACGCTGCCCGTAGCCGACGTAGGAGTCGATGCCAGCGCCGATCACCAGGTCGCCCTTGTCCGATTGGCTGATGTAACCGTGCACGGCGTTGGACATGATCACGGTGGGAATGCACGGCTTGATGGACTCCGACACCAGCGCCTGCAGCGGGTGGCTCTCCAGCGGCAGCCGGATGCCTGCCATGCTGGCGATGACGCTCGAGTGCCCGGCGGCTACCACGCCCACTTTCTTCGAGGCGATGAACCCCTTGTTCGTCTCCACGCCGACGACACAACCGTTCTCCCGGCGAATCCCTTTCACCTCGCAGTTCTGGATGATGTCCACGCCGCGTTGGTCCGCCCCGCGCGCAAAGCCCCAGGCGACGGCGTCATGGCGCGCCACGCCGGCACGCGGCTGAAAGGAAGCGCCGAGGATCGGGTAGCGCGCGTTGGGCGAGTCATTGATGATGGGAACGATCTCCTTCACCCCCTTCGTGTCCAGCACCACGCCATCGATGCCGTTCAGGCGATTGGCGTTCACGCGCCGCTCGATGTCGCGCATGTCCTGCAGCGTGTGGCCCAGGTTCAGCACGCCGCGCTGGCTGAACATGACGTTGTAGTTGAGGTCCTGCGAGAGCCCCTCCCAGAGCTTCATCGCCTTCTCGTAGAGGTGCGTGGCTTCGTCCCACAGATAGTTCGAGCGCACGATCGTGGTGTTGCGGCCCGTGTTGCCGCCGCCGATCCAGCCCTTCTCGAGCACGGCCACGTTGGTGATGCCGTGCTCCTTCGCCAGGTAGTACGCGGTCGCGAGGCCGTGGCCACCGCCGCCAACGATGATCGCGTCGTACTCGCGCTTGGGCTCGGGGCTGCGCCACGCCCGCGACCAGTTCTCGTGGTACGAGAGCGCGTTCCGCGCCAGGGAAAATATCGAATAACGGGACATCGCGTTCTCCTCAGGGCCTCAGCATTCAATCACGTTGACGGCGAGCCCGCCGCGGGAGGTCTCTTTGTACTTGAGCTTCATGTCGGCTCCGGTGTCGCGCATGGTCTTGATCACCTTGTCGAGCGAGACGAAGTGCGTGCCATCGCCTCGCATGGCCATGCGCGCAGCGTTGATCGCCTTCACCGCCCCCATGGCGTTGCGCTCGATGCAGGGCACTTGCACAAGGCCACCGACCGGGTCGCAGGTAAGGCCCAGGTTGTGCTCCATGCCGATCTCGGCCGCGTTTTCCACTTGCGCCGGCGTGCCCCCCATCACTTCGGCGAGCGCCCCGGCCGCCATCGAGCAAGCCACGCCGACCTCGCCCTGGCAGCCCACTTCGGCGCCAGAGATCGAGGCGTTTTCCTTGTAGAGGATGCCGATGGCGGCGGCGGTGAGCAGAAAGCGCACCACGCCGTCCTCGTTGGCGCCAGGCTGAAAGCGCAGGTAGTAATGCAGCACAGCCGGCACGATGCCAGCCGCGCCATTGGTGGGCGCCGTGACTACGCGGCCCCCGGCCGCGTTTTCCTCGTTCACGGCCAACGCGTAAAGATTCACCCAATCGAGCGCCGTCAACGGGTCGCGCAATCCTGCCTCGGGCGAACGGGAGAGCTTGCGGTGCAGTTCGGCCGCGCGACGCTTGACGCGCATGCCGCCCGGCAGCGTCCCTTCCTCGCGGCAGCCGCGCGCCACGCACTGCTGCATCACGTCCCAGATGGCAAGCAGCTTCTGGCGAACCTCGGCCTCCGGCCGCCATGCCTTTTCGTTCTCGAGCATCAAGCTGCTGATCGAGAGACCGTGCTTCTGGCACCGCTCGAGCAGCTCGGCGCCCGAGCGAAACGGATACTGCAGGCGTGTGCTGTCCGCCTGGATACGGTCCGCGCCCGCTTGGGACTCATCCACCACGAAGCCGCCACCGACGGAGTAGTACGTCTTCTTCGCGATCGAGGCCCCATCTGCGTCCCTCGCCTCGAGCGTCATGCCATTGGGATGGAACGGCAGGCTCTGGCGCCGGTGGAAGACGAGATGCTCCTCGCGGAAGGCCACGGCGCGCCGGCCAAGCAAGCGGATGGTTTCCTCGCTGCGAATGCGGTGCAGGCGATCGGGCACGGAGCCCGGATCCACGCCCTCCGGCGTTTCGCCCTCGAGGCCCAGCAGAACGGCCTTGTCGCTGCCGTGCCCCTTGCCCGTGGCGCCAAGCGACCCGTAGAGCTCCGCCTGCACCGTGGCTACCCGCGCCAGCAGCCCTCCCGCCTCGAGGCCGCGGACGAACCTCCCGGCCGCCCGCATTGGCCCAACGGTGTGGGAGCTGGAGGGCCCGATGCCTACCTTGAAAAGATCAAAAACGCTGATGGCCATGGTTTCCCAGTCAGGCTTCGAGTCTGACTGCGAAGGATTCAACCATCGGGCACAATGCCGACCTTGTCCAATTACGACATGAGATAGCCCGTTTGCGTCACGCCGCCCCCAAACCCGCTGCCCCGCGCCCGCTGCGAGTGGGATTCGTCCTGCAGCCCTCCTTCACGCTGGTGGCGTTCTCCTCGTTCGTGGACGCCCTGCGCCTGGCGGCTGACGAGGGCGATCGCAGCCGACCTGTGCGCTGCCAGTGGGAGGTGCTCTCGCCTGACCTCGCGCCCATCCGGGCGAGTTGCGGCGTCGAAGTGACGCCCACGCTTCGCCTGGACGAAGCGGGGAGCCACGACATCGTGGTGGTCGTGGGCGGCCTCATCAGCGGCGGGCGACGCATCGACGCCCGCCTCATCAAATTCCTGAAGCGCTGCGCGCAGCAGCGCGTTCCCCTGGCGGGCGTGTGCACGGGCAGCTTCATCCTCGCGCGTGCGGGCCTCCTGGATGGCTACCGCGCGTGCGTGAGCTGGTTTCACTACCGCGAGTTCACGCGTGAGTTTCCGCGGCACGAGGTCACCTCAAGCCCGCTTTTCGTCACGGATCGAGACCGCATCACCTGCGCGGGTGGAACGAGCGTGACCCATCTCGCCGCGCACTTGATCGAGCGCCAGGTCGGCAAGGCGGAATCGCGCAAGGCACTGCGCATCCTCATCGAGAAGGCACCGCTGCCCTCCGCGACGCCGCAGCCCGCTGGCACGGAGACCGCGCAGAACGTCTGGGTGCGGCGCGCGCTGCTGCTTCTCGAGCGCAACGTCGATAGCCGCATGTCGGTGGCGGACATGGCCGCGGAATTGAAAATCGGCGTGCGGCAACTCGAGCGCGTGTTCCGGGCCGAGCTGGGCGTAAGCCCGGCCACCTATGCGAGGCAGCTGCGCCTGCGACACGCGCACCAACTGCTGCTGGAGACCGGTCGCGCCGTTTCCGACGTGGCCGCCGAGGCGGGATTCGCGGATGCGGCACACTTCACGCGTCGATACCGATCCGCCTACGGTGTTACCCCCACGCAAGCACGCAAGGCCACCCGATGAAGAATGCCAACGCGCCGCAACCCGTCGGCCCCGCCCTCCCCAATTGGACGGCCCGCCCGTATCCCGACCCAATTGCCCTCGACGGGCGCTTCATTCGGCTGCAACAGCTCGACCCGGCGCGGCATGCGGACGAGCTCTTTGCCGCCCACGAGTCCGATCCCGAGGGCCGAAACTGGACCTACCTCTTCTCCGACAAGCCGCGCACGCGCGAGGCGTTCCGGGAGTGGGTGGCGAAGTCCGCTTCGACGGAAGACCCGCTGTTCTACGCCGTCGTCGACAAGCATTCCGGCCAGGCGGTAGGCGTGGAGTCCCTCATGCGCATCGACCGCGCCAATGGCGTGATTGAGGTCGGCCACATCAACTTCTCACCGAAACTGCAGCGCACACCTGGCGCGACCGAGGCGGTGTTTCTGTTGATGAAGCGCGCCTTCGATGACCTGCGCTATCGGCGCTTCGAGTGGAAGTGCGACAGCCTGAACGCCCCATCACGGCGCGCGGCCCTGCGACTGGGATTTCAGTTCGAGGGCATCTTCCGCCAACACATGATTTACAAAGGGCGAACCCGAGATACGGCCTGGTTCGCGATAGTCGATGGCGATTGGCCGGCGATCAAGGCCGCATTCGAGGCGTGGCTGCAGCCTGGCAACTTTGACGCGCAAGGCCAGCAACGCTGCACATTGGCAGCGCACCGGAGCCCCTCAGCCCCGTGTTAGTCGCCTGGGAATCCTCTCAATTCGCCGAGATCTTCGCCTCGCGAATCACCTTTCCCCAGCGCTCTCGCTCGGCGAGCATGAACTGGCGGAATTGCTCGGGCGACTTGCTCACAGTGGCCTCGGCGCCCATGTCGGCCATGCGCTTCTGAAGGTCTGGGTCCGTAGAGATCTGCTTCATGGCATCGAAGAGCTTGGCCGTCACGTCCGGCGGCAGCTTGGGCGGCCCACCTAGGCCCAGCCAGATGATCGCCTCGATGTTGACGCCGGATTCCTTGAGCGTCGGCACCTCGGGAACCAGCGACGAGCGCGTGGCGCCCGTCACTGCCAGCGCGCGCAACTTGCCGCCGCGAATCTGCCCCAGAGGCGAGGGTAGCGAGTCGAACATGAAGGGAATCTCGCCGCCCATCAGCGCCGCCGTCACCTGCGACCCGCCCTTGTAGGGGACGTGCAGGATGTCGGTGCCGGTTTGCTGCTTGAAGAGCTCCGAGATGATATTGGGGCCGCTACCCACGCCGAACGAGCCGTAGGCGAGCTTGCCGGGTTGCGCCCTGGCGGCTTTCACCAAGTCTCCTACGGTCTTGTACGGGCTGTCCGTATTCACCGCCAGCACATACGGGAACTGCACGCTCACGGAGATGGGCGTGATGTCAGACACGGTGTCGAACTTCATGTCCTTCATCAGATGCGGGCTGAAGGTGTGCAGGCTTGCTGCCAGGAACAGCAGCGTGTAGCCATCGGCCGGCGACTGGATGACCGATTGGGTGCCAATGGTGCCCGTAGCCCCGGGGCGGTTCTCCACCACCACGGGCTGCTTCAAAACCGGCGAAATCTTTTGCGCTACCACCCGGGCGACGTTATCCGTCGCTCCCCCGGCAGGCCATGGCACGATGATCTTGATCGGACGGCTGGGGTAATCGGACTGCGCGGCCGCGATCAGGGGAAACGCCAGCACCGCGGCGCTGAATGCAATGGCAGCACGGCGCGCGGGGCAAAACGAGGGAAGGGCTCTCACGGGTTCTCCTTTGAGCAGAATCGAATGGGGACGATCACGACGGCCTTTGCCTTCAGTCTAGCCGAGGCCTGAGCGGCAGCGCGAGACGCGAGCCCCTCGCACCACCGCAATGAATCGTGAGCCTTGGCGGCCGGCCATGCGGCACCTGGGGAAAGTGCAGAGCATCCGCACCGGCGATGGAAAGCCGCAGCCGGCTTCCCCTGGCGAAGGCCCACGAGATCGGCAGCAGCGTCACCTCGAGTACCTCAGGCTCACCCGGCTTCATCAAAGCGGCATCAGCTCGGGTGAAGCGCCGGTAGGTCCAATCGCATCGGTAATTTTCCGGGGGGGTGGCCGTCTTCCGGTGCAACGCGCGGAGGAACCCTTCCGTGACGTAGTGGCTCTTGCCTTGCGCATCCACCTCGCTCAAATAAAGAAACACCGCCGCGTCCGCCTCGCTCGACGACACCGTGAGATGCGCAATGACATGGCCGGAGAGCTCCATGTCCTGCTCGAAGGGCGCAGTCTCGAAGCAAAGCATTGCGTCGTCTCGCCCGCCCCAGTCGCCGTAATAGACGGGCACGTCTTGCAGGCCCAGGCGCTCGAATCGGGTCTGGCGCCCCGTAGTCACGGTGAAGTCCACCTGATACTCGACCGCGGATGGTTGAGCGGGCGACTGGCTCTCCAGCTTTCCCTTTGACAGGAACAATTGCGCATTGCGCGGGGCTGGCGGCCAATCCGGTGCCGACTGCCACCGCTCGGTGTGCACGGTGAAGTAATGCACCCTCGCCTCCTGGTCCATGCCCGTGGGCAACCCCATGAGGTAGTGGTCGAAGAAGCGAATCACTTCCGCGAACAGGTTGAACGCCGGCGCCTGCGCATCGCGCCAGGGTGACCCGTTGGTGCGCGCGCCGTGGTCCCAGGGGCCCAGCAGCAAATGGTGTCGGTCACGATTGAGCGTGAGGAAGCGGCTGATGGTGGCATTGCTATAGCCCGAGCCGTCGAACCAGCCGGAAACCGAGTAGATCGCGACATCCGGCCGGATGTGGTCGAAGTAGTGATACGGACTGCACACCTCAAGCGTGAGGGCGGGATCGTGGGCGAGCCCCTCGCCCCGGTAGAAATACTCTCCCGCAGCGTCCTTCAGGTTGAAGCTTTGCTTGTGCTCGGCCATCGCTTGCGCAAGCAACACGCCATCCGGGTCCGCATCCACCGGCGCGACGCCCCGCAAGCGGTCATCCTTGAAGTAGGCGTATTTCTTCAGCTCGCTCGTGCGATTGTGGTCGAGGGAGACGATGCAATCGTTGTACGTCTCGACCCACACCTTGGACAACATGCCACCCGGATAGAGCTGGTCGCCGTAGATCTCGTTGATGACGAAGAGCGGCGCGATGGCCTTCACCGCCGGGTGGCCGGTGCCCGCGAGGAACACCGACGCCGCGCCGGGATAGGAGATGCCCGTGGCCCCGATGGCGCCGTTCGACCACGGCTGGCTGACGATCCACTCGGCGATCTCGCCGAAGTCATCCCGCTCCTTGGGCGAGCGGAACGAGTCGCGGCTGCCGAAGCTCGCGCCCGTGCCACGCACATCGATCACGACGACGGCATATCCGCGGGGAACGAAGGCATCCCGATAGCGAAACGCCATCGGCGAATTCTCAACGCCCTCGCCTTCCGTGCGAAATCGCCGGTAGTACGGCGTGGCGATCACGATCGTGGGAAAAGCCGCAGGAGCGCCGCTGCCTCGTGGCAGGTAAGCGTCGACCGCGATCCGCACGCCGTCGCGCATGGTGACGTAGACGGAAATCGGGTCGCGAGGGACGTGGTACGGCGCTTCGCGCCTGGCGAGGTAGGCGCTCGGCGGGACTCGCCAGGCCGGGGAGGATTCGTCACGGTCGGTCATGCCGCGATATTCAGCCACGGGCCGAGGAATGGCAACACGGGCGTCACGCAGGAAACGTTGGAGGCGGGGGCGTCCGCGGAGCGCCATTGGACCGCGCAGCCCCCCCCCGGCGAGTAGCATGGACGTATGTTTTGAGCGTGGGAGCCCTCCATGAGCCGACTGATCCTTCCCGAAAATCGTCTCCACGCTGCCATTCGAAAGCGGGTCGCCAACCACTACCGCGGTTTCGTCGAGGAAGTCGAGGCAGCCCTCGAGGCCCACGATGTCGTGGTCATCGGCATGCGGTGGAATCCGTTCCCCCGAAAGGCGTGTGCCCTGCTGCGCTCAGCCGGGATCGCCCACCATTACATCGAGCACGGCAGCTACCTGTCGGGCTGGCGGCGTCGGAACGCCCTCAAGATGTGGGCGGGCTGGCCCACGTTCCCGATGGTGTTCGTCAAAGGCGTCCTCGTCGGCGGCTTCGAGAATCTCAACGCCCTTCGGGAATCCGGCGAGCTCGCCAGGATGCTGCGCCCAAACTGACATGACTGAAAAGCCAACGCCTGAGGAAACGGCAATCTGGCAGCGACGGCTCGCGGGCCAGGCTAATAATCGAGCTTGGGCCTTGACGGAGGCTGCCTCGCGAACGCCGGCGCAAGATCAGGAGATGCTGCACGCTGCCCACGCGGCAATGCACTTCTGGGGAATCGTCGGCAACGAAAGCCAGCGGTCTCACGCTGCACAGCTGCTCGCACACGTGCACGCACTACTGGGTTTGGCGGGATCTGCGACGCGCTATCTCGCTGCGTCACAGCCTGTGTTCCTATCGGGCACTGCCCAGCCTTGGGAGGTGGCCCTCGCCCACGCGGTGGCGGCTAACGTCGCGGCCGCCAACCATGACGCCGTCGCTCACACATCCCACTATGAAACGGCGCACTCGCTGACAGCGCAGCTCCCGGACCCGGAGGATCGAAAGGTCCTCGAGGCCACTTTGAATATCCTGCCCAAGCCTCGCTCCTAGACGGCCCTATCGCCAACGAGCACCCATCACCACCATGCTCCAGCTCTATATCGGAAACAAAAACTACTCGTCGTGGTCCATGCGCTCTTGGGTGCTCATGCGACAGTCAGGCATCGAGTTCGAAGAGGTCATGGTGCGCTTCGATGGCTTCTCGCCCGATTCCCGCTTCAAGAAACGGGTGGCGGAACTGAGCCCGGCGGGCAAAGTGCCCGTGCTCGTCGATGGCGCTCTCGCTATATGGGACACCCTGGCCATCGCCGAGTATCTGGCCGAGCGATTTCCTGACCGCCAACTCTGGCCGCAGCAATCAGCGCATCGAGCCCGAGCACGCAGCATCTGCGCGGAAATGCACAGCGGCTTTTCAGCGCTGCGCTCGGATTGCCCCATGAACATCGAAGCCAGCCTGCCCGACGCCGGCGCCATCGCCCTGCGTGACAAGCCGCGCGTGCGCGCCGACCTGGCCCGCATCGTCGAGATGTGGTCTGCCCTACTGCGAGAGCATGGAGGACCCATGCTCTTTGGCGAATTCACCATCGCCGATGCCTTCTACGCACCGGTGGTCATGCGCCTGGAAACGTACTGCCTCCCGGTGCCTGTGGCGATTCGCGAGTACATGGACCGCGTGGCCAAGCTCGGTGCCGTCAAGGCATGGATCGACGGCGCGCTGAACGAAAGAGATTTCCTGGACTTCGAGGAGCCGTACCGTTTGGGGCGTTAAGATCCTCAGAAATCGCGCTTGTCCGGGAAGGTTCCCCATGGATCGCTTGGCAGCCTCCTTCATCAGCGCGACCCTTGCCCTCGGCAGTTACTCGGCGTCGGCCGCGTTGCCCGCGTCCAGATAAGTCTGCGTGTTGCGAGTGCCGTTGCGCCAAGCGGTAGCCCGTGATCCATTCCTGATCCTGCCATCCGTTAAGGAGGCAGTGCATGTTTGGGTGGATGCCCATCCACATCCGCTGAGGGGGCGTTAACGCCTCGTGAGAGCCAGCGTAGACTTGGAAACTCCATTGCGTGGTAAAAATTGGCTTGCGACTCGCGAGACCTTGCGGAGCGACAAGATGAAAAGGTTAGTTTCGCTTTGGGCGTGCTTTTTCCTGAGCGCCTGCGGCGGGGGCGGTGGGGGATCTCCATTGGAGACCACCCCGCCCGCCGTCACTTACACCGTGACTGGTGTGAGCTCCGCTGGCGGCACCTTGAGCTGTACGAGCCCCGTACCCAGTGGTGGAACGACCAGCTGCTCGATCGCGGCGGCCACCGGCTTTGGCTTCTCGGGTGCAACGAGTAATAGTGCGAATTGCGGCGCCATCCGTGTCGCAGGCGCCACCTTGACCGCCGGCCCGATCTCCGGAGCATGCACCATCACAGGGACCTTCACGGCGCTTCCTTACCTTGAGGAGGTTGCCGGAGCGTTCCCGGACCCGACCCTCAAGTACTGGTTTTTCGATAGTGCCCAGCCATCCAGGCCAGTCAACTACAACTACTTCGCCGCGAGGGTTAACGGAACCGTCGCGGTGGACCTGAACAACGATCGCCGGCCGGAATTGCTGATGACCCTGAGCAAGGGCCCTGGGCAGGACGTCGCCAATCAGGGGCAAGTTCTGGAGAAGTGCAAGAGCGAAACGGTCATCTACGAATTGGGGGCGAACGGCAAGTTTGTCGATGCCACAGAGAAGTTCATTGAGGGAACCCGAGACAGCCAATCCTGTTCGGGATTTCTCTATGCCGTGGTGGATCTCAACGAAGATGGCCGCCAGGATGTCTGTTACTCGACGAACCAGGCAGACGGGCGCAGCCTCGATGCTGGTTCGGACATGAGCGGCTACGTCGTGTGCTACATCAGCCAGCCCAATGGTAAGTACCGAATGTATAAGGCCGGGGCGGGCAAGTACTACGGAAGTATCGGTTACGGTTTCGACCCGCTAGGCAAGCCCTTTGTGACCGCAGCAGGAACCCCGAACGACTTGGGGGAGTTCAAGCAGAACAACAAGTACATGTGGAACGGCTCGGGCCTCGCAACAATCCAGGATGGAGTTCTTCCCCCAATGTCGTCCAGCTCTGGCTGGGGTTTCAGGTTCCTATCCATCGGCGGAAAGCCGAGCAACCGGCTGGTTCAACATACCCCCTACCGGGGGTACCTCGCTGCCGAGGGGTTTTATCTGAGCGGCGTCACGTGGTTGCCCACTAATGTCGCCAAGCCAGACATCACACAGGTCCTCGCGACCAATGTGCCCTGGATCATCTATTCGGGCGACAGGAAAATTGTCGATATCGCGCTCTACGGAGACAGGCAAATTCTCGTGGGTGGAGGCCCGGGCAGCAACGAGAACTTTTGCCCGGTACGCAATGGAGCCGGGGAAGTCTTCATCGCCGGACTGACAAGTTTTCCTGCCCTCCGGCAGCCTTACGCGGGCCAATCTCAGCTTACGATGGATAGCATCGAATCAGTAATCGAGCATACGGGCTTCTGGTTCAAGAGCGACGGCAGGGAGCTGGCTCGGGAAAAGCTCGCCATCCAGGGCGAGACGGAGTTTCTCGATACCAAGATGGAGTGCATCGATGTCAACAACGATGGGTACGACGATCTGGTGATGAGCATATCGTCAACCGCCAATCGGACGGCTGCCGAAATCGTGAAGGTCTATGTCAACCAGAAAGACAAAACCTTCAGGAAGTTGAATCTGGGGGACCTGACAAAGTTCACATTGATGCCCAGGGAACGCGTCGACAAGTACATGTCGGTGATCGCCGATTTCGACAACGACGGCATTCCGGATGTCGTGGTGTATCCCGATAACGTCAGGAACAATTTGTCTCTGGACGGAGCCATCAAGTTCTTCCGGGGGATGAAACCCCTGCAGTAGCAGGCCTGTTCCGTGTTTTCCGGTGCCTAATTGGACAGGGGACCGTCCACCCGCCCCATCGACCTGCGCGCGGGCGCCACTCGCTACCCCGCGCTCCAGATTGATTCGCCACAGCCGTCGCTTCCAGCCGGGCTGAACGTCGTGCCCCCGCTGATGGCGTCACGTGGAGCGCCAGTGGAGCAAAACGCGCGAGCGCGAAATCTCGTCGCTGTAACTGGCTGATTTATCTGGAGGCGGGGGTCGGAATCGAACCGGCGTCCACGGCTTTGCAGGCCGCTGCATAACCACTCTGCCACCCCGCCGGATGGCCCCGGGCAATGCGCACCAGGGATCTGAAAAGACTCGGGGGGAGGCTGGCCTCCCCCCGAAGGGAAACTGGAGCGGCAGAAGAGTCTCGAACTCTCGACCTCAACCTTGGCAAGGTTGCGCTCTACCAACTGAGCTACTGCCGCAAGGGACCCGAATTATAGCCCAACCTGACGCCTGCCGCCACTCAGGCCGGCTCAAGCGGCTGCCGGTTCAGCGCTGGCCCGACGCCGACCGGGCCGACACCACGGCGGCGCGCAGGTACACCACCATGGACCATAGGGTCAGGATCGCGGCCACCCAGATCAGGACCCTGCCCACCGGGTTCGTGTGGAACAAGCCGAGCAATTGGCCATCGAAAAGGAGAAAAGGGATGGCAACCAACTGGGTGATGGTCTTCAGCTTGCCGAGCAAATTCACGGCTACGCTGCCCGCGTGGCCCACCTGCGCCATCCACTCCCGCAATGCCGAGATCGTGATTTCGCGGCCGATGATGATGAGCGCCACGAACGGGTCCACCAGCCCCTTCTCGGCGAGGACGATGAGGGCGGCGGTCACCATCAGCTTGTCCGCCACCGGGTCGAGAAACGCGCCAAAGCGGGTTGTCTGGTTCCAGCGTCGCGCGAGGTAGCCGTCGGCCCAGTCGGTCACGGCCGCGCCGATGAAAATGGCGGTCGAGACAATGTTGGCCCTTGGGGCGGAGATCCACTCCTCCGGGAAATACAGCACCGCCACGAACAGCGGGATGGCGATGATGCGAAGCCAGGTGAGCAGGAGCGGCAGGTTGACCGGCACGGCAGTCGACTCAGTGAAGCTCGTTGTAAATGCGTTCCGCGAGTTTACGGCTGATGCCTTCCACGCGCGACAAGTCCTCGATGCTCGCAGCGAGGACGCCCTGCAGGCCGCCGAAGTGCGCCAGCAGGCGCTGGCGCCGCTTCGGGCCCACGGAACCGATGTCCTCGAGCCGGGACGACACCCGCGCCTTGCCACGCTTCGCGCGGTGGCCGGTGATCGCAAAACGGTGGGCCTCGTCCCGAACCTGCTGGATGAGGTGCAGCGCCGGCGAGTCGGGCGGCAGGCGGCGCGGCTCGGGCTCGCCAGAAATGAAGAACTGCTCGAGGCCGGGCTTTCGTTCCTCCCCCTTGGCTACCCCCACGACAAGAAAGCCCGCTACGCCCAGGTCCGCGAGCACCGCTTCCGCCGCGGATAGCTGGCCCGCGCCGCCGTCAATGAGCAGCAGGTCCGGAACGCGCCCGTCGCCCTGGGCAACCTTGCGGTAGCGCGCTTCAAGCGCGAATCGCATGGCTCCGTAGTCGTCACCCGGCTGCACGTCGCGCACGTTGTAGCGTCGGTACTCGGCGGGCTGCATTGCGCCCTTGTCGTAGACCACGCACGAGGCTATCGGCGCCTCGCCCATGGTATGGCTGACATCGAAGCATTCGATGCGTCCGACTGGCATTTCCGCGCCGAGGAATGCCGTGAGGGCCGCCGCCCTCGCCTCCTGGGTCGCCTGGGTCGCAAGCCTCGTGACGGCTGCCAGCTCGGCGTTGCGTCGCGCCATGTCGAGCCAGAGCTTTGCCTCTCCCTGCGGCCGCGTCAGCACCTGGATGGGGCGGCCCGCGACTTCCGAAAGCGTCTGCGTGAGGCTGGCCGAATCCTCCACGCCGTCGACGATCACGCGCGCGGGCACTGCCTGCGCGGCGTAATGCTGGTCGAGAAACGCTTCCAATACGGTGCTGGTGTCGGTGCCTGCTGCATTTTGAGGGTGAAAGGATCGGTCGCCCAAGTGCCGCCCGCCCCGCACCATGGCGAGCGTCACGGCCCAGACGCCCTCTCGCTCGACGGCGGCGACGATATCGGCATCCCTTGCCCCGGCGGACTCCACGGCCTGGCCCGAGACGATCCGTTGCAGCATGCGAATCTCGTCGCGAAAACGGGCGGCCTGCTCGTACTCCTGGCGTTCGGCCAGCTCGTTCATTTTGGCGGTGATTTCCTCCACCACTTCCGTTTCCCGGCCCTGGAGGAATTGGGCTGCATGCTCCACGTCACGGGCGTACTCGGCCTCGCCCACCGCGCCCACGCAGGGCGCCGAGCATCGGTGAATCTGGGCGAGCAGGCACGGCCGCGAGCGGTGTGCAAACACCGTGTCGTCACAGGTGCGAAGCCGAAAGATTTTCTGCAGGTGCCCGATGGTCTCCCGGGCCGCCCAGGCGCTGGGGAAGGGGCCAAAGTAGCGGTTCTCCTTGGCCTGGGCGCCGCGGTAGAAGCGGATCTGGGGGTATCGGTGGCCGGTCACGAGGATGTAGCCGTAGCTCTTGTCATCCCGGAAGAGCACGTTGAAGCGAGGGCTCAGCGCCTTGATGAGGTTGTTCTCGAGAAGGAGGGCTTCAGCTTCGGTGCGCGTGACGGTCGTCTCCGCGTGGGTGATTTGCGAGACCATGAGACCGATGCGCGGGCTCGCCGGGCCCTTCTGGAAGTACGAAGCCACTCGCTTCTTGAGCTCCCGCGCCTTCCCGACGTAGAGCACCTCACCCGCCGCATTCAGAAAACGGTACACGCCAGGCCGGTTGGGAAGCCCGGCGACGAAGGCCTTGGGGTCGAACGCTGTGTCAGGCACGGAGGAAATACTGTGGGCGCGGAACAGGACGCAGCCCCCCGAACCCTGGATCAGGGAGCGGGCAGGCGCGCGACTTTGTCGCTGGCGTCGAGATAGGCGGCGCTGGCGCGAAGCCCATCGCCCGAGATGGCCCGGCCCCGGATGCGCTCGAGACGCCGCGCCAGCGCCGCATCGATCGGCCTTGCCTCAAGCCCCTCGAGCAGGGTGTCCTGCGCCTTGGGGTCGTTGCAGATGAGCGCCATGTCGCAGCCCGCGTCGAGCGCTGCATTGGCGCGGGCCACCATGCCGCCGGCGGTGCTGGCGCCTTCCATGCCGAGATCGTCGGAAAAGATGACGCCGTCGAACTTGAGCTTCTTGCGCAGAATTTTCTGCAGCCAGACCGACGAGAACCCGGCCGGCTTCGAGTCCACCTTCGGGTAGATCACGTGCGCCGGCATCACGCCGCCCATTCCCGCCCGCGCCAGGCGCTGGAACGGAACGACGTCGCCGGCAAGGATGTCAGCGAGCGAGCGGTCGTCCACGGGAATTTCCAAATGGGAATCTGCTCGCACGTAGCCGTGGCCGGGAAAGTGCTTGCCCACCGAGGTCATGCCCGCGGCGCCAAGCCCCGCCTGCAGCGCCTCGGCAAGTTTGGCGATGACCAGGGGGTCCGAATGCAGCGCTCGATCCCCGATCACGGAGGACTCCCCGTAATCCACGTCCAGAACAGGCGCGAAGGAGAGGTCCACTCCGTGAGCCTGCAATTCGCTCCCGATCACATAGCCGCATCCCCTGGCGGCCGCAACCGCTTGGCGAGGATCACGATCGAAGAGCCGGCCCAGGGCCCGCATTGGGGGAATGGGGGTGAAGCCGTTCCGGAAGCGCTGCACGCGCCCGCCTTCATGGTCCACGGCGATCAGCAGTGAAGGCGCTCGAAGCGCGCGAATCGCGGAGGTCAGCTGCAGGAGCTGAAGTGGCGCGGCAAAGTTGCGTGCGAACAGGACCACTCCGCCGACCATCGGGTGCCGAAGCCGCTCAATGTCGCTGCGCGTGAGCTCCAGCCCCGCCACGTCCACCATCACCGGCCCGAGCTTCACGGCTTGGCGACCCCCAGCGCGGCCGTGACCATCAAGGCCTTCATCTCGCGAACAGCTTCCCGCATGCCAACGAACACCGCGCGGCTGACGATGGCATGACCGATGTGCAGCTCGCGCACGCCCGCAAGGGCTGCGACGGGCCCGACGTTCGCATAGTTGAGCGCGTGGCCGGCGTTGAAGCGCATGCCCAGGCCCCGGATCGCCTCGCCAGCGCGACGAACCTTGTCGATTTCTGCCAGCACAGGCTGGCTCTCCGCATCGCGCCCGCGCGCGTGGAACACGTGGGCGTAGGGGCCGGTGTGCACCTCGCACACACGTGCGCCAACCCGAGCCGCCGCCTCGACCTGGGCGCCATCGGCATCGATGAAAACGCTGGTGACGATGCCCGCATCGGCAAGCCGCTTCACAACCGCGCGGATTCGGGCCTCCTGGCCAACGATGTCCAGGCCACCCTCGGTGGTGATCTCCTGGCGCCCCTCGGGCACCAGCATCGCCATTTCCGGCTTCACCTTGAGCGCAAAGTCGACCATTGCGTCGGTGGCGGCCATCTCGAGATTGAGCTTGATATGGGTGAGCTCGCGAAGGCGCCGGACGTCTTCATCCTGAATGTGGCGGCGATCTTCGCGCAGATGAACCGTAATGCCATCGGCGCCGCCGAGGTGCGCCTCCACGGCCGCCCAGACCGGGTCGGGCTCGTACGTGCGTCGGGCCTGCCGGACGGTCGCGACGTGGTCGATGTTGACGCCCAGCTCGATCACGGCGCGTCCTCCAGTCGTTGAAGGTCGCGAACCAGCGCCCGGGTGGCGAGTTCCTGCCCGTTGAGGCAGCGGTTGATCAGCATGCGCATGAGGGACTTGGCCTGTGACGCGGTGAGCGGATCATCGAACTCCCCGCGCTCGAGATGAATGAGCGTCAGACCGCGCAATTTTACTGCATCCCCCCTCGCCGGCCCGCCGTCCCAGGCGACCGGCCCGCGCTCGGCCACGTACCAGTAGTCGCGCGCGGGATCGATGGCCTCACCCGTTGACATGTCCCGGCCCAACTCCGCCGCGTAGCCGAGCTCTCTCAGCATCGCCAGCTCGAACCTGCGCAGCACGGGCTCCACGGCGCGTGGCTCGCCGAGGCCCGGCTCGGCCGCCACCAGGCCAGGCACCCCCAGCGCCCGAAGCGACAGCGCCCGCAACGACTCCACGGCACCCGCGTAGGCATCCCACAGGCCTTCGTGCGGGTCGTCGCGGTGAATGAGCTTCAGCAGCAATTCGTTCACGTAGAAGCCGGCCATCAGCGCCCCCCCTGACAGCGGCAACGCAAGCCCGTTGGGCTCCGCGAGCTTGAGGGTCTTCACCTCACCGCGGCCGAACCAGGACAGGTCGAGGGGCACGAACGGCAGCAAGAGCGCCTTTGCCGCGCCCTTGGCCCGCTTGGCCCCCTTCGCCACGGCGGCAAACCGCCCGTGCCCGCGCGTCCAGAGCTGCAGCAGGAGGCTGGTTTCGCGGTAGGGATAGGCATGCAGGACGAAGCCACGATCCGGCCCCGGCGCTGCGCTGGTCACTCGAAGCCCCAGTCGCGCAGCACGCGTTCGTCATCGGCCCAGCCTCGCTTGACCTTGACGAAGAGCTCGAGATACACCTTGCCGCCGAAGAGCGCTTCCATGCCGACGCGCGCCTCCGTGCCGATCCGCTTGAGCATCTCGCCCCGGGCGCCGATCACCATCGCACGGTGCGAATCCCGATCCACGAACACGGTGGCATGAATGCGCCGCAGGGCGCCCTCCTGCTCGAACTGGTCGACGACAACCGCCGTGCCGTAGGGAATCTCCTCGCCGAGCAATCGGAAGAGCTTTTCCCGAACCAGTTCCGCGGCGAGAAATCGCTCGGGGCGGTCGGTGATTTCGTCAGGCCCGTGCAGAGGCGGGCCCTCCGGGACGCAGCGAGCGAGCTCCGCCGCGAGCGCATCGACCGCACGCCCCTTCTCCGCGCTGACGGGAACCAGCGCCGCGAAGTCGCGCCGGGCCCCGCACGCCGCCAACAGGCTGGCGAGCGCATGGCGATCCTTCACGCGGTCCACCTTGTTGAGCGCAAGCACCACGCGCGCCGCCGGCGGCAAGAGGCCGAGCATCGCGTCGTCACGCTCGTCCCAGCCGGTTGCTTCCACCACCAGAAGAATGGCATCGACATCGGCGAGCGCGCGACTGACCTCCCGGTTCATCGCCTTGTTGAGCGCGTTGGCATAGCGCGTCTGGAAACCGGGCGTGTCCACGAAGCTGAGCTGGGCCCCCGGCGCGGTGCGGATCCCCACAACCCGGTTGCGCGTCGTTTGCGCCTTGCGCGAGGTGATCGAGACGTGCGCACCCACGAGGGCGTTGAGAAGCGTCGACTTGCCCACGTTGGGGCGTCCAACGATGGCGACGGTCCCCGAGCGATGCTCGCCCGAGGGCGCGGCGGCGGCTGAAGACGTGGCCATGTCAGCGAACCTTTCCTGCCAGCTGGCCGAGCGCCGCTTGCGCAGCCGCCTGTTCAGCCGACCGCCGGCTGGCGCCCTCACCCTCCGCCATCACCGCCGGGTCGGATACTTCGCAGCGCACCCTGAAGACCTGCCGATGGGCCTCGCCCCGAACCTCCACCACGGAGTACACGGGCAGCGGCAGGTGCCGCGCCTGCAAGCGCTCCTGCAGGGCCGTCTTGGGGTCCTTGGCTGGGGCCTCGCCCGTGGCGTGCTCGAGGCGGGGGCCCCACAGGTGGATGACGGCCGCCCGGACCACGTCGAAGCCCCCGTCGACGTAAGCGGCGCCCAATACCGCCTCGAGTGCGTCAGCGAGGATGGTGGGCCGCTCCGCCCCACCGCTACGAAGCTCTCCCTCGCCCAGCTTGAGCATGCCGCCAATGCCCAGACCCACGGAAATCTCATGCAAGGTGCCTTGTCGCACGAGAGACGCCCGCAGCCGCGAGAGGTCCCCCTCGTCCATGCCCGGGTGGCGCTCATAAAGGATCGAGGCGATGGCGAAGTTGAGGGCGCCGTCGCCGAGAAATTCGAGTCGCTCGTTATGGTCGGACCCGAAGCTGCGATGGGTCAGCGCGCGGCCCAGGAGCGCGCGGGATCGAAACACGTACCCCAGCTGCCGCTCGAGCGCGGCCAGGCCGTCACTGCCGGGGGGCTGGGACATGCCCTATTGCCGGTTCGAGGCGACGAAGTCGAGGCAAAAATTCACGTTGCCGCCGATTGGAATCTTGCGCGACCACGACGCCGTGATGACGACCTCGCGGCCTTCCTTGGTGATGTCCAGGTCGTCGGCCGTCACGGAAGTGATGCCCTCGATCACGTTTCGCCGCTCGAACGCCCGCCGGATCTCGAGGACGGAGCCCTTGGTCTCGCCGGCCTGTTCCATCGACTTCAGCAGCTTCCTGACGGAGGCTGCTTCAACGTAGGCGGGTATGGCGCGGGCGGCGGTAACACCCACGATGGCAACGATCCCCCAACCCAGCAAGGTGAGCACCAGCGAGGCCCCCTGCTCCCGCGGGAGGCCCTGACGCTGGCGGCGGGAAGGGGCGCCCTCATTGGATGCCATTGCCGATCCGCTTGAAGTCACCGAAATTCATCCATACGAGGAAGGCGCGGCCCTTCAGGTGATCGTCCGGAACGAAGCCCCAGTAGCGGCTGTCGAGGCTCTGATCCCGGTTATCGCCCATCACGAAGTAATGGCCGGCAGGAACGCGGCAGGTGAACCCGGAATCATTGTATTCACAGTTGTTCCGGGACGGGAATTGGCGAACGCCGGCCAGGTTCACCGGCGGCTCGGGCGGAACCACCATGACGGCGTGGGTCTTCTCGCCCAATTTCTCCGAGAAAACCGGAAGCCTCATGTAGCCCGTGTCCGCATCTGCATAGGTGCCAGTTTGCTGGAATGGGACGGGGGTGCCATTGATCGAGATCTGCCGCCCGTTGTAGGCGACCACGTCGCCCGGAAGCCCGACGACGCGCTTGATGTAATCGAGGCTGGGATCGACGGGGTAGCGGAACACCACCACATCCCCGCGCTTGACTTCCCCGACGTCCATCACCTTGCGATTGACCACGGGCAGGCGGATGCCATACGTGTACTTGTTGACGAGGATGAAATCGCCCACCAGCAGGGTGGGCTTCATCGACCCCGACGGGATCTTGAACGGCTCTACCCAGAACGAACGGGCGAGAAACACCACGACGATCACGGGAAAGAAAGCCCGCGCCATGTCGACTACCGCAGGCTCCGCGTCGGCCTCGGCGCGCTTGGGCGCGAGCATCGCGCGGTCGTAGGCCCAGATCGCCCCGGTGATGAGGCCCGCCGCCAGCAAGACGCCCGCGAAATCCGTGAACTTGAGCAGCATCCCCATGGCGGCGATGAAGAGCACCGGCCACGCCACCTCGAGAATGCCGCGCACGGCGTCGGAGCGCTCGCCCTTGCGCAGCGCCCCGTCCCAGACAATGAACGCCGCCGAAACCGCCCCAGCGACCATGGCAACCAGCTCCCAGTCCAGCCCGCCCTGCATTCAGCGATCCTCCACTTGCAGGATGGCGAGGAACGCCTCCTGGGGAATTTCCACCGAGCCCACCTGCTTCATGCGCTTCTTGCCCGCCTTCTGTTTCTCCAGCAGCTTTTTCTTGCGGGTGATGTCGCCGCCATAACACTTGGCGAGCACGTTCTTGCGCAACGCCGAGATGTTTTCCCGGGCGATGACATTGGCCCCGATCGCCGCCTGGACTGCAACGTCGAACATCTGGCGCGGGATGAGCTTTCGCATGCGACTGGCGAGGTCCCGGCCGCGGTAGACGGCGTTCTCGCGGTGAACGATGAGCGACAGGGCGTCGACGCGGTCGCCATTGATGAGGATGTCGAGCTTCACCAGGTCTCCGCCCCGGAATTCCTTGAACTCGTAGTCGAGGGACGCGTAGCCGCGCGAGACGCTTTTCAGCTTGTCGAAAAAATCCATCACCACTTCATTCAGGGGCATGTCGTAGGTGAGGATGACCTGGCGCCCGACGTACTGCATGTTCACCTGCGCGCCCCGCTTTTGCGTGCACAGCGTGATCACCGGGCCTACGTACTCCTGCGGCATGAGCATCGTCGCGCGGATGACCGGCTCGCGAATCTCCTCGATCTTCGACGGGTCCGGGAGCTTCGCCGGGTTGTCGATGTCGATCGCCGTGCCGTCCTTGAGGACCACCTGATAGACCACGGTGGGGGCCGTGGTGATGAGGTCCATGTCGTACTCGCGCTCGAGCCGCTCCTGCACCACGTCCATGTGCAGCAGGCCGAGGAAGCCACAACGAAAGCCAAAGCCGAGCGCCTGCGAGGTTTCCGGCTCGAACTTGAGGCTGGAATCGTTCAGCTGCAGCTTGGTGAGCGCCTCGCGCAGGGCCTCGTACTGGTTCGATTCGACCGGGTAGAGGCCCGCGAACACCTGCGGCTTGATTTCCTTGAAGCCGGGCAAGGGCTCCGAGGCCGGCCGGTCCACGCGCGTGACCGTGTCCCCGACCTTCGCATCCTTGAGCTCCTTGATGCCGGCGATGAGAAAGCCCACCTCACCCGCGGACAGAGATTCCTTCTGCACCGACTTCGGGGCGAAGACGCCGACCTGCTCCACCTGATGCAGGGCACCGGTGGCCATCAATCTGACCTTGTCCTTCGGGCGAATTTCGCCATCGACCACGCGCACCAGCATCACGACGCCCACGTAATTGTCGAACCAGGAGTCCACCACCAGCGCCTTGAGCGGGGCATCGACAGCACCCCGCGGCGGTGGGATGCGCGCGATGACGGCCTCCAGCACCTCGTCGATGCCCTCGCCGGTCTTGGCGCTGCAGCGCACGGCCTCCGTGGCATCGATGCCGATCACGTCGCCGATTTCCTGGATCACACGCTCCGGCTGGGCCGAGGGCAGGTCGATCTTGTTGAGCACCGGCACCACCTCCACGCCCAGCTCGATGGCGGTGTAGCAGTTGGCTACCGTCTGGGCCTCCACGCCCTGCGAGGCATCCACCACCAGCAGGGCGCCCTCGCAAGCCGAGAGCGATCGGCTCACCTCGTAGCTGAAATCCACATGGCCCGGGGTGTCGATCAGGTTCAGCAGGTATTCCTGCCCATCGCGCGCCTTGTAATGCAGCGCCGCCGTCTGCGCCTTGATGGTGATGCCGCGCTCGCGCTCGAGGTCCATGGAGTCGAGCACTTGGCTCTCCATCTCGCGCGAGGAAAGCCCACCCGTGCGCTCGATCAGTCGATCGGCGAGCGTCGACTTGCCGTGGTCGATGTGGGCAATGATGGAGAAGTTGCGGATGCGCTGCATGGTCTGGCGGCGGCCGGTGCGGGTGCGGGGGCACCCATCAACGAAAAGGGCACGCCGAACGTGCCCTCCCGGAAAGCCGAATTTTACTTCATCCGCCCCAGGCGCGCCTCGACGGCGGCGTGGTCGAGAAAATAGCGGCAGATTTCCCGCTCGCCATCGAGCAGGACGGGCACCTTGTCACCCCAGCGCTCCTCGAGGGCCGGGTCCCGGTCGACGTCGACCACGTCCACCTCGAAGTCGTAGCGGCCCCGGAACTGCTCCAGGGCCGCCCGCATTTCGTCGCAGAGGTGGCAGTACTCCCGGCTGATGAGCGTCAGCCGGGGGCTCACTCCTCCGCCCGCAGGGTCACGAATCGGGTGCCGTTCTCATCGCGCACCAGCAGCGCCACCGGCTTTTTCGGGTCGAGCTTCGCCACGGCCTCGTTGAACGTCTTCACGTCCTTCACGTCCTGGTTGTTGACCCGCACGATGACCTCGCCCGGCTGTATGCCGGCGGCGAGTGCCACGCCATCGACTGCCTCGACCGCCACGCCGCCCTGCACCTTGAGCTTCTTTCGCAACTCGGGGCTCACCTCCGCGACGGCGATCCCGAGCTTTCCGGGCTTGGCGACCTCCTTGCGCGAGGCCCCGGACTTGGGCGCTTCCTCGTCCTTGAACTCGCCAACCGTAATCACCACATCGCGGGCCTTGCCGGCACGCCAGATGCCAAGGGTGACCCTCTGGCCGGGGCGCACGGCCCGGATCGTGCGGGAAAGGTCCGACGACCCCTCAATGCTGCGGCCATCGATCTTGAGCACGACGTCGCCCACCTCGAGGCCCGCCTTCGCA
The DNA here is from genome assembly GCA_017853245.1 of Burkholderiales bacterium. Lineage (GTDB taxonomy): Bacteria > Pseudomonadota > Gammaproteobacteria > Burkholderiales > Usitatibacteraceae > FEB-7. The sequence goes on along the minus strand of JAFMJY010000007.1, from coordinate 19,234 downwards.
GCCGGCGAGTCGTCCTCGATGTTGCCGATCACTGCGCCGTCCGTTCGGGGCAGGCCCAGGGAATCGGCAAGGTCCTTGCTCACGTTGGAGATGGCCACGCCAATCCGGCCGCGGGTCACGCGCCCGGAGTTGCGCAGTTGGTCGATGACGTTGGCGGCGTAATCGATCGGGATGGCAAACGAGATGCCGGCGTACGCGCCGGTGCGGGAAAAGATCTGCGAATTGATCCCGATCACCTCGCCCTTCAGGTTGAAGAGCGGGCCTCCCGAGTTGCCGGGGTTCACCGCGACATCCGTCTGCAGAAAGGGAACCGCGTCGCTCGCGGTGGAGTCGGCAGGAAGGTCCCGGCTCTTGGCTGAGAGGATTCCCGCGGTCACCGTGTTGGCAAAGCCGAAGGGCGAGCCAATGGCAACGACCCACTCTCCCACACGGGACGAGTTGGAGTCGCCCAGCTTCAGGAAGGGCAGGTTCTTGCCTTCCACCTTGAGCACGGCGACGTCGGAGCGCTTGTCGGCGCCGATGACCTTTGCCTTCATCTCCCGCTTGTCCGTGAAGCGGACGTTGATTTCCTCCGCCCCTTCGATCACGTGAGCGTTGGTGACGATGAAGCCATCCGCCGAGATCAGGAAGCCCGAGCCCAGGCCTTGCGGGCGCAGGGGGCCGCGGCGGGGCTCCCCCTTTTCCGAGCGGTCATTCCGGCCGCGAGGGCCAGGCTGGCCCGGCGGCATGAAGCGGCGGAAGAACTCGTACATGGGGTCGTCTTCCGACAGGCCCGGTGGCAGGTTCGGGCGCCCGGCTCGCGCCTGCGTGTTGATGTTCACCACCGCGGGGCCGTGCTTGTCCACCAGGTCGGCAAAGTTGGGGAACGAAGCCGGCTGCGCGTGTGGCTCGCTGGCAACCCCAAGGGCCAGGGTGACGGCGACGAAAAATGACAGGAGAATTTTCATGGCGATGCTTTCTCGGGTTGGACTAGCCCCGCGCGAGGCGCGGGGAACTTCAACGGCTGCTGACGGCAGCCCGGACGACGCCGCGGCCCACTTGCCGGACGGCAGAAGCAGGAACCTCGCCCAGAACGGTGACCCGAAGGTCGCCTAGCGGGCGCGTGTAGATCGACAGCCCGCCGTCCTGCGTCAGCGTCTCCCGCAATTCAGCCGGGCTGGCGGCGGGCTCGACGAAGACGCTCAGCGCCGCCAGCCCGTCGGAATAGACGAGTTGGGACACCGCGTGGGGACGGCCTGGAAACTTCCGCTGCAGCTCATGCACGAGCCGGAAGCCGCGAGGCGGGGACTGCACCGTCCAGCCGGTCGCGGCGGGCTTGGCTTCCTCGTCAGCCTGATGGTCGCGGCGCCAGTCGGCAGCAAGCGGCTCGTAGGTGCCCCGGACTTCCGCTGCCGGAACGTCGCGGCCCAGCCTCAGGTCGGTGAAGCTGTATTGCTCGAGAACCTGGCGTCGCGGCAGCGGCCCCAGCATTGCCGAGCGCAGGGGCAAGCCAGAGCCCAGGTGCGCGCAGAGCCGATGCGCGAAGCGAAGGTCATCCCTCGGCTCGAGGATCACCCACTGGCAATCCTTGCCCGCGACGCGCTCGATGCCGCCCAGGCGCAGGTGGTAACTCTCGGCCAGCATCGCGGGCGGCGCGAGCAGCAGCGAGGGGAAGAACCGCGCCGACACGCGCTTGTCGGTGCGAATGGTCTTGGAGTCCGGGTGGAAGCACTGGATGTGGTCGTTGACCCGCACGATTTCCTGTCGGGGCCCGTCCAGCGACTCGATGCGCTCGATCTCGTTGCCATCGCGGAACACATGGATCACGCGGGACGTGACCGTTGAGCTGCCTGCGGAATGCACGACCGTTCCCGTGTAGGTGGTTTCACGGGCGCCGGTGACGATGCGCTGAAGCCAGTCGATCGGGTCGCCTGGCGGCGCGGCGAGGCTTGAACACGCCACGAAGCTGGCGGCGGCGACGGCAGCCCTTGCTGAATTCATCGCGGCACCGCCTCCGTCACCGACACGGCACGATAGAAATCTGCTGCCGGGACCTGGCGGTGGACAACGACGTAGTCCTGCACGCCGGGCACCGCCTCGGAGGCCGGCAACGCAGCCGCGCCGGGCAGCGACGACTTGGCGGCGAGCGAGGGGCTCGACGGGGCCTGCTGCTGCAAGCCGATCCAGGCCACGACGGCCAGCGTGGCGACCGAGGCTGCCGCCGCCAGCGCCACTCGCCCTGCCCCCGCGAGCCTCAGGCGACGGGGCGCCAGCACCGTGGGCTCCTCGCGAATGGCGTCCAGGATACGGCGCGTCGAGCGCGCTCCGGCGACATCGCCGCCGCGCATGACGTCACCGATTGCGTGGTAGGCGAGCCAATCCTGGCGACACCCGTCCTCCCCGCAGCAGCGACGGATCGCGCGCCCGGCCCTGCCGGTTTCCAGCTCGCTGTCCATGAGTTCCGAAATTTCCTGGGTCATCCTCGAACTCCCTTGCCGATACTTACCAGCGTTGATCCTTGTTGGTTCCCAACTGCGGGCGCAGACGCTCGGCCACGGCCTCGCGGGCCCTGAAGATGCGCGACCGAACCGTGCCGATCGGGCAATCCATCACCTTGGCAATTTCCTCGTAGGCGAGGCCGTCCAGCTCCCGCAACGTGAGGGCCGTGCGCAACTCCTCGGGCAGCGCCTCGATCGCGTCATTGACGGTTCGGGCGATCTGCTTGGACATGAGCTCGTTTTCCGGCGTGTTGATGTCGTGCAGGCCCGCGGCATCCTCGAAGCCTTCCGCCTCTTCCGCGTCGAACGGCGTCGACGTCGGCGCCCGGCGGCCCTGGGAGACCAGGTAATTCTTGGCCGTGTTGATGGCGATGCGGTAAATCCAGGTGTAGAAGGCGCTGTCGCCGCGAAATGACGGCAGCGCGCGATACGCCTTGACGAACGCTTCCTGGGTGACGTCCTCGACTTCAGCCGGGTCGCGCACGAAGCGCGCAATGAGCCGCTCGAGCTTGCGCTGGTACTTGATGACCAGCAGCTCGAACGCGCGCTTGTCGCCGCGTTGCGCTTGTTCGACCAGTTGCTGGTCGATTTCCCTGTCGCTCATCCGCGCCGCATTCGCCCGATGGGTGGAGGTGGAGCCCACCCCAATCGCGGGGACCGCCACGGGGGGCGCGACGAAGGGCTTGCCAGAATACTGCGGTATTATAAACGTTAGGTTTTTCATCGAGTTGCGATCGGCGTCGCCGCCAGCATGCCCAACAGACTGCGCCCGAGGCGTTTAGTTCCAACGCCGGCCCGACGCCCCGTTCCTTGACCCACTTCGACGTCCTGGTGATCGGCAGCGGCCTCGCAGGCCTGTCAGCCGCCCTGCGCCTGGCGCCCACCCACCGGGTGGCGATCGTGACCAAGCACGAGCTGATGGACGGCGCCTCCGCCTGGGCCCAGGGAGGCATTGCGGCCGTCCTGGACAGCGACGATTCGCTCGACAGCCACGCCCGCGACACCCATGTTGCCGGCGCGGGCCTTTGCCACGACGACACGGTTCGCTTCGTGGTCGAGGGCGGCCGGCGCGCGATCGAGTGGCTGGTGAGCCACGGCGTGCGCTTCACGCGCGAGGGCATCGGCGGCGACGAGCTTCACCTCACGCGCGAGGGCGGCCACAGCCATCGCCGCATCGTCCACGCAGCCGACGCGACGGGCGCGGCCGTCCAGGGCACGCTGGTCGAGCAGGCGCGGGCCCACCCCAACATCACCATCCTCGACTGGCATATCGCCGTCGACCTCATCACGGGCGCGAAGCTCGGGCTTGCCGACAACCGCTGCCATGGCGCCTATGTGCTTGACCGTCGTGCGGGCCATGTGCGCACCCTTGCCGCCCGCGCAACCATCCTCGCCTCGGGGGGCGCGGGGAAGGTCTACCTCTACACGACCAACCCCGATACCGCCACTGGCGACGGCATTGCCATGGGATGGCGCGCCGGCTGCCCGGTGGCGAACATGGAGTTCATCCAGTTCCATCCGACCTGCCTCTACCACCCGCACGCGAAGTCGTTCCTGATCTCCGAGGCCGTGCGCGGCGAGGGAGGGCTTCTCAAGCTGCCGGGCGGCGAGCGCTTCATGACCGAGCACGACCCGCGCGGCGAGCTGGCCCCCCGCGACGTGGTGGCAAGGGCCATCGACTTCGAGATGAAGAAGCGCGGCCTGGACTGTGTGCACCTCGACATCAGCCACAAGGGCGCCGACTTCGTGCGCGGCCATTTCCCGAACATCCACGCCACCTGTCTGGGCTTCGGCATCGACATCACCCGGCAGCCCATCCCGGTGGTGCCCGCCGCGCACTACACGTGCGGCGGCCTGCTCGTCGACCTCGCCGGGCGCACGCCCCTGCCCGGCCTCTATGCGCTGGGCGAGGTGTCCTGCTCGGGGCTGCATGGCGCCAATCGCCTCGCGTCGAACTCGCTCCTCGAGTGCCTGGTGTTCTCCGAGGCCGCCGCAGCCGACATCCGCGCGGCAGCCCCACGCGACATCCCCGCCCTGCCCGCCTGGGACGAGAGCCGCGTCACCAATGCCGACGAGGAGGTGGTGATCGCCCACAACTGGGACGAGCTCCGCCGCTCGATGTGGAGCTACGTCGGCATCGTGCGCACGGACAAGCGACTGGAGCGCGCGCTGCACCGCATCCAGCTGCTGCAAGCGGAGATCGAGGAGTTCTACGCTCACTTCCGCGTGACCAACGACCTGCTGGAGCTGCGCAACCTCGTGCTCACCGCGGAGCTCATCGTTCGCTCGGCGCGCCTGCGCCACGAGAGCCGCGGCCTGCACTTCAGCACCGATTGGCCCCACACGCTCGGCGTGGCCCGCGACACCGTGCTGCAGCCCACCACCGGCGCGCCGCTGCCGCTTCACCCGCACGCCTTCGGTCAGCCTGTGCCTCGGCCCGCGGCGCTTGCCGAGCGCGTGTGATGCGCCCGACCCGCCTGCTGCTGACGGCGGCGCTTCGCGAGGTCGAAGCATTGGCAGCGCCCCGATCCCACCCGCCGTTGATGACCCTGGCCGGCCGAGCGGTGGCGCGGCGGGCGCTCGATCTCGCACGCGGCCGGCGTGGCCCGATTGCGTTGGTCGCCGGCCCGGGCAACAACGGTGGCGATGCGTGGGTTGCCGCCGACCAGCTCCTATCCCTCGGTGCGCCCGTGCTGGTATGGGCACCGTTGGGAGGTGGCACTCGCGACCCGGTTGCCGCATCCGCTCGCGCTCGCTTTCTGGCGGAGGGCGGCGGCGTCGTGCGCACCCTGCCGGAAGATGCGGCCCTCTTGGTGGATGGCCTTTTCGGTATCGGGCTCTGCCGTGAATTGAGCGGCGGCGCCCGTGATGCGGTCATCGCCATCAACGCAAGCCGCGCGCCCGCGCTCGCCATCGATGTGCCGAGCGGCCTGGATGCGGACACCGGCGCCATTCACGGCGTGGCCGTTCGAGCGGCGCACACCATCACGTTCATCGCCGGCAAGCCTGGGCTCGTCACCGGCAACGGCCCGGATCACGCGGGACAGGTCGACGTCGATTCGCTCGGCATCGACGACGCGCTGTTTCCGGGAAACGTCGGCGTGTTGCTCACGCGCGCCACTGTGCAGCGCCTGCCGCTCCGTGCAGCCAACAGCCACAAGGGCTCATTCGGCACAGTGGCCGTGGTCGGCGGGGCGGCGGGCATGGCGGGCGCGGCGATCCTCGCTGCCCGAGGCGCTCTTTTTGCGGGCGCCGGCAAGGTCTACGCCACGCTCCTCGCCCCCGGGGCGCCAGCCTACGACCCGGCCCAACCCGAAATCCTGCTGCGCTCGCTCGACGAAGCGCTCACCGCCGATGTGCTGGTGGCAGGCCCCGGCGCAGGCGCGCCCGATTCCCCCTTCGCTCGCGAGGTGCTGCCCCGCCTGTTGGCCGCTGACAAACCCCTCGCGCTCGACGCCGATGCCTTGACCGCCCTCGCGCACCAGCGCGCGCTGCCGCACGCGGACCTCCGGCGTCGACATGCGCCAACGCTGCTCACGCCCCATCCCGGCGAGGCGGCCCGCCTGCTTGGCGTGAGCGTGGCCGAGGTCCAGGCTGATCGCGTCGCCGCGGCGACCGAGTTGTCGCGCACCTTCGGCGCGGAAGTGGTGTTGAAGGGCGCGGGCAGCGTTTGCGCGAGCCCCAACGGCAGCTGGGCGATCAACGCCTCGGGCAATGCGGGGCTCGCGAGCGGCGGCACGGGCGATGTGCTTTCGGGCGTCATCGGCGCGCTGCTCGCCCAGACAATGGCCCCGACGCAGGCGTTGCAGCTCGCAGTGTGGGCTCACGGCGCTGCGGCCGATCGGCTGGTGGCCCAAGGCAGGGGCCCCGCGGGGCTGACCGCCGGCGAATTGCCCGCGGCCATCCGGGCTATCCTGAATGCGCCCTGACTGCCCCCCGCCCACGTCAACCGGAGCGCCTTCGTGACCCGCGAAATCATGGACTACGACGTGGTGGTGGTGGGGGGCGGGCCCGCGGGCCTCGCAGCCGCCATCCGCCTTCGCCAACTCGCCACGCAGGCTGGCCGGGACACGACCGTCTGCGTGCTCGAGAAAGGCTCCGAGATCGGCGCCCACATTCTGTCGGGCGCGGTGATCGACCCGCGCGCGCTCACCGAGCTCTTCCCCGATTGGCAGGCGAAAGGCGCGCCGCTCGATCAAGCTGTGACGTCGGAGGACTTCCTGTTTCTGTCGGAGGATAGCTCGCGTCGGGTGCCCGACTGGCTGCTCCCCGATTGCTTTCGGAATCACGGCTACTACGCGGCAAGCCTGGGCAATCTCTGTCGATGGCTGGGCACGGAAGCGGAGGCGCTGGGCGTCGAAATCTTCCCCGGGTTCGCTGCAGCGGAGGTTCTCTACGACGACCAGGGCCGCGTCATCGGCGTGGCCACGGGCGACATGGGCATCGGCAAGAATGGCGAGAAGACTTCTCGACACCAGCCTGGCGTCGAATTGCGCGGGAAGTACACGCTCTTCGCCGAGGGTTGCCGGGGACACCTGGGCAAATCCCTGCAGGAGCGCTATCGCCTGCGTGAGGGACGCGACCCTGCCGTCTTCGGGCTCGGGATCAAGGAGCTCTGGGAAGTGGCGCCCGACCGCTACCGACCCGGCCACGTCGTGCACACCGCCGGCTGGCCGTTGGATTCCGACACCTACGGCGGCGGATGGATGTACCACCTCGCCAACGGGCAGGTATCCGTAGGCCTCGTGGTCGGCCTGGGCTATGAGAACCCCTATCTCAGCCCATACGAGGAGTTTCAGCGCATGAAGACGCACCCGGCCTACCGGTCGGTGCTCGAAGGCGGGCGCCGCATCGCCTACGGCGCGCGCGCCATCAACGCGGGCGGGCTGCAGGCGCTGCCGAAGCTCGTGTTCCCCGGCGGCGCGCTGGTGGGCGACGACGCGGGCTTCCTCAACGCCGCACGCATCAAGGGCTCGCATGCCGCGATCAAGTCCGGCATGCTGGCGGCCGAGGCTGCGCACGAAGCGCTGGCGGCGGGCCGGGCCCAGGACGAGCTCACGGCGTTCCCCAAGGCGTTCGAGGCGAGCTGGCTGCACGAGGAACTGCACCGCGCCCGAAACTTCAAGCCGCTGATGGCCAACGGGCTTTGGCTCGGGGCCGTCGCGGTCGGGATCGACCAGATAGTGCTCCGCGGCAAGGCGCCGTGGACTCTGCACCACGCCGCAGCCGACCACGAGAAACTCCGCCCCGCGAGCGCCTTCCGCCCGATCGACTACCCGAAGCCCGATGGGGTGCTCACGTTCGACCGGCTGACCTCCGTGTCACTCTCCAGCGTGGCGCACGAGGAGGACCAGCCGGCGCACCTCACGCTCCGCAACGCCTCGGTTCCCATCGCCGTCAACCTCGCCCGCTACGACGCCCCCGAGCAGCGCTACTGCCCGGCGGGCGTTTACGAGATCGTGCGCGAGGGGCAGAATTCCCGCTTGCAGATCAACGCGCAGAACTGCGTGCACTGCAAGACCTGCGACATCAAGGACCCGACGCAAAATATTCATTGGGTCGCTCCCGAAGGTGGCGGCGGGCCCAACTACCCGAACATGTAGGCGCCACTGCGCGCCGCTCGATCAGGAGACGCGAGGCATGAAGACGGTTGCGGAACTGTTGCGCGTGAAGTCGATGCGGCCCGTGGTAAGGGTCGCTCCCGACGATTCGGTGCTGGAAGCGATCAAGGTGCTTGCCCGGGAGGATGTCGGCGCGGCGGTAGCGATGGAGGGCGATCGCCTGACCGGTATTTTTTCGGAGCGCGACTACACCCGCAAGGTGATCCTGCAGGGACGCTCGTCCGACTCCACGCGAGTCCGGGAGATCATGACCGCGAGCGTCATCTGCGTGCCACCGACGGCGAGCATCCGGGACTGCATGTCGCTGATGGTCGACAAGGGCATCCGCCATCTGCCGGTACGGGGTGGCGAACGGGTGATGAGCATGGTGTCCATTCGCGACATCGTCGGCGACCTGGTGGCCGATCACGAGTTCACCATCTCGCAACTGCAGAATTACATCAACAGCTGATGACCGCGCCCTCATGGCGCGCTTCAGCTACCATCTCGACTGAATCGGCCGCTGGCACCCGCCTACAGGAGCCCCGTCTTGCGCACTGTCAAACAACTGCTTGAAGTAAGCCAGTCCCACCGCCTCTTCACCGTGGAGCCGACAGCCACCGTGATCGAAGTGGTGAAACTCCTCGCCCGGGAAAACGTCGGCGCCGTCGTGGTCATGGAGGACAGCAAGCTCGTCGGCATCGTCTCCGAGCGCGATGTGACCAAGAAGATTTTCCTTCAGGGCTCGAACCCAGCCGCCGACCGTGTCGACCAGATCATGACTCGAGATGTCATCACCGTGAGCCCGGCAGAAAGCACTCGGGGCTGCCTCGTCTTGATGACAGCGAGGAACATACGGCAGCTGCCGGTGATCGAGGCAGGCCACGTAGTCGGCCTCATCTCGCTTCGCGACATCGTGAAAGACATCATCACCGCGCAGGACGACACGATCGCGCAGTTGTCCCGTTACATCAACGGCTAGCGGCGCGAGCGCGTCCCCACCGTGAGGGCCGTTGCAATGGCGAGGCCTTGCAGCAGCGCAACCCCGGCAAGCGTCTGCCCGTGGCGGCCCGCATCCATCAGCGGGCCAAAGAGCAGCGGTGCGCAGGCGAGCCCCGCATCGATACCCGAGTAGACGAACCCGGAGATCCGGCCGAACGCCCCGGCGCCATACGTCGACGTGGCGGCGCGGCGGATCAGCATGTCCCGCGAGGGCCCTGAGAAGCCCGCCGCAAAACCCATCACCGCCATCACTGGCGCCAGCGCCCAGGTTGGCGTCGAGCCGCTTGCCAGCAGCAGCGCGCCCATCGCCACCAGCGCAAGCGAGGCGCCCACCAGCCGCTCCTCATGTGCCCGGCGGACGAAGAAGCCCCCCACTCCGGTGCCCGTGGCCGACCCGAGCAGGTAGGCCGTCAACGCCGTGGTGGCGAGCGCGAGCGACACCCCGTAGCTCTTCTGGAACGCCGGCGTGGCGAAGTTCTGCAGGATGCCAAAAGCCATCACGGTGAAGAAGAAGAACACGAAGCACATCCACACCAGAGGCGAGCGCAGGAACGCGAAGACGCCGCCCTTACCCAGCTCCCGGCGCTGGGCGGCCTCGGCGGCGCTGTGCCGAAGCGTTCCGTGGTTGAGCAGCAGGAAGGCGAATGCGGCAGCGCCCACGCACGCCGCCACCACCGAGGCCGACCGCCAGCCCCACGCTCCTGCCACGCCCACCAGCAACGCAGGCGCGGAGGCCCAGCCCAGGCTGCCCGACAGGCCATGCACCGAGAACGCCGGGCCCAGGCGCTCCTCCGACACGCGCCGGTTGATCAGCGAGAAGTCCGCCGGATGAAAGACGCTATTGCCAAGCCCGGCGACCGCGGCTGCGGCCACGACCGCCTCGTAACTGCCGGCCGCGGCGAGAACCAGCGCGGCGAGCGACAGCAGGGCCACCCCGGCCAGCAATACCCTGAAGCCCCCGACCCGGTCCACGACAAACCCTGCGCTTGCCTGGCCCGCCGTGGAGACGACGTAGAAGACGCCCATGGCCGCACCGACCTCGGTGAAAGTCAGCCCGAATTCGCTCATCAGCCACGGCGACAATGCCGGAATCAGGAAATGAAAGAAGTGCGACGTGCCGTGGGCGAACCCCACGAGCGAGATGACCGTGGCGTCCTCCCGGAAGCGGGTGGCTGAAGCAGTGGCGGACATGGCCCTGGGATTCTAATCCCGGCCTTGCGGTATCGTTGGCGAAGCCCATGCCAACGCTCGCCATCACCGCGACCCTCGTCGCCGGCGCCCTCGTCACCTCGTTCATTTCAGGCATCCTCGGCATGGCGGGCGGCATGGTCTTCATGGGCTTGCTCCTCGCGCTGCTCTCTGTCCCCGAGGCCATGGTCCTGCACGGCATCACCCAGCTCGCGTCCAATGCCTGGCGCGCGGTGCTGTGGCGCCGCGAGATCGACTGGCGGGTGTTGGGCGGGATCGCGGCAGGCTCGCTCATCGCGCTGGGCTGCTTCATCGGCATCCAGGCCGTGGCGAGCAAGGCCGAGGCGCTCATCGTGCTGGGGGTGACGCCTTTCCTCGCGCTGGCGCTGCCGCCCAAGCTGGTTCTCGACGTGCGCCGTCGCGGCCATCCCCTGCTGTGCGGCATCGTCTGCACGACGCTGCAGCTCATCGCCGGCATTTCGGGGCCGATCCTCGACGTATTCTTCGTTCGCTCGCAGATGGACCGCCGCACCGTGGTCGCCACCAAGGCGGTCACCCAGAGCATGGGGCACCTGATCAAGATCGCCTACTTCGGCTTCCTGGTGGGCAGCGCCCAGCGAGGAACCGTCGAGGCCGAGCTCGCGATGGTCCTGATTGCCTGCGCAGTCATCGGCACCACGCTCTCGCGCCGGGTGCTGGATCGCCTGACCGATGCGTCTTTCCGCAAGTGGACCCGCCGGACCGTGGTGGGCATGGGGCTGATCTACATCGCTTGGGGGAGTTGGCTGCTCGCCGCGCCCTGACGCAAGCCACCGGAAGCCCCACTGGGCGACAATAGAGCCCACCCCTTCGGCAGGATCGCCCCATGCGCTTTCTGAACCCCGTCGTCATCGGTGCCGGCACCATGGGCGCCGACATTGCGCTGACCCTGGCCCGCGCCAGGCACGGCGTCCAGCTTGTCGAGCCGGATTCGGGGATGCGGGAGCGCGCAGGGGCGCGGCTCGAGCGCGGCGCCTCGCAACTGGATCCACGCCCGGACATCAATCGCATCGTTGTGCGCTCGGGCCTCGACGACGTGTCCTGGGCTGCGGTCGACCTGGTGATCGAGGCGATTCCCGAGAAGCTGGAACTCAAGCGCGCCCTCTTCCGTGACCTCGCCTCGCGCACCCGCCCCGACACGGTGCTGGCCAGCAACAGCTCCAGCTTTCCGATCAGCGCCATTGCCGAGGGCATTGCACATCCCGAACGCGCCTATGGCTTGCATTACTTCATGCCCGCGCACGTCGTTCCGCTCGTGGAAGTGGTCTGCGGCGCGGCGAGCGATCCCGAAGGCGCGAAGGCGCTCACCGATTTCATGCGCGAGACCGGCAAGGTGCCGGTGCTGGTTCGCAAGGACCTCCCCGGCTTTCTCGCCAATCGCCTGCAGCACGCGCTCGGCCGCGAGGCGCTGGCGCTGGTGGAATCCGGCGTGGCGACGGTGGAAGACGTCGATGCCGCGGTGCGCTTCGGCTTCGGGTTCCGCTATCTCGCCGCCGGGCCCCTGCTGCAGCGCGACCACGCGGGGCTGGATATTCATTCGGCCGCGGCAGCCACCATCTACCCAACCCTCTCGAACGCGGCCAGCCCCTCCCGCGAATTGACCGATCGCGTCGCGGCCGGGCGCACGGGCATGAAGGCCGGCGCGGGCTTTCGCGATTGGACGGTGGAGAGCGCCACCGCCGAACGAGCCCGTTACGAGCGCATCCTCCAGGGCGCGCTCGGCCTCATCGCAACCGAGCTACCCACCTTTCCCTCGAAGCGCTGACTCCGGTGACCAACATGTCCTCGCGCGACCCCCACGGCGCCCGCTTGCCTATCAAGCTCGACTCGACGTCGAACGGCGAGTTCGCGCCCATTCCGCTCGAGCCGGTGCACGACTACGCCAATGCGCTCGCCCGCGAGGCCGCTGACCGCAACGCCAAGCGCCTCGCGATCCCGCGCCGGTCGTTCCTCACCAGCGCCACCGGCGCCGCCGCGACGCTGCTTGCCATGAACGAAGCCTATGCGGCTGCGGGGAGAACGGGAGGCTGGTTTGACCTTCCCAAGGAATCAGCCCTCGACAACCAGCTCGCCCGCTCGGCGCTGGACAAGCGCGAGTTCATCTTCGACGTGCAGGGCCACTTCGTGAACCCGAGCGGCGCGTGGACCAAGCGCCTGCCGGATGGCGCCCGCCCGCTGCGCATGCCCAAGACCGAAGCCTGCGGCCCCACGAAAGGACCGGGCACGCGCGACTACCTGCAATGCATCGGGCCGGACGAGTTCATCAAGGACGTGTTCCTGGATTCGGACACCGACCTGATGGTGCTCTCCTTCGTGCCCTCCACGCGCGAGGGCGAGCCGCTCACCATCGAGGAGGCTGCCGCCACCGCCGCCATCGTCGAGAGGCTCGGCGGCACGCACCGGCTGTATCTCCATGGGCGCGTGAACCCGAACCAGCCGGGCGACCTCGAGGGCATGGACGAGCTCGCCAGCCGTTACAAGGTGAGCGCGTGGAAGACGTATACGCAGTGGGGCCCGGACGGCAAGGGCTTCTGGATGGACGATGACCCCGGCCTCGCCATGATTGAGCGCGCCCGCAAGCTGGGCGTGAAGACGATCGCCATCCACAAGGGCCTGCCCTTCGGCCAGCGCTCGTATGAGCACTCCACCTGCGCCGATATCGGGCGCGTGGCGAAGCGTTTCCCGGATGTGAATTTCCTGATCTATCACTCCGGATTCGTCGCCGGAAAGCCGGAGGGCCCGCACGACCCGGCGCGCACGGACGGCATCGATTCGCTCGTCACCAGCCTGCAGCAGGCCGGCGTGAGGCCCGGATCGAACGTGTACGCCGAGCTCGGTTCCACCTGGCGGTTCCTCATGCGCGACCCTGATTCCGCCGCCCATGCGCTGGGCAAGCTCTTCCGGGCAGTCGGCGACACCAACGTCCTGTGGGGCACGGACAGCATCTGGTACGGCTCGCCCCAGGACCAGATCCAGGCGTTCCGCACCTTCCAGATTGCGCCTGCGCTGCGCGACAAGCACGGCTACCCGGAAATCACGCCGGCGTTGCGCGGCAAGGTCTTTGGCCTCAATGCGCTCAAGATCTACCCGGTTCCCCAGGCTGTGCTCGACAGGCACCTCGCCACGGACAAGGTGGCACACGACCGCGGGAACTACCTCGAGCACGCGGACCCGGGCTTCGTCACCCACGGCCCGCGCACGCGGCGCGAGTTCCTGAACTTCCTCGCCTGGTGCGGAGGCCGTTAGATGAGCCCGGACTCACCCTTGGCCCCGCGCCCCGCTGAGCCACTGAGCGTTCCCGCGTTCCAGGATGCGATCCTGCACAAGCTCGTCTACGCCGTCGGCAAGGACCCCGAGCATGCCCAGGACCACGACTGGTTCGTGGCGACGGCCCTCGTGGCACGCGACCGCATCGTCGAGCGCTGGATGCAGTCGACGCGAGAGACCTATGCGGAGCGGCGCAAGCGCGTCTACTACTTCTCGTTCGAGTTCCTGCTCGGCCGCCTGCTGCACGACGCGCTTTCGAACATGGGCCTTGCCGACGCCGCGCGCGCTGCGCTGGGGGGCCTCGGCGTCGACTACGAGCGGGTGCGCGCCGTCGAACCCGACGCGGCGCTGGGCAACGGCGGCCTCGGGCGGCTTGCTGCCTGCTTCATGGAGAGCCTCGCCACGCTGGGCATTCCCGCGCATGGCTACGGGATCCGCTACGACCACGGGATCTTCCGCCAGGCGATGAAGGATGGCTGGCAGATCGAGCTGCCGGAGAGCTGGCTTTCGGGAGGCAATCCCTGGGAATTCCCCCGGCCCGAGGTTTCCTATGTGGTGGGCTTCGGCGGGCACGTCGACCAGGTGCCCGGGCCCGACGGGCAGCCTCGCTCCGTCTGGCATCCGGCGGAAAGCGTCAATGCCGTTGCCTACGACACGCCCATCCCAGGCTGGCGCGGCAAGCACGTGAATACGCTGCGGCTGTGGTCGGCGCGCGCGGATCACCCGATCGTGCTGGAGGACTTCAACCGCGGCGACCATGTCGGCGCGCTTGCCGATCGCGTTCGGCTGGAGGCCATCTCCCGGGTGCTCTATCCCAGCGACGAGACCCCCGCGGGCCACGAGCTGCGCCTGCGACAGGAGATCTTCTTCTCGTCGGCGTCGCTGCAGGACCTGCTTCGCCGCCACAAGGCCGAACACGGCGACCTGCGCTCCCTGCCGGACCATGTAGCCATCCAGCTGAATGACACTCACCCGGCGATCGCGGTACCGGAGCTGATGCGCTTGCTGGTGGACGAAAACGGGTTTGCCTGGGACGAGGCGTGGCGCATCACCACCTCGGTCTTCCACTACACCAACCACACGCTGTTGCCCGAGGCGCTGGAGAAATGGGGAGTGCCGCTGATGCAGGGGCTCCTGCCGCGGCACCTGCAGATCATCTACCTCATCAACGCCCACCACCTGGATGGCCTGCGGGCCTCGGGCCGGGACGACCCGGCGCTGCTCGCCGCCGTGTCGCTGATCGAGGAAGACCATGCGCGACACGTGCGAATGGGCAACCTGGCCTTCATTGGCTCGCGACGCGTCAACGGCGTCTCGGCGCTGCACACCGAACTCATGCGCAAGACCGTCTTTCGCGACTTGCATGGGCTCTACCCCGAGCGGATCGTCAACAAGACCAACGGCATCACCTTCCGGCGCTGGCTTTTCCAGGCGAACCCGGGCCTCACGGCCCTCCTCACCGAGGCGCTCGGCCCGTCGTTGCTGGATGACGCTCGCCCGCTTCAGGCGCTGCCTTCCCTGGCTGACGATGCGGCCTTTCGCGAGCGCTTTGCCGCCGTTCGGCGCGCCAACAAGGTGGCGCTCGCGGGCGTCGTCCTCGAGCGCTGCGGCGTCACGGTCGACCCGGACGCCCTCTTCGATGTGCAGATCAAGCGCGTGCACGAGTACAAGCGGCAACTGCTGAACCTCCTCGACACCATTGCCCTGCACAGCGAAATGCGCGCTTTCCCCACCCGCCCCTGGGTCCCGCGCGTGAAGGTTTTCTCCGGCAAGGCCGCCGCCGGCTACCGCCAAGCCAAGCTCATCATCAAGCTGGCCAACGACATCGCGCGGGTGGTGAACCACGACCCGGCGCTGCGTGGCCTGCTGCGGGTGGTGTTCCTGCCCAACTACAACGTGAGCCTCGCCGAAGCCGTGATTCCGGCTGCGGACCTGTCCGAGCAAATCTCGACTGCCGGCATGGAGGCCTCCGGCACCGGAAACATGAAGCTCGCCCTCAACGGCGCGCTCACCATTGGCACGCTCGATGGCGCGAACATCGAGATGCGCGACCACGTGGGCGCCGAGAACCTGTTCATCTTTGGCCTCACGGCCGAACAGGTGGCGGCCCGTCGGTCCCGCGGGCTCGACATGGCCGAGGAAATCGCCGCCTCCCCCGCACTCGCCGAGGCGCTTGACGCGCTGCAGGACGGCGCTTTCTCGCCTGACGACCGCTCCCGCTACCACGACCTGGTTGACGGGTTGCGCCACCGCGATTACTTCATGGCCTGCGCGGACTTCGACGCGTACCGCTCGACGCAACGCCGGGTGGCCCAGCTTTGGCTCGATCGCGCCCAGTGGTGGCGCTGCGCGGTGCTCAACACCGCCGGGATGGGATGGTTTTCCTCCGACCGCACGATCGCCGAGTACGGGCGCGACATCTGGGGCACGGCCCCGCGAGCCTCCTAGGCCATGGCCATGGACCGGGCCCTGCCCGACGGCGTCGTGGACGCGATCGCCCATGGCCGCCACGGGGACCCCTTCTCGGTGCTGGGGCTGCATCCCCAGGGTGACGCCTGGCGCCTGCGAGCGTTCATCCCGGGCGCGGAGTCGCTCGACGCCGTGGACGAAGCTGGCCATGTGCTGACTTCGCTGACGCTACGACACCCCGCAGGTTTCTTCGAGGGAGCGCTCGCGCAGCGCCAGCGCTACCGCCTCGCGGCACGCCGCGGCGACACGCGCTGGGTGACGGAAGACCCCTACGCGTTCGGCCCGGTGCTGGGCCCGATGGACGATTGGCTCCTCGGGGAAGGCACGCACGCGCGCCTCTACGAACGACTGGGCGCCCATGCGATGGCCCACGAAGGCGTGGCGGGAACGCACTTCGCCGTTTGGGCGCCGAACGCGCACCGCGTCTCCGTGGTGGGCGACTTCAATGGCTGGGACGGCCGGCGCCACGTCATGCGCCGTCGTGCGGACAACGGCGTCTGGGAAATCTTTGCCCCCGGCCTCGGCGCCGGCACGATCTACAAGTACGAGGTCATCGGCTCGCAGGGAACACTGCTGCCGCTCAAGGCCGACCCGGTGGGCTTCCAGGCGGAGCTTCGCCCCTCCACCGCCTCCGTGGTCGCCAACCCGGCGCCGTTCCCGTGGACGGATGAGGCGTGGATGAAGGCGCGCGCACGCCGCGACCCCCGTCGCTTCCCGATGGCCATCTATGAGGTCCACGCAGGCTCCTGGCGCCGCCACCCCGATGGCCGCTGGTACTCGTGGGACGAGCTCGCCGAGTCGCTCGTGCCGTACGTGGCCGAGCAGGGATTCACCCATGTCGAGCTGATGCCGGTGAGCGAGCATCCCCTGGACGGCTCCTGGGGCTATCAGCCGATCGGGCTCTACGCGCCCACAGCCCGCTTCGGCGCCCCCGAGGGTTTCGCCCGATTCGTGGATCGCTGCCACGCAGCGGGCGTCGGAGTGCTGCTCGACTGGGTTCCCGCGCACTTTCCCGTCGACGAGCACGGCCTCGCGCGCTTCGACGGCACCGCGCTCTACGAGCACGAGGACCCGCGCCAGGGCTTTCACCCCGATTGGAACACCGCCGTCTTCAATTTTGGCCGGCGCGAGGTGGCGAACTACCTCATCGCCAACGCGCTCTACTGGCTGGATCACTACCACGTCGACGGCCTGCGCGTCGACGCCGTTGCCTCCATGCTCTACCTCGACTACTCCCGCAAGCCCGGCGAGTGGGTTCCCAACGCCCACGGCGGCAACGAGAACCTCGAGGCGATCGCCTTCCTCAAGCGGCTGAACGAGACGGTCTACGGCACCTATCCGGGCGTCATCACGCTCGCGGAGGAATCCACCGCCTGGCCTGGCGTGTCGAGCCCGACGTGGTCCGGCGGCCTGGGATTCGGCTTCAAATGGAACATGGGCTGGATGAACGACACGCTGGCCTACCTGCGCGAAGACCCCGTTCATCGCGCGTGGCATCACAGCAAGATGACCTTCGGCATGATGTATGCGTGGTCCGAGAACTTCGTGCTGCCGATCTCCCATGACGAGGTGGTGCACGGCAAGGGCTCGCTCCTCACCCGCTCGCCGGGGGACGCCTGGCAGAAGTTCGCCGGGCTGCGCGCTTACCTCGCCTTTCTCTGGGCCTATCCGGGCAAGAAGCACCTCTTCATGGGCCAGGAGTTCGCCCAGGGACGGGAGTGGAACCATGACGCCGAGCTCGACTGGAGCCTGCTTGGCATCGACTGGCACGCCGGCGCCCAGCGCCTCGTCGCCGACCTGAACCGGCTGTACCGGGACGAGCGCGCCCTGCACGAGCGCGACTGCGAGCCGGAAGGCTTTCGCTGGCTGGTGGTGGACGACGCCGTGAGTTCCGTGTTCGCCTGGGCCCGCTTCGGGGGCGACGGCGCACGCCCGGTGGTCGCTGCGTTCAACTTCACGCCGGTTCCCCGGCACGATTACCGTGTTGCCTTGCCCCAGGGTGGCCACTGGCAGGAAATCCTCAACACAAACGGAGCCCACTACGGCGGTTCCAACCTCGGCAACGCGGGCCGTGTTTGCGCCGAGTCAATCGGCGCCACCGGGCTGCCGTTTTCGACTACCCTCACCTTGCCGCCGCTGGCGGCTGTCTGGTTCGCGCCCGAGCAAGGCTGAGCCCGCCCCACGGAGGCCCCATGGAAAAAGTCAGCTACTCGACGCCGCTCTCACGCTCGACCATGGCGTACGTCCTTGCGGGTGGCCGCGGCACCCGGCTGCTGGAGCTCACGGATTGGCGGGCGAAGCCGGCGGTGTACTTCGGCGGCAAGTCGCGCATCGTCGACTTCGCGCTGTCCAATGCGCTCAATTCCGGCATTCGTCGCATTGCGGTGGCCACGCAATACAAGGCCCACAGCCTCATCCGCCACCTGCAGCGGGGCTGGAACTTCCTGCAGCCGGTGCGAAACGAGTCCTTCGATATCCTCCCGGCGAGCCAGCGGCTGGGCGACAGCCAGTGGTACGCCGGCACGGCGGACGCCGTCTTCCAGAACCTCGACATCATCTCGGGGTACGCCCCGGAGTTCGTCGTCGTTCTTGCCGGCGACCACATCTACAAGATGGATTACGAGCGCATGCTGGTCCAGCACGTGAACTCGGACGCGGACGTCACAGTCGGCTGTGTCGAGGTGCCCGTGAAGGACGCGTCAGGGTTCGGGATCATGCACGTGGACGCGGAGGGCCGGATCCTCTCGTTTCTCGAGAAGCCGGAAACCCCGCCGGAAATTCCTGGCCGCCCCGGGTGGTGCCTCGCGAGCATGGGCATCTACGCGTTTCGGCGGCAGGCTCTTGCCGAGCAACTGCGCCGCGATGCCGCGGACCCGCACTCGCACCGGGACTTCGGCCACGACATCATTCCGTGGCTGGTTGCCAACGCCAAGGCCGTGGCGCACCGCTTCTCGGACAGCTGCGTCCGGTCGCGCGCCGAAGGAGAGGCCTATTGGCGGGACGTGGGAACCCTCGATGCCTACTGGGAAGCCAACATTGACCTCACGGCCGTGGTGCCCGAGCTCGACCTCTACGACCGGGACTGGCCCATCTGGACCTACGCGGAGATCACGCCGCCGGCCAAATTCGTGCACGACCTCGACGGCCGGCGCGGGTCGGCAATTGAGATCGGAAGAGCACACGTCTGAACTC
>JAFMJY010000179.1 GCA_017853245.1 Burkholderiales bacterium | reverse complement strand
CGACCACCCGAACTACACCGCGTCGCAGGCGCCGGTGTCGCAGGCTACCCGCGCTGCGCTCGTGAAGGACCTCGCCTGACGCCGGTCGGGCCCGGCGGCTAGGACGCCTTGCGGCAGAGCAGGGCCACGTCGACTGCAGCAACCGCCTCCGCTAGCGCCTCGATGGCCCGGGGGCGGGCGAAGGAAACCCGCCAGGCAATGGCGACCTTGCGCGAAGGCGCCGGTGAAGTAAACGGCAACTCGCGCACCAGCTTGCTGCCATAGCGCGGCTGAAGCGCGAGCGCAGGCAGCACGCTCACGCCGAGGCCTGAAGCCACCATGTTGCGGATGGTCTCGAGAGAACTGCCCGTGCGGCCCTCGGGGTCGGCGGTGTTCGCCTGCCCCGGGCACGCTTCGAGCACCTGGTCGCGGAAACAGTGGCCGGCATTGAGCACCAGCATCTCCTCGCCCGCGAGCTCATCGGGACGCACGCGCTTCTTCTTTGACCATGCGTGGCCCTCCGGCACGACGACGCTGAAGGGCTCCTCGTAGAGGGCCTTTGTCACCACGCCCGGCACGGTGAAGGGCAGCGCGATAAGTGCTGCGTCGATGGCGCCATCCCGCAGCATGGGCGCGAGGTTGGCCGTGAAGTTCTCTTCGATCACCAGCGGCATGTTTGGCGCCCGCTTCCGTAGCGCGGGCACCAGCGCCGGCAACAAGTAGGGGCCGATGGTGGGAATGGCACCAAGCCGCAGCGGGCCAGCGAGCTGGTCCTGGCCGCCCTTGGCGAGCGTGGGAATCTTGGCCACTTCGTCGATCACGCGGCGCGCCTGTTCCACCACGGCCGCCCCTGCCGGGGTTACCAACACCTCGGACTTGCCGCGCTCGAAGAGCGCAACGCCCAGCTCATCCTCCAGCTTGGCAACCGCAAGCGACAGCGTGGGCTGGGTGACGAAGCATTTCTGCGCCGCACGCCCGAAGTGCCGCTCGTGGGCGAGCGCCACCACATAGCGCAATTCCGTGAGGGTCATGGCCGGCCTCGATTGAACGAGTCAATCGACAAGTGTAAACCCATAGTGGATCCGACTATCGCGCCGGGGATTTGGTCCCAGCCCTCGGGCAGAGGGACTCCAGGCCGCCCGGTCATCGGATAGCAATAAACGACCAGCGATCCGCCGATGGCCGCGAGATCGATCATCCCACCCTGAGTGGAAGCCAGGGGTAGCGACGGCAACCGCAGCCCTGGCAGGTGCCGCGCGGCCCCGTCATCGACCGGCAGAGGAAGGTCAGGGGGAAGTTCGTTGTAGTGGGTCGAGGACATGCCGTTCAAAGGCAATCGTGGAGGCGCCGCGCGAATTGCCGCAGGTTGTCGGTGATCACGCCATCGACGCCCGCGTCGAAAAGCGCCCGGGCGGCCGGCGGGTCGTTCACCGTCCACACAAGCAACCGGCGCCCCTCGCCGTGAATGCGCTCCAGCAACTCCGGCGTGGCAGATCGCCAACCGCTGTGCAGCGAAACCGCGTCGACATCATCGAGAAACGCGAGGTCCCTGTCGGTTGGCGACTCCGCAATCAGGGCACGCGGCAGCGCCGGCACGACCGCCCGGGCTGCCACCAGTGCCGCTCGCGAGAACGAGGAGAGCAGTGGCGGAACGGCAGCACCGCGCCAATAGGTCGCCGCGAGGCGACCGACCGCCTCTCCTGTGGCTTCGTCCGCGCCTGGCGAGGGCTTGATTTCAATGTTCACCGCAATACCCTCGGCAAGGCACAACTCGGCCAGTGCCTCCAGGCTGGGAATGGGCTCGCGAGCGAAAGGATCGGAATGCCATGAGCCGGCATCGCATTGCTGAAGCTGCGCCCAGGTGAGCGCGCGCGCAGGCCCTTCCCCATCGGTCGTGCGATCGAGCGTGGCGTCGTGCAGCAAGATCGCCACGCCATCCGCGGAGAGCTTCGCGTCCACCTCGATCATCCGGAAGCCCAGCGCATGCCCGACGCGAACGGCAGCGAGCGTGTTTTCCGGCGCCAGATGACCCCCGCCCCGATGGGCGATGAGCCTTGGGTACGGCCAGGGTTTCAGGGCGCCCATCCCAGGCGATGTGCCGCGATCACGACGACGGCAAAGACCACGTACGCGTAACCTGCAGCGATCAGGTCATCGAGCATCACGCCGAAGCCCCCTTTCACGTGGGCATCAAACTGGCGGATGGGAAACGGCTTCCAGATGTCGAAGAGGCGGAAGAGCAGGAACATGAGCGCCTGGAGCCAGGGGCTCGCCGACGCGAGCGCCGCGAGCGGAAGAAACGCGACCACTTCGTCCCAGACGAAGGCACCATGGTCTTCGACGCCGAGGTTGCGCCCAGCCACCCCGCACGCCCACACCCCCAGGAAGAAAAGCGGGATGGCCAGAAAGGCGATGGCGAGGGGGCCAAGGAACGGTGCCAGGGCCAGCGCGATACCCCACCCCAGCAGCGTGCCGACGGTGCCCGGCGCCCAGGGCGAGAGCCCTGCCCCGAAGCCCATCGCGATCACGTGCGCGGGATGCGCACGCAGGAACGCGGCGTCAGGCCGGCTTGAAATGGTCGAAGCCCCCGACATCCACCGGGATCGGGCGGCCGTCGGCCGCCACCAGCGACACGCCCTTGCCGGCGCGAATCTCGCCGATGCGCGAGAGCGGCACGCCCAGCATGTTGACCAGGTCCTCGATGCTGTCCCGCGCCCCTGCCGGCGCGGTGAAGCACAGCTCGTAGTCGTCCCCACCGGCCACGACGGCGGTGAGCCCAGCGCGCGAGTCGACGTACTTCGCCCCGGTTTCTGACACCGGCAGCCGATCGCCTTCGACCACGGCGCCAACGCCCGAGAGCGCACAGATGTGCCCGAGGTCTCCCAGCAGCCCATCAGAAATGTCGATGGCGCTGGTGGCGAGCCCGCGCAGCGCCTGCCCCAGGTTCACGCGCGGCGACGGCTCGTAGAGCCGCATCGCCACTTCCATGTAATCGCCTTCGGTGAGCTTGATGCGGCCCTTGCGATGCGCCACGGCCAGCGCGGCATCACCGAGGTTTCCCGATACCCAGATGTCGTTGCCGACACGAGCACCGCTGCGCCGCAGCGCCGCGCCCGCCGGCACCTCGCCCATGATGGTGACGGTGAGCGACAGCGGCCCGCGCG
>JAFMJY010000075.1 GCA_017853245.1 Burkholderiales bacterium | reverse complement strand
CAGGAAGAAGAGCGAGAAGCCGAACGGCGGCGTGAGGTAGCTCGTCTGCAGGTTGATGCCGATGAGGATCGAGAACCACACCGGGTCGACACCCATCTTGAGCAGCACCGGCCCGGCGATCGGCACCACGATGAAGATGATCTCGAAGGGGTCCAGGAAGCAACCCAGCACGAACATCACCGCCATCACGATGAAGAGCGCCCCGAAGGCGCCGCCCGGCATGGTGGAGAGAAACTTTGTCACCAGCTCCTCGCCGCCGAGGCGGGTGAACACGAGCGAGAAGACGCTCGCGCCGAGGAACAGCACGAACACCATGCAGGTGATGAGGAGCGTGGAGCCGCCCACCTCCTCGAGGATGGCGATGAAGGGCTTGCGAAGGACGGGCATCGCCAGCACGTAAGCTGAGCTGCCGATCAGCGCCAGCAAGGCCAGCGTGAGCACCCCCACCCCGCCGGTGAACGCTGCGACCACAACCAGCAGCACGACGAACGACACCCAGAACACGAGCTGAGCCCGCTCCACCTGCTCGACTGACCGGCCGGCGAGGTAGTGATTTGAGATCTGGCGCACGAGTCCCAGCAGGATCGCTCCCACGGCGCCCACGGCTGCAGATTCGGTCGGGGTGGCCACCCCGGCGATGATCGAGCCCAGCACGGCGATGATCAGCAACAGCGGCGGCAGCAGGCTCACCACCACGCGCCGCCACAGCCCCCGCTTCTCCTCGGCGCTGACGGGGATGGCGGGCGCATGGCTGGGCCGAAAGAGCGCCACGCCGCCGATCCAGATCGCGTACATCCCCGCCAGGATCAGCCCCGGAATGAAGGCGCCGGCGAAGAGGTCGCCAACTGACAGGGTTTCGGGCGCGAAGTTGCCCGCCGCCATCTGCGCCTGGCTGTAGGCGCTTTGCAGGATCACGGCGAGGAAGACGAGGATGGTCGACGGCGGAATGATCTGCGCGAGCGAGCCCGAGGCGCAGATGAGGCCCGAGGCCAATCGCTTGTCATAGCCAGCCTTCAGCATCGCGGGCAGGCTGATGAGGCCCATGGTGACGACGGTAGCGCCGACGATGCCGGTCGATGCCGCGAGCAGCGCCGCCACGATCACGGTGGAGAGCCCCAGGCCTCCCCGCAACTCGCCGAACAGCTGGCCCATGGTGACCAGCAGCGACTCGGCGATCTTCGAGCGCTCGAGCATCACGCCCATGAAGACGAATAGCGGCACCGCGATCAGCACATCGTTGGTGATCGTTCCCCAGTAGCGCAGCGGCAACGACTGGAAATAGCTAAGGTCGAAGGCGCCGACCGCCCAGCCCGCCAGCGCGAAGAGCAATGCCGTGCCCGGCAGCGTGAACGCCACCGGGAAGCCCAGCATCAGGGTCGCGATGACGCCCACGAACAGCGCGACCGCGAGGATTTCACCGATGGGCATGCGCGGCTTTCCTCAGTGTCCTGTCCCCGACGGTGTCGCAGGGATGGCGCCCCGGAGAACGAGTGTTGCGCGCAGCGCCACGGCCATGCCCTGCAGCGCCACCAGCACCGCGAACACCATCAACATGCCCTTCAGCACGTAGAGCGCCGGAAGCCCGCCTTCGTAGGCCGAGCGCTCCGCCATGCGCCAGGAACTGACAAAAAACCCCCAGCCCGAGATCGCGATCATGGTGACGAAAGGCGCCAGAAACACGATGACGCCGCCCAGGTCCACCCAGGCACGGCCGCGGTCGCTCAGCCGGTTGTAGGCCATGTCCACCTTGATGAAGCCGCCGTTCAGGAACGCATAGCCGGAGCCCAGCAGGATGGCGAGCGCATGCGTCCAGATGTACGACTCCTGCAGCCAGATGAGGCCGATGCCCACCGCATAGCGAAGGTAGACGGTGCCGAAGCAGATGAGAACCGTCGCGAGCGTGAGCCAGGCGACGACCCGGCCCACCCCCCGGTTGATCGACTCCAGCCGCGCAAGCAGCGCAGCGGAGCCGGCGGCGGGCGAGCCCGCCGCCGCAGAGGCGCCCGACACCTCAGCCGACGTACTTGAACTTCATCGTGCGGGCGTTGAAGAACGCCCGGTCGCCGCCGTCGGTGAGACTCATCTGCGCATCGCGGGCCTTGAAGTAGGCCTCGAAGATCTTCTTGCCCAGCGGGTCCAACTTCTCCCGCTCTTCGTTGAGGATCTGGCCTGCGGCATTGCCAAGTGCAACCACCAGGTCTTCCGGCAGCCGATGGAAGTTCACCTTGTGCTTGGTCTTCAGCACGTTGACCGCCTGGGAGTTGATCCAGTTGTACTCGGCGAGCATGTCCTGGTGCGCGGCCTGGCAGGCGATCTTCACGATCTCCTTCAGATCCGCGGGCAGCGCGTCGTACTTGGCCTTGTTGATGATCACCTGCTGCACCGCGCCCGGCTTGTGGATGCCCGGCCAGTAATAGTGCTTGCAGACCTGGTGGAAGCCGAGCGCCATGTCGTTGGCGGGCCCGGTGAAATCCGTGGCGTCCAGCGTGCCGGCCTGCAGCGCCGGGAACACGTCCCCCGGGGCCATCAGCGTGGGCACCGCGCCCAGGCGGCGAATCATTTCCGCACCCAACCCCGGCAGGCGCATCTTCACGCCTTTGAGGTCGGCAGCGCTCTTCAGCTCCTTCTTGAACCAGCCGAACGGCGGCGTGCCGATGTTGCCAATGGCGAAGCTCTTCAGGTTGAACGTGGCCGAGAGCTCATCCCAGAGCGCCTGGCCACCGCCGTGATCCAGCCACGCCACATGCTCTGCGTAGGACATGCCGAACGGCGCGCCGAAGAAGTAGGCGAACGCGCGGCTCTTGCCCAGGTGGAAGCCGGGGGTGTCGTGGCCCATCTCGGCCGTGCCACCCTGCACCGCCTCGAAAGTCTGAAGGCCCGGCACCAACTCGCCGGCAGCGAACACCTTCACCGTCAGGCGACCGCCCGACATCGCCGTGATGCGCTGGCCGAGGCGCTCGGCCCCGGTTCCCAGCCCCGGCAATCCCTTCGGCCACGCCGTGACCATGCGCCATTCGATCTTGCCCTGGCTCAACGCGGGTGCTGCGTAGGCTGCGGCCGCGGCACCACCGGTTGCAGTGGTGGCGTGCTGGAGGAACTTGCGGCGATTCATGGTGAAGCCTCCTAGGGACGTGGGGGGGAAAAAAATGTCACTTCGCCGCGCCGGTTGTCGGTGCAGGCGAAGACGTGAAAGAAGTCGATCTGCGGCTCCATGCCATAGCGCTCGACGATGCCCTTGAGCCACGGCCCGGTGTAGAACGCCTTGGCGTCCTCGAGCGTCTCCCACTGGTAAACGCCGCCGGCCGCGCCATCCTCGGCACAGATGAAGTGCTTGCTCAGGAGGCCCTTGGGCTCGCGAAATCCGGGCGCGATCTTGTGGAAGTGCGCGCGGCAGGCTTCGAAGTCGATGTGCGGGGGGAGCTTGTAGCGGACGATGGCGGTGATCACGGCGAAAACTCCAGAAAAGTGACAGCGGCAAATACCGTCACAACGTGTGGGGACTGTAACAAAAGCCGAGCGAGCGAGAAACCCATTTCTTCAGGGGCTATTCAGTGAGAGAGCGCGCTGTTGCGGCCATAAAAAAGCACGATGCGATCGCTTGCCGCCCGTTACGCACCTGCCTAGAATCGCCATGCGCTGAACGCATCGCAGTCCGGCCGGATTTGTGCGCCGCAGCAGCGACCGCAGCAAGCGAGTGCAGCACCTACAACGACTGATAAACCGGATGACGACGGGGCCCTGCCCCCGGCGCATTCCGACCGGAGGAGACCTGAATGAAGCCCGTCACCCGCAGCCGCCGCGCCCTTCCCGCCCTCAGCACCATCGCCGCGCTCGTCGCCGCCTCGTTCGCGCACGCCCAGCAGGCCCCGGCCCCCGCGAAGAGCGAAGCCTCCGAGCAGCTTGAAAAGGTCACCGTCACGGCCACCAAGCGCGAAGAGTCGCTCCAGGTCGTGCCCATCGCCATCACCGTCCTGAGCGGCGATCAGCTCGAATTGCAGAACCTGAACAACGTCTCGACGATCACCCAGCAGATCCCGTCGATGACCTACCGCTCCAACGCCTCCAACAAGGACCAGTCGCTCTTCATCCGCGGCGTGGGCACCATCTCCACGTCTCCCGGCGTCGAGCCCACCGTGTCCACCGTCGTCGACGGCGTCGTCTATGCGCGACCCGGCCAGGCCACGTTGGACCTGGTCGATGTGGAGCGCTTCGAGGTGTTGCGTGGCCCGCAGGGCACGCTCTTCGGCAAGAACGCCTCCGCAGGCGTGATCAACATCGTCACCAAGCGGCCCTCCGCCCAGACGGAGCGTTACGTCGACGCCTCCTACTATCAGGGCAACGAGTGGCGCATACGCGGCGGCGTATCCGGCACTCTCTCGAAGGACTTCCTGGGCTCCGTCAACGCCTACACCGGCAAGTTCGACGGCAACGTGCGCAACATCGCGCTGAACCAGGACGTGAACGGCTACGACCGCTGGGGCATCCGCGCCCGGGGCGAGTGGAAGGCGAGCCGCGACGTGACGGTGACCTTCATCGGCGATTACGCCAACGCGGACGACACGGGCTCTCGAGGGCCGTTCGTGCGCAGCAGCGCCTCGATCGCCGACGCCATAGGCCCTGCCATCCCCGGCCTCGAAAACCGGCAGGTCGCTACCAACGTCAAGGAACGCGTCGAGGACACCAACAAGGGCCTCTCCGCCCAGATCGACTGGAACGTGGGCAAGCACACGGTCACCTCGATCACCGCGCAGCGCTGGTGGGACAACGTGCAGTTCCAGGACATCGACGGCACACCAGGCGCCTGGAACCAGATTGCAGGCCTCTCGGACCGCGGCCAACTCGAGTCGAAGGCCTTCTCGCAGGAGCTTCGCCTCGCCTCGCCCAAGGGCGGCGCGTTCGACTACGTCGCCGGCTTCTTCTACATGAACACCAAGACGGACGAGGTCTACCGCCGCGACGTGGTGCGCTGCAACGGCACGCTCCCCTCGCTCAACCCGAACCTCACGCCCTGCGCAGCCTTCCTCAACGACAACGGCGTGGCCACTTACGGCACGGACGGCAAGAGCACGTCGTTCTTCGGCGAAGGCACCATCCACTTCTCGAAGGTGATGCGCGGCATTGTGGGCTTGCGCTACACGATGGATGACCTGTCGTACTACCACTCGCGCGTGTCGACGCAGGCTGCGGCGATCCCCGGAGTGCGCCCCAACCGCCCGAACACGACCGGCTCCACGGATGAAACCGGCACCTCCGGGCGCATCGGCGGCCAGTACGACATCAGCAAGGACGTCATGGGCTATGCCACGTATTCGCGCGGCTACAAGGGGCCAGCCTACAACGCCTTCTTCAACATGAACGAGGCCGGCAACGACGACAAGGCGCTCGCGCCGGAGGAGTCGAAGGGCTTCGAACTGGGCCTGAAGTCGACGCTCATGAACAACCGCCTGCGCGTGAACGTCGCCTATTTCAACACCGATTACACCGGCTATCAGGCCAACTACCCGGATCTCGTGGCGGGCACCGTCGTCACTCGCTTCATCAACGCGGGTGATGTGTCGACCAAGGGCTTCGAGCTCGACTTCGATTTCAAGGCGACGAAGGAGCTGTCGTTCGGCGGCGCTCTCACAGCCATGAAGGCCCGCGTCGACAAGTTCAACTGCCCCACGGGCGCCACGTGCCCGAGCCTCAACGGCCAGCCGCTGCCCTTCGCGCCGGACCGCAAGGGCGTGGTGCGTGCCACGTACGTGACGCCGATCATGTCGGGCCGCCGCCTCGAGCTGGGCGCGGATTACACCTGGCAGAGCCAGACGCAATACGACCTCTCCACCTCGACGAACACCATCCAGCCTGCCTACGGCATCGTGAACGGCTACATCGGCCTGTCCGATCCCCGCAGCGGCTGGCGCGTGGCGCTGGTGGGCAAGAACCTCGGCGACAAGTCCTACTCGCAGCAGCTGCTGCCGGGCGCCAACACCCAGCGCTCCGTACCGCGTGACGACGAGCGCTATGTCGGCGTGACCGCGCGTTACGAGTTCTGAGGCTCGCTGCAACTTGACGGGCGTCCCGGGCGCAGAAGCTGCCCGGGGCGCCCGCCGTTTTTCTGGAGCCGGCTTTTTCTTTCCCGCACGAAAGCAACGAGACCCCATGGACCCCTTCACCAGCCCCTTCAAGACCCTGCTCGGCCAACCGCAAGTGCCGCTTGGCACCTGGCTCATGTCCGGCACGCCCGCCACCGCTGAGGCGATGGGCTGCATCGGCTTCGACTGGCTGGTGGTGGACATGGAGCACGTGCCCATCGACTACAAGGACGCGTATCACATCCTGCAGGCCATCGCGGGCACGAAGTCGGTGCCGGTAGTGCGCTTGGCGTGGAACGACCCGGTGCTCGTGAAGCGCGCACTCGATATCGGCGCGCAAACGCTCATGTTCCCCTTCGTGCAGAACGCGGAAGAAGCCCGCAAGGCCGTGGCAGCCACGCGCTACCCCGCCGAGGGCGAGCCGTTCCCGGGAACGCGCGGCTACGCCGCCATGCACCGCGCCAGTCGCTACACGACGGCCGCCGACTACGGCAAGCGCGCGAACGGCGGCATCTTCCGCATGATCCAGCTGGAGACGCCTGCCGCCCTCGAGCGACTGGAGGAAATCGCCGCTGTCGACGGCGTCGACGCGATCTTCATGGGCCCGGGCGACCTCTCCTCCGCCATGGGCGTGATCGGCAACGTCGGCCACGCTTCCGTGCAAGGGGCGCTGAAAGACGCCGCCGAGCGCTGCCGCAAGACCGGCAAGCCGATCGGCACCGTCGGCCCCACGCCCGAGATGGTGCAGGACTTCATCAGCTGGGGTTACAGCTTCGTCGCCGTCGCCTCCGACATGGGCATGATGATGCGGCAGGCGAACCAGTTTTTCTCCGCACTCAAGCCCGCGCTCGCCAAGAAGCTGGGCTCCGGGGCGTACTGATGTCGGGCATCGCCTTCGCGGGGGTCACCAAGGCTTACGACAACGGGCAGCCGGTGATCCATGGCGTGGACCTCACCATCGAGCGTGGCGAGTTCGTCGTGTTCGTGGGGCCTTCGGGCTGCGGCAAGTCGACGCTGCTCCGCATGGTGGCGGGGCTGGAGAGCATCTCCGGCGGCACGATCTCGATCGAAGGCCGAGCCGTGAACGACCTGCCGCCGCGCGAGCGAGATATCGCCATGGTGTTCCAGGATTACGCGCTCTACCCCCACAAGAGCGTGTTCGAGAACCTGGCCTTTGGCCTGCGGCTACGCAAGCTCCCCGAGGCGGAAATCAGGCAGCGGGTTGGCGAGGCGGCGGCCATCCTTCGCATCGAGCACCTGCTCGATCGCAAGCCCCGTGCGCTCTCCGGCGGGCAACGGCAACGAGTGGCAATGGGGCGCGCGATCGTGCGCCAGCCGAAGGCGTTTCTCTTCGACGAGCCACTGTCGAATCTCGATGCCCAGTTGCGCTCGGAGATGCGAACCGAGATCAAGAAACTGCACCAGCGTATCGGCGCCACCACCATTTACGTGACGCACGACCAGGTGGAAGCGATGACGCTCGCCCAGCGCATCGTGGTGCTCTCGGGCGGGCGGATCATGCAGGTCGGCACGCCAGATGAGATTTATCACCGACCGGCCTCGATGTTCGTCGCAGGCTTCACGGGTTCCCCGCCAATGAATTTCCTCGACGCTCGTGTCGAAGCAAAAGCGGGCTCACCAGTGATCGCACTCGGCAGCGCCTCGCACTCGCTTGCCGTGCCAGCGCGGCGGCACGAAGCGCTCCAGGCGCTCGCAGGTCGAACGCTTCGCTTCGGCCTCCGCCCGGAGGACGTGCGCCTCGAGCGCGCCTCAGCCGATGACGCGGAGCTTCGCGCTCGCATCGTCGTGGTCGAGCCCCTGGGGGCAGAGACGCTGGTGACGCTGGCCTCTTCGGGAGGTGAGCTCGTCGCCCGCATCACCCCGCGCGAGGGTCTTCAGCCGGGCGAGGACGTGCCCATCTTCTTCGACATGGCGAAGTTTCACGCCTTCGACCGCGACAGCGGCGCAGCGCTCCGCACCGCGTGACGCTCCCGTGATGCGATCCCGGCTCGTCGCCGCCCTGCTCGCCTTGCTCTGCGCCTGGCCGTCGCTCGCGCAAGATCGGGCCAACCTGCGCGTGTTCGTGGGCGGCCAGCAGCGGCCGGACATCATGCGCGAGCTGTTTCGCGAATATGAAGCGGCCAACCCGGGCGTGAAAGTGAAGCTCGAGGTTGGCGGCGCTTCTTCCGACCTGCACCAGAAGTACCTGAACATGGTGCTCACGGCGCGGGATACCTCGATCGACGCGTTTCTCATCGACATCATCCGGCCCGCCCAATTCGCCGCTGCCGGGTGGGCCGAGCCGCTCAATGCCTATCTGGGCAACGATCTGGAAACCGCGCTCGGCGGGTACCTGCCCGCTTATCGGGCCGCCAACACCATCAACGGCAAGGTGATCGCGCTGCCGGCACTCGCTGACTCGCTGTTTCTCTATTACCGCAAGGACCTGCTCGAGAAATACGGCGAGGAGCCACCGAAGACCTGGCCCGAGCTCGCGCGCATCGCGAAGAAGATCCAGGCGGGCGAGCGCAACCCGGACCTCCAGGGGCTTTCCTTCCAGGGCAAGGCGGTCGAGGGCGCCGTCTGCACCTTCCTGTTGCCGTATTGGAGCCAGGGCGGCGAGATCATCCGCGACGGGCGCTTCGCCTTCGACCGCGCCAAGGCCGAGGCCGGGCTCGACATGTGGCTCGGCATGGTCCGCGACGGCGTGGCCAAGCGCAATGCCGCTGAGGTCTCCACCGACGACACCCGCAAGGAATTCCAGGCGGGCAAGGTGATCTTTGGCGTGGTGTGGGGCTACGGATGGAACCACTTTCAAAAGGGCGCGGACACGAAGGTTTCCGGGAACGTCGGCGTCACCACCCTGCCCGCCATGCCCGGTGGCGAGCCGGTCTCCTGCATGGGCGGCTGGAACTGGGCCGTCTCCGCCTTCAGCAAGCAGAAGGAAGAGGCGGTGAAGCTGATCCGCTGGCTCTCCACGCCGTACGTCTCCAAGCAGCTCGCCATCCGCGGCTCGTTTCACCCCGCGTTCACTTCCGTGTATGAAGACCCGGAAGTATTGAAGGCCGTGCCATGGTTCCAGGATGCGTTGCCCGTGGTGGCCACCGCGCGCGCGCGGCCCATCACGCCGGTCTACAAGCAGGTGTCAGACGCCCTTCGCATCAACACCAACGTCGTCATGGCCGGCGTGAAGACTCCAGCGCAGGCACTCGATGAGATCGAGCAACGCATCGCGAGGGCCGTGCGCCGATGAGCACCCGGAGCTTGCGCGACCGGATGCTCGATCCCTCCGACCGGGCGCTCGCCCTGTTGCTGCTCTCCCCCGCCATCGTGCTGATCCTGGCGATCGTCGCGTGGCCGGTGGCGAAGCTGCTCGCCAATAGCGTCATGGATGTGCGCCTCTCACAGGGCGTCCCGGTGCGCTTCGTGGGCCTCGAGAACTATGCGGCGGCGCTCGCCGACGGCATGTTCTGGCGGGCGGTGCGCAACACCATGATCATCGTGGTGGTGACGGTTCCCGGCGCCCTGGTGGTGGGCCTCGCCCTCGCGTTGCTCGCCAACATGCCTTTTCGGTCGCGCGGGCCCATACGCCTGGCGCTACTGCTGCCGTGGGCCATGCCGCTTGCCTTCGTGGGCCTCATCTTCGCGTGGTTCTTCCACAGCGAGTACGGGATCGTTAACGACGTGATCCGGCGACTGGGCTACACGCCGCAGATCTGGTTCAACTCGCCCGCACTCACGCTGGCTGCCATTTGCATCGCGACCATCTGGAAGACATCGTCCTTCATGGCGTTGATCCTGCTTGCGGGTCTGCAGACCATTCCCAACTCGCTATACGAAGCGGCGGAGGTGGATGGCGCGTCGAAATGGACACAGTTCCGCGAAATCACCCTACCGCTGCTGGTGCCGTCGATGCTGGTGGCGCTCATCTTCCGCACGCTGACGGCGATCCAGTCCTTCGACATCCCCTTCAGCATGCCCGGGCCGGGCGAGGAGACGCAGACGCTCGCCATGTACATCCAGCAGCAGGCGGTGGATTACCTCGACCTCGGCTACGGCTCAGCCGTGGCGGTGTTCATGTTCCTGCTCTCGATGGCGACCACCTGGGTCTATCTGCGCTACATCCGCGGGGACGAGCGATGACCGCGCCCCAGTCCAGCCAAGCGCTACGCTGGTTCGCAGCGGCCATCGTGCTCGCGAACGGCTTCTTTCCGGCGCTGTGGATCCTTGCCACCTCGTTCAAGAACGAAGTGGAGCTCACCGCCAAGCCCATCACCTGGTGGCCCGAGAATCCGGTGCTCACCAATTACATCGCTGCATTCAAGGACCAGCCGCTGCCGGTCTACCTGATGAACAGCGCAATCGTGGCGCTGCTCTCCATGGCGCTCTCGCTCTTCGTTGCCACCCTTGCCGCCTACGCCATCGCGCGGCTGCGCCTCAAGCACCGGCAGCTCATTCTCACCACCATCATCGCTGTGTCGATGTTCCCCCTGGTGACGCTGATGGTGCCGCTCTTCGAGATCATGCGCGGGCTGGACCTTCTGAACAGCTACTGGGCGCTCGTCTTCCCGTACACGGTACTGAACCTGCCGGTGTGCACGCTGGTGCTGGTGAGTTTCTTCCAGGAGATCCCGCGCGACCTCGAGAACGCCGCCATGATCGACGGCTGCACACGGCTGGGTGCACTGTGGCGGGTGGTAGTGCCGCTCGCCGCACCCGGTGTCTTCACGGCCGGCACCCTCGCTTTCGTGAACGCGTGGGATGAGTTCCTGCTGTCCCTGTCGATGAACTCCGCGGTCGCCTATCGCACCCTGCCGGTGGGCATCCAGATGTACCAGGGCGAGTACGCCTTTCCATGGCCCACCATCTCCGCGGCACTGGTCATCGGCCTCGTGCCGGTGGTGATCGTGATTCTTCTCTTTCAGGAGCGTGTCGTGAGCGGGCTCACCGCCGGCGGGCTCAAGGGCTGACGCATGTCCCTCGACACCTTCGCGCAACAGGATTTCCGCCGGCTCGCAGCGCTCTCCCTTGAGGATAGTGATAGCCGCACGGCACGCTTTGACGTCGACGGCCTGCCGCTGGTGGTCGATGCTCACGCGCCGGGCATCCTGCGGCTTCGGCTGGGCCAGTCCACCCTGCCCGATTACGGGTTGCTCGCTATCACCGAGCCCTGCGGGAGCTTGCAGGTCCAGCCCGAGGGCGAAGGCTGGCGCGTCGTCTCCGGCGACCTGGCGCTGCATCTCACGGGCAGCCCGCTTAGCCTCTCCCTCATCCACAAGGGGCGCACAGTTCTTTCGTCGATCACCGACCAGCACTTCCGGGGCCGTGTGCGCCTGCCCGCGTTCGGTGTTTGTGACCGCGAACCACGACGCTGGTGCGTTTCATTGGCACTTGCGAGCGAGACGGCGATCTACGGCTTCGGCGAGAAGTTTGGCCGCCTCGACAAGCGCGGTCAGCTGATTCGCGGGCGCACGGAGGATGCGCTCGGAGTCAACACCGAGCTTTCGTACAAGAACATCCCTTTCTGCTGGAGCCCCGACGGCTGGGGCCTGCTTGCGCATACGCCGGGCATCGTTCGCCACGGCGCGGGCTATGCGCAGTGGTCGCATCGCACGCACGTGACGGAGGTCGAAGACGAAGCGCTCGATCTTTTCCTGCTCGCCGGGGAGCCGGCCGAGATCCTCGAGCGCCAGTCGGCCCTCACCGGCCGGCCGGCGATGCCGCCACTGTGGAGCTACGGCATGTGGCTTTCGCGCGCGTATTACCAGGTGCCGCAGGAGGCAACCGATGCCGCGAAGGAGGTGCGTCGCCGAAGAATCCCTTGCGATGTCATCACCATCGATGGCCGCGCTGCGTGGGAAGTGCGGACACGCTTTGCCTTCGAGTGGGACCCGGCCCGGTATGACAACGCCAAGCGTATCCTGGGCGAGTTGCGGGTGCAAAACCTGAAAGTCTGCGTGTGGGAATACCCGTACGTATCGATCCACAACCCGCTCTTCAGGACGCTGGAGTCCAAGGGCTGGCTACTCAAGCGCGCCGATGGCAGCGCCTACGTCTTCGACTGGGTAAAGGATCCCACCGATGACCCGTTCGGCAAGGTGCTGACACCCCTGCCCCCCTCGGGCGCGCTCGACTTCACGCATCCTGACGCCGCGAAATTCTGGGGCGACAGCCACGACAAGCTCTTCGACGATGGCATCGACGTGATCAAGAGCGACTTTGGCGAGCAGGTCGAGGACGACATGGTGGCCGCCAACGGCGAAACCGGCCGCCGCCTGCACAACGTCTATTCGCTGCTCTACAACCGCTGCGTGTTTGATGCCACCCAGCGCTACAACGACCGCCACGGCCGCGGCCCTGCCATGGTGTGGGGCCGCGACGGCTTCATCGGCTCGCAACGGTACCCGGTACAGTGGGGCGGCGACCCGCAGAGCGATTGGGAGGGCATGGCGGCGAGCATTCGCGGAGGCCTTTGTTACGGGCTTTCCGGCGTGCCGTATCACGCCACCGACGTGGGCGGCTTCTATGGCGCTGAGCAACCGAGCGCTGAGCTCTACCTGCGCTGGACGGCAAACGCGATCTTCTCCTCGCACTTTCGGTATCACGGCATCGGTAAGCGCGAGCCGTGGGCATTCGGCGAGGCGGCGGAAGCGATCGCGCGACGGTTGCTTGAGTTTCGCTATCGGCTGATTCCCTACATCGTCGGGGCGGCGGAACAGGCCGCCAAGACGGGGCTGCCCCTCATGCGTGCGATGCCGCTTGCGTACCCGCACGACCGCGCTGCCCGCGCCTTCGAACTCCAATACCTGTTCGGCGATGCGCTGCTGGTCGCGCCCATCACCCGCCCGGGAGGCTCGGTGGAAGTGTGGTTCCCCGCGGGGGATACCTGGCACGACCTGGAGACGGGCGAGCGCATCGTCGGCGGCCAAGCCCGCGTGATCACCCGCACGCTCGAGCAACTGCCCGTGTGGGCCCGCGAGGGCCACGTGCTGTGCCTGGGTCGCGCGGTCCAGCACACGGGCGAGATGGATCTCGCGAACCCCGTCGAGGAGGCTCGGCTCTTCGGCCTTCCTCGCCACGCGCCCTGCGTGATGAATACCTGCGTGAAGGCGGGTTGCGACGGGGAAGTCTCCTGGATCGAGGGGTTGAAGCGCGGGCAGTTGCGGCTCTCGCCTGGGCTTGCTGCACGGGAGGCACCCGGCGGCCGCGTGCTCATTGATTCGGCCCGGTGAGCAGCAAGCGAGCGCAAGTCGTCGAGCTGCAGGCAGGCCCTGGGCAACTGCGCGTTTGCCCAGGCATCGGTGGCGCGATCGCGGATTTCATCTGGCGAGGCCAACCCATCCTGCGCCCCACTGCCGCGGAAGCCATTGCCGAGGGCCAGG
This sequence comes from Burkholderiales bacterium, assembly GCA_017853245.1. Taxonomy (GTDB): domain Bacteria; phylum Pseudomonadota; class Gammaproteobacteria; order Burkholderiales; family Usitatibacteraceae; genus FEB-7. Next base: position 655 of record JAFMJY010000075.1, on the reverse strand, counting down.
TGCGGCGGCTCGCGAGTTATCCGCTGGTGCCTTACTCGAACCGCATTGGCGACGGGAAGCTTGCGTTCGGCGGTGAGGCGTTCACACTGTGCCCGCCCTTCACTCCCGAGCCGCACGTGATCCATGGCGTTGGCTGGCGGCGCGCGTGGACGGTGCTCGATCAATCATCCGATGCGCTCACGCTTGGCCTGGAACATCCAGGCGACGAGGAGTGGCCGTATCGATTCGCCGCGCGGCAAGCCTTCGCCCTCTCCGATGGCCGCCTCGACGTGACCCTCAGCCTCACCAATCGAGACTCCCGCGCCATGCCCGCCGGCATGGGTTTCCATCCCTTCTTCCCGCTCTTCCCCGACCTGACGCTTGAGGCCACTTGGGCCGGCGCGTGGGTAAACGGCCCGGACAAGCTCCCTGCTCAGTGGGTGCCGCTGCCCATCGACGCAAACTTCCGCTCACCCCGCCGTATCGGCGATTGGACTGTTGATCGCTGCTTCACGGGCTGGGGCCGCATCGCGAAGCTCCAGTACGGCAGCCACCGGGTCACGATCGCCGGCTCTGAGACGTTCGGCAACATGGTCTGCTACGTGCCCGGCGGGCGAGACTTCATCGCTCTCGAGCCCGTTTCGAACGTGAACGATGCCTTCGCCCTCGCGGCCCG
>JAFMJY010000178.1 GCA_017853245.1 Burkholderiales bacterium | reverse complement strand
ACGTGCAGTAGCCGACCGCCATCTCGCTCTTGTTGCCCGTGGTGAGTAGCAGCGCTCCGAACTTGTTCGAGAGCGCCATCATGAGCACGCCGCGGACCCGTGCCTGGATGTTCTCCTCGGTGACGTCCTTCGGGCGGCCGGCGAATACCGGCCCCAGCGCCGACTCGCACGCGGCGACCGCCTCGGCGATTCCGATCGTCTCGAAGCGGACGCCGAGATTGGCGGCCAGCACGCGCGCGTCGTCGCGGGAGTGACCGGAGGAAATGGCGGAGGGAAGGGAGACGCCGATGACGTTCTCCGGCCCGAAGGCGGCCGCGGCGATCACGCCCACCACCGCGGAATCAATGCCGCCGGACAGCGCCACCAGCGCGCGCTTGAAGCCGCTCTTGGCGGCGTAGTCGCGCAGGCCGAGGACAAGGGCGTCGAACATGTCCTTCAGCGGATCCTGGGCGAAGGTAGCGTGGAGCGAAACGGCAGTCTTGGCGCCGCCCGCAGGCAGTTCGGCGACGCACAGCTCCTCGGCGAACGCCGCGAGTCCCGCCGTGATCGTGCCATGGGCGTCGCACACCACGCTGCGTCCGTCGAAGATGAGTTCATCGTTGCCGCCGACGGCGTTGACGTACGCGACCGGGCAGGCGAGCGCGCGGGCTGCACCGGTGACGACGAGGGAGTTGCGGACGTCGGCCTTGGACTCGTGCCAGGGGCTCGCGGAGAGGTTCACCACGAGGTCGCAGCGCTCAGCGACGAGGTGCTCGAGGGGAGTGCGCCCCGTGTAGAGCCGGCGCGTGCCGAGGGCGGGGTTGGTCCAGATATCCTCGCAGATCGTGATGCCGATACGGCGGCCGGCGTGGATGACGACCGTCGGGGCGGGGGACGGCTCGAAGTAGCGGTCTTCGTCGAACACGTCGTAGGTCGGGAGCAGGCACTTGCGCCCCGTGGCGGAGACCGCTCCGCGGTGGCAGAACGCGGCCGCGTTGAAGAACGGCCGGCCGCGCCCGGCGAGGTTGGCCTCCACGGTCCCGATCAAGGCCGGCACGTCGCCGATCTCCCGCGCGATCGCGGCGAGCGATTCCGCCACATCCGGCACGAAGCGGCGCTTGAACAGCAGATCCCGGGGCGGATAACCGCACACGACTAACTCCGGAAAAACCACCAGTTCGGCGCCGCGGGCCACGAGGGTCCGGTAAGCGTCGAGGATCCGGGCGCGGTTTCCCGCAAGGTCACCGACGGTGGTGTTCAACTGGGCGAGGCCGAGTCGCATGAAGGAGCGGACCGTACGGGCTTTGCGGGGGCTGACAACTCGCAACCCCGGGCTTGCGCCGCGGCTCACCGCCGGGATTTCCTCGGGAGTCCCATGCGCAAGACCCCGCTGTCCGTTTCCCTGCTCGGCCTCCTGGTATTCGTCCGTTTGCCGGCCGCGGAGCCGGTGCCCCTCACGCTTGAGCAGGCCCTCGGTTCCGTGGAGCGGGTGAGCCTGATTGTGCTGCTCGGCCGGGAGTCCGCCGCGCAGGCCCTCGAGGCGGCCAACCAAGCGCGGGCGTCCAATCTGCCTACAATCAACGCTTCCGCCCAGCAGCGCCGCTCCCAGGGTGTGAGCATCGCGACCGTGGTCGTGACGTCCGGACGTCCGGCCAACCGTTTCGACGCGCTGCTCACCGGCAATTACGCCCTCCTCGATCCCAAGCTGCGGGCGGCGGCTGACGCTGCCCGGGCCGGCTCGGATGCCGCGCAGGCGACTTACGCTGCCACGGTGCAGACGGTATTGGCGGACGTCGCCACGGCCTATTTCGCGAACCTGCGGAACCGGCGTCGTCTCGAGGTTCTCGACGCCAACATCAAGCGGGCCAACGGCATCCTCGAACTCGCGCGCAACCAGCTTGCCGCGGGTGTCGCCACTCAGATCGACGTCACCCGCGCCGAGGCCCAGCTGGCGATCGCGGAGCAGGCGCGGCTCCAGCAGGTGACCACGCTGGTTTCCGGAGACCTGGTGTTGAAGCGCCTGCTCGACATCGAGCCCGGTCGAGAGCTGCAGCTGGAGGACTTCGAGGTGCGCCGCGCCAGCGCCGCGCTTTACACGTTCTCCGAGGAGAAGTCGGCGTTCGAGAAACGGGCCGAGTACCTCGCGGCGCAACGCACCCTCGAACAGAACCGGCTTTCCGTTAAGTCCGCCGATTACCAGCGCCTGCCCACGCTTTCGCTCAACGGCAACATGGGGCTCGCCGCGCCGCGCTTCGATGACGGCGGAAAACAGGAGCAATGGGCATTCGGAGTGGCCCTTAGTGTGCCGATCTTCGACGGGCTGCGCACCGGAGCCGACCGGCGCATCGCGCTTTCGCGCCAGCGTGCGCAGGAGGCGCGACTGCATGCGCTCGAGCTTCAGATCTCCTCGGAGCTTCGCCTCGCCGCTCAGGACGCGGCCTCGCGCAACGCGCAGGTTGGCGTGGCTGAGAAGACGCTCGGGCTCGCGCAGGAGGAATTACGCTTGGCCCGGCAGCGCTACCAGCAGGGGGTGGCTGACAACCGCGAGGTGCTCGAGGCGCAGACCCGGCTCGCCGAGGCGGGCGACAACCTCGTGGACGCGGTATTCCGGTACAATCTAAGCCGCCTCGAGCTGGCGCGGGCGCGCGGCGACGTTCGTTCGGTGCTGGCGGAGAGGGCGCGGTGACGCGGCTGATCCTCGCCTCGGCCTCGCCCCGGCGTCGCGAATTGTTGGGGCAGCTGGGCGTGCGTTTTGACGTGATCACGGCCGATGTGGTCGAGCACGAGGATGTGACGACCGACCCGCGCGTCATGGTTTCGCGCAACGCCGCGCTGAAAGCCGACTGGGTCGCGGCGCGTCATCCGGATGCGATCGTGCTCGGGGCTGACACGACGGTCTTCATCGACGGACACTCTTTAAACAAGCCGCGCGACGGCGCGGAGGCCCGGGTGATGTTGCGCCGGCTCAGCGGACGGACGCACACGGTGCACACCGGGTTGGCCGTGCGCCGTTCCCGCGACGGCCTGGCGCTTGAGGCCGGGGAATCAAGCGAGGTGCGGTTCAAGGATCTGGACGAGGCGGTGATCGAGGCCTACCTCGCGCGGGTTCACACGCTCGACAAGGCCGGCGGCTATGCGATCCAGGAACACCCCGAGCTGATCATCGACGGTTACACGGGCTCGCTCAGCAACATCGTCGGCCTGCCGCTCGAAACGACGAAACAAATTTTGACCC
>JAFMJY010000074.1 GCA_017853245.1 Burkholderiales bacterium | reverse complement strand
CCACGCCGACCGTGCGCGAGCCGCTGACCGACGCACTCGCCGCGCCGCCGCGGATCTGCACCGCCACGGCCGTGCGGACGGCCAACACGGTCCCGGCGCCGGGACGCCGGCGGACCATATTGCCGACCGAGAAGCGGCCGCCTTCCGCCGCGGCGAGCAGCCGGCGGGCGGCACCCAGCGCCGCCTCGACAAGACGGTCCGACATCGCCGCAGCCGCGAGGGCCCGGCGGGCCACCACGTCCGCGACCACGAGGCGGGCCGCACGCACGGGCACCAGCGCCGTGCGGCCACGCGACAACGCCGCAGCCACCGTGCGGGATGCGGCGATGCTGGCCCGCGCCGCGGAAGCGAAGAGGTAGCGGCGAGAGACCGCGACCGTGCGGGCCGTGATCGTCGCAGCCACCGACCGGACTGCGGCCGGGGTGACTGTGACGTACCGAGCCATCAGCTCTCGGTGATCGAGATCGACTGGGCCGGGTAAACGGCCTGATCGTTAGCCGAGAAACTCTTCTGGTACGCGCCAGCGAGATCGGCGAACCACAGCAGGTTCCCGCTCGATGCGGCATCGTAGATGCCCACGGCGACAACCGTGCCCACCGTGCCCGAGAAGACCGGGAACGAGATCAGGTTGTTGTTCGTCACCGTCTGCCCGCTGCGGGTCCACTGACCGCTGCTCATCGCAACGGAGACGCGGGAGTAGTTGTTCCCGCTCACCTCGGTGCCGGTGTTGCCGGCGCCGGGCGAGGCGGTGAAGAGGGCGAGGTAGCCCGTCGTCGGGAACGTGAAGGAGCCGAGGCCGAATTCGACGTCGAGAACCTTCTGCGCGAGGTAATTACTTTTGCCGGAGGCCATGTCAGGATAGGTCTTGGGTTATGGTGATGGGAATGTATCCAGAGCTCGGGTACGTCGTGATCGCGCCGGCGACGCTCACCTTGAACTCGCCGGAGAAGTCCCCGGCCTCGTCCGTGTCGCCCGCCGCCCAGTCGTAGCGCACCTGCCCCGCGGCACCGTTCACGATCACCGCAGCGCGGCTCACCTTCACGGCCGGACGCACCGGCGCACTCTCATCCTCGCACGAGCAGCCGCACGCATCCGCGGCCTTGCGCATGACGAAGGACACCGTGGCGCCGCCCGGAATCACGATCGCGCCGTTGTCATCGCTCAACGTCGCCGCGAGCGATGGCTGCGTATCACCCTGCTTGATGATGAACGGATCCACGCGTGGTTTCGTACCACGCGCACCAAGTCGTCACAAGGGGCGGCCGGGAGTTTGTGCGACAAGGGCCCGGCGCGGCGCCGGAATCATCGAGGTCCGCATCGGGCGGTTCTCCTCCGGCGGTGATCCCGCGCCGGGCAGTTGTCGCACCCCACACCCCAAACGCCGGCGCCTCGGCGCCGGAAAATCAGAGCGAGGCCGAACGGCCGCGGGTCGCGAACGAAGTCGCCGACTTCTGCGCCTGCGCGTTGCCCGCGGAACGGGCGACCGCGTGCTGCGCGTTCCAACCGCGGGCGGAGTTCTCGGTCGGCTTGCAGGAGCTCTCGGTGCAGTCGGCCTGCGCGCCGCGCTGCACGACGGAGGCGGCGGGAGGGCAACAATCGTGGGTGTGGGAGAGGAGTGACATGGTGGTGAGTCGGTGAACCCGTTCTACGCGAAACGGAAAACCGCCACAAGGCGGTGCCGGGACATGAAACGCCCCACGGTAAAGCGAGGCGTCGGGCCGGCGGTGCTCCCAGCCGGCGGGGCAAAGAGGGGCGGGGACGGCGGAAGGAAAAACAGTCCCGCGCCTTTCCAGACGGGCATGGAGCCCGTCTGCCCGCATTGATCGAAAGACTCGGCACCAAGCGCCGAGGTATCCAACGAAACAGTACCGGGAGCCCGGGTCAACGGGGTGCCGGGTTCTCGTGTAAGGAAAGCGGCCGTTTCTTTGACACGTCCCGCCGACGTGCAAAGGGGCGCGGGGGATCGTTTACACGGGTGACCGGGGTTTACTGACCGAGTCGATCCAGTCCGCGATGCGGCGGTGCTCTTCCGCGGTGCCCGTCGACTTGATCGTGTTGGCGCGAACCGAGATGACCGCGATGTTCCCGGGAACGTAACCCAGCTCGGGCACGATCCGGTCGAGAGACGGCGAGTTGTCCGTACCGCACACGGCCCCGACCGCCCGCATCAGCGGGATCCCAAGAACCGGGCAAACGTCGGGCACCGAGATGTCCTCCAACGTGAGATCAAAAGGGATCTTTGCCGACGCCGCTCGTTTCCGGGCATTCTGGTAAATGTGCCACGCAAGCGGCTGACGGCGGCCCCATGCTTTCCGATACTCACTGAGCTCCCTGCGCTTCTTCTCACGCCGGTCGGTCGGCGAGGTCGGGAGCGGTCGGGCGGAGTCCACTGGGCCCGGAAATACCGGAACCCGGGAACCGGCGGTAGGGGGTGCCGGGGTTTCGTAAGTCCGGGGTTTCTGGGCTCCGGGCGGCAGGGAAAACGGAATTTTTAACCGCGCTCTGTAACGGGAGAGCAGCAGGGATCCGCCGGCCCGGTTCCGAGGGGGCCGGGGGGTGGGCGGCGGAGGGGTCCGGGTGGGGTCCGACCCGGCCTGAGTCCCGCCCCTAGTCGGGTAGCCCGATGGCAGGCTGATACCGAAGACCGGGCAACTCGATACCGGGCAAGCCTCGAGCGGTCGGTAGCGAGTGCCAGCGACGCAGGCGCACGCTCACTGGCTGTTGACTGTCCGAGGAGAGTCGTCCTCCTCGCCATCATCGGCGACTTCCTGAGCTTCCGCAGGCAGCGCCGGCGTGGCATCGGCGACAGGTTCAGCGGCGACGATCGGACGCACGGGAGTCGCCGCGAAGTTGAACGAGAACACGTTCGTCTGCGGCTTGTGCGTATTGGAATTGTCAATACCCGCGGCGATCCTGAACGTGCTCGTCAGCGACTTCAGCCCAGCGGCGGCAGCCTGCAGTGTGCGCGGGTCGTTCGCGTTCGCGAGGAACTGCACTGCCTTCTGCAGCCCGACGGTTGCACCCTTCGCGACGTCGTCCATCACGCGGCCGTGAGCGTTCGCGATCTCACGCGTGATTTGCGCGTCAGTCTTCGTCTCGATGTCCTGCAACTTTTCGACGATCAGCTTCCGGCGCTTCGACCAGCCGCGGTTGTTGATCGCCCGCCTGATTTGGTCGGCCGTGAACACCGTCTGGTACTTCTTGTTGATGAGGTCGACGATAGCTTGAGGCTGCTGCATCTGCCTCATGTACAACTGACGGATGAAGGCGAGATGGGCCTTCGAGAAAACGGCGTTGGGTTGCGGCATGGTGACGGGGACTGCGCAGCGCACCGTATCAGCCGCCGTTCAGCCGCTCAAGGGGTCGCCGAGGGCGCCGAGCTGTGGCCGATTTGCCGCCTGTTTCCGCCGGCGAGGGTCAGGACCGCGGGTCAGGCGGCGAGGGCCCGCAAATCGATCAGGACGGCGGGCAGGGCATTCTCCACGGCCGGGGATTTCCCAAAACGCATCGTCAAACCCTTCGTCACCGTATAAGTCGCGAGGGTGCTTGCACTTGTGCGATTTCGTGACGATGTACGACGAAAAAGCGGTTTGAACCCCTTACCATAAGAAATAGGCGCCCAATACCACATACCTTATTTATATACATACATACATATAAAATACGTCGTCACGTCGTCATTGGCACGGGAAGAGGTTCTAGTTCAACGACTTAACTCAGGGAGATTTTTCGTGACAACGATCGCCCCGTTGTCATCAGGAATGCCCTGCCGCCTCACTGCGCCCCCGGAACCCCGGTTTTCCGGCTCCCTTGGCCCCGCGCTGCCCAGCCTCCCTGCGTTCTACCCGTCCGGCAGAACCCCAAAATGCTGACCGCGACTCAGGCCCCGACCCTGCCCGCGACTCTGTCCACCGGGAAAGCAAAAGCCCCGGGTCTCGTGGACTCCGGGGCTCGGGCTGTTCGAGTTGAGTGGGCTCAGATCGCGAACACGTCGCCGAGCAGCGTGTGGCGGTCGAACGCTTCGACCACGCCGACCTTGGCGGCGGTCTCCCACATGGAGCGGTCGACGAACCACCAGCTCGTGCGCTGGTGCTCGCGTTGCGACGCTGGGTTGCGGACGACGATGATGGGCGCGCCTTTCGAGTTGCGCGACCACTTGGCTTCGAGTCCTGCGGAGCGGAACGTGGTGACGTTGTATTTCATGGTAGGGACGACTGGTGGGTTGACTGAAAAATTCACGCGGCGACTTCCGCCGCCACGGCCACTACCGGCGGCTGTTCGTCGATGAGGTGCGGCCGGGATCCGAAGCTGAAGTGCTCGTCGCGATCGCTGCGCTCGAACTTGGCGCGCAGGGTGATCGTCCAGCCGCGCTCGGCGTTCGAGGCGCTGGGCTTGGTGACCCAGACCTTGTTGTGGTCGGCGAGGCGGACGAGGAACTTCACCGTGGCGCCAAATTGGCTGTCGACGACCTTGGTGGCGATCACCTTGCCGCTGATCTGGACGCGACCCTCGGGCGCCGGCGTGGTGGGCTGCGGTTCCGCGGCCTTCTCGGCGGCACGCTGCTCGTCGCGGTCGATCGCGTTCTTCAGCGCGCTGGTTTGCGCGGACGAGAGCGAGCCCCAGCGGTCGAGCTTCGCGACCACGTCGCGCACGAACGGGTTGGTGCTCTTCTCGGCGCGGGCGAGCAGCTCGGCCAGCCCGTGCGTGGCTGCGATGAAGTGCTCGCGGGCGACCAGCCGGCGGATGCTCTCGGCGCGGGCCTCGCTGCGCTGGCGCGCTTGAGCGGCGCGGAAATCGGACTGCGACGCGAAGCCGAGCCGGAACGTGCATTCGTTGCCGAAGCAGACGTGCTTGCCGGTCGGGATGTGCTTCGCGGCGACGACCCAACGGACGTTGGCCTGCCCGCAGTGCTCGCAGCGGTAGCAATTGCGCTCGGGAAACAGCGTGTCGCGCTCGGCGAGCCACGCGTCGCGCACGGCGTTGAACGCCTCGACGGCTCCAGCGTGCTGGAAACTGCCACCGGAGAACTGCGGCGCGCGGTTGTCGAAGTAGTCGATGATGACGTAGTCGGCCGGGTTGAACTGGGACGGGTTATGGATGGTGCTCATGGTAGGGACGAAAAGGTTGGTTCAGGAGGCGAGGAAACGGGTGAGGCTGCGCGACACCTGCGCGGTGTGGCGGTACGACTTGCGGCCGCTGGACAGCGTGACGGCGCGAGCGTCGAACGTGGAGAACTGGCTGGCCGGGCGCTCGCCGAGGCCGGTATACCAGCGTTGGAGCCTCGAGCGAAACTTCGAGTTCAGCTCGGTGCAGAACGCGAACGCCGCCGAGTCGGAGCTCAGGTTGCGGCGGGCGATGCGGTACGCGCGGCGGACCAGCGTGTACTCGTTGCGGGAGACGTTGCGGATGGTGGGGGTGGTCATGGTAGGGACGTGGTTAACGACAACCACGGTGGGCGCTTGTTTTTACAACCGCAAGCGGAAAAGAAAAAAAGTTGAGACCCCGATCCTCCGGGTGTCAGTTACCCCGATGCCCAGTCGCCAGCCCGCCGCCGGCCTGCCCTTCTGCGGTGCCCGGGTGTTCCCGGAGCGCCGGGAAATGGTGCTGCCCGATGGGACCGCGGTGGCGCTGCGTGCGCGTGACCTCGACATCATCCTGCCGCTCCACGCCCGTCTGGGTGAGGCGGTGCCGCGGGCGAAGCTGACGGCGCACTGGGGCGAAGCGGCGGCCGGGCGCTCCGCGGACCAGTACGTCACGCACCTGCGCCGGCTGCTGCGTGACCACGGCGGGGCGCCCGAGCTGCTGCGCTCCGTGCATGGGTTGGGCTGGGTGCTCCTGCCCTCCCCGTCTCAGCCGCCGAGGGCGCGCAGCACCTTGCCGGCGTAGCCCTGCGTCGCCGCCTTGCGGGCGCCGGCGGGGCCGCCGTTGTGCGTGCGTGCGAGGGTCGCGACATCGCCCGCGGCCCACGCTTTCGGTGCGTACTTCTTCAGGTACGCGGTGACCACGCGCTTCGAGTAGGCGAGGTCCGCGCAGTCCTCGTAGCGGCCGGGGACGCCGGAGTCGCGCCAGTAGTTGCGGTGGATCTGGAGGGGGCCGAGGGCCCGGCCTCCGTCGCCGAGGATCGGGCCGTGGCGCCCGCTCGTCTCGACGCGGTGGAGGGCGTCGAAGAACGCGTCAGGCGGTGCTGCGTGGACGTGCGCAAGCAAGGCGCACGCGAGGGTGATCGCGGTGGTCTTCATCTGGTAGGGACGAATTGCGACTTGACCCCTGCACACGGTTTTTTACAAACGCAAGCAGTTAATCCACTACGCGTCGCCACCCACTTTTCCCAACCAAACTTTACGAGTTTCCACTACGTTGCCGCTGCGCTGATCCCGCGCAGATCTCGATCATGTAGCAGCTACAACAAGCGGATCCTTCCCGCTTGCTGTAAATGCCTCCCGCAGATTCCTCGCGAGAACTTACCTGCAGATGCGCAACAAATGTTTCCCTACCAGATATGAATACCCAACCCAAGGTGATTACGACGCTCCGGCCGCCGCAGCGTCTGCTTGAGCTCGCCGACCGGGCGCGTGGAGGAACGGGCAAAAGCCGTTCCCACGTCATCCGGGAGGCACTAGATGCGTTCCGCCCGCCACCCCGGAATCCCGGCACCCCGGATCCCGTGCGTGCCTTGTACGTCCGTCTGAATTCTCGCTTGGCGGAGAAGCCGGTGGGCTTCTGCTGCCCGATGTCGTCGCTGGCGAAGTACCAGCGGAAGGCCGAGCAGGCCGGTACAGGTTCGATGAACGGCTTGGTGTCCTTGGCGTTGGCCTCGCACCTCGGCGCGTAATTCCTTTTCAGATACGTTAACCACTCGTCCCTACCAGAGATGAAAAACCAGAAGACCAAGAAGCCGGCCAAGGGCCGGAAACCGCAGCCGGCCCGCAAGCCCTCCCAGTCCGCCGGTCACCCGGCCGGCACGCCGCCGTGGACGACTCCACCCGTCCGCCCGTTGCCCGAGCCCGTCGGTGACGTGAGGACTGCGCGGAGGACGACGCCCGAGGGCGCCGGAATCACCGTGGCCCTCGATGCGGAACGCAATTGCGTGATCTTCGGCTTCCACGGCCGCGAGGAGCACTGCGTGTACCTGACGCGTTCTGAACTGCTGGCCGTGGCACTGTGCATCGAGGAGATCCTCGGGGGAGGTGCGTCGTGACGCTCGGCGAACTGGAACGCGTGGTCGCCGGGCTGCGGGGCCGCCTGCACCCGCTGACGCAGGTGGAGATCGACCGCGGCACCGTGTCGGATGCCCGGTTCAAGATCCACACGGTGACCGAGGAGCGCGGCGTGGTCATCATCTATCCCGACTTCGGCGACGAGGTGCTGGGGCTGACCGAGGCCGAGGAGGAACGCGAATGAGCGCCGACATCGCCGCCCACTCGCTGACGTTGCTGCAGGCGGAGAACCGCCGGCTGCGCTCGCAGATCCTCGCCGCCGCGGCCCGGGCCGAGCTGGCCGAGGCCGCCCTGCAGCAGGCACTCACCGAGATCCGTGACCTGCGCCACCACCTGTCGCCGAAGCCGGAAGGGAGTTCGTCGTGAGCGCCGACCGTTGCACCACACACCACTACGCGTGCGAATGCCGTGAGGCGAAGTTCGCGGCGCTGGAGCGCGAGAACGCCGCGCTGCGTGCCGCGCTCGACAGCCTTCGCACTAAAATCGCTGACGCAGCGAAGGGCGATTGCCGCAAGCTGCATGAGTTTGAGCGAATCGCTCTTGCGATGGAGGACAAGCAGCCGTGAAGACGATGGTCGACTGGATGTTGTTCGTCCTCGTCTCGTTCCTGCTCGTCGTGCTGTGGCCGTTCGTTCGCGATCGGCGCAAGGAGGGGGACGAGGAATGAGCTTTGCTGAAACTGCGTCCAACGTGATGCGCACGCTGGAATTCCTCGTCGACAAGCATTGCCGCGGCATCGATCGGCCGGCGGCGCCGCGGGTCGACCGGAAGATCCTTGAGGCGATTCCGCGGGTCGCGCCGCGCCAGCGGGGCCGCCCGCCGGTGATGGTGGCGCCGGAGGTGCATGACGAGATCTATGCGGTGGGGACCACCGAGCGGATCACCAAGGCACAACTCGCGGCGCGCTACGGCATCTCGCAGACGACCGCGTGGAAGATCATCACGCGCCAGCACCCGCACTACTGCCGCAAGCGCAGCGAGGCCGTGCGGGCCGCCCGGCTGTAGTTCCCGCATTATTACAACTAGCCTCCTGACGTGAGGGCTGCGTGCGGTTTTTTTACAACCGCGTGCAGCCCTCTCTTTTTATCGCGATCGATCCCGGGGCCTCCGGCGCCTATGTCATCCGGCGTCCCGACGGCACGTTGTCACAGATCGGTGAATACGGGGATCCGCAGGACGTGGTGAAGGTCTGCGCGTACCTGCGGGCGAACAACCTGTCCGTCTTCCCGATCGTCGCGGTGATCGAGAAAGTGTGGGGCTCGCCGGTGATGGGCGTTTCCGCCGCCTTTGCGTTTGGTGAAAACTACGGCGGCTGGTGCATGGCGATGCGCGTCGCCGGCATTCCCCTGTTCGGAGTGACGCCGCAGGCGTGGCAAAAGGTCGTGGCGGCCGACGTGGTCGGTCAAGGACCCGAGCGGAAGCGCCAGCTCAAGGCCCGGGCCGCGGCGCTCTTCCCCGACTACCGCGTCACGCTGGCGACCGCGGACGCACTGCTCCTCTCGCAGTACTGCGTCGAGCAGTTCCGTGCCGGCGCCCCCCTCGGCGAACCCCTCTGATGAAACCCGACGTCAACTACTGCGCGTACGCCGATCAGGACGGCGTGGAAATCAACGGCGGCGTGATCGAGAGCCTGACGCCGACCGAGTACGACGACATCCTGAAGCTCTCGAACTGCACCCGGGTCCGGGTATCGCAGTGCGCGATCAATCCGAACGGCGGCAACCGGGAGGACGGGGTCGACATCATGCGCGGCTCTCACGACGTGGTGTTGAACGAGTGCGACGTGGGCGCCGGCGCCAAGTACGCGTTCACGATCAAGGGCGGCTCACGGGATGTCCTTTTGCGCCGCGTGGTGATCACCCGCCCGGGCCGGTGGGTCGACATCGACATAGGCAACTACTCGTCGACCGTCCCCGACGCGAAGACCGGGCGCGTGGTGCTCGAGTCCGTCACCCGGTCCGACGGCAAGCCGGTGCGCGTTCGCGTCGGGTTCGCCGACGATCCCGTCGTCATCGGCGGCAACGTCACGGTGCTGCGATGCCAGTCGCTCGCACTGAAGGCGTACGTCTGGTTCCGCCGGAAGTTCTGTCGATGATCGAGCCCCTGCCGTTCCAGCGCGATGCCGTGGCCCACCACGTCCGGCTGCTGCGCGAGCGGGGGGCCTCGGCGGAAGCGTCGGTCGCTGGCTTCGGGAAAACATTCGTCGCCTCGTTTGCGGCGAAAGAGCTGCGGCACCCGATGGTGGTGCTCTGCCCGAAGGTGGTCATCCCGCACTGGCAGCGGGCCGCGGAGGCGGTGGGCGCCCCGGTGCGCTGTGTTTCCAACTACGAGCAGCACAAGCTCGGCCACACGGGCATGGGGCAGTGGGAGATCAAGAACCGGCGCTGGCGCTGGAATGTGCCGAAGCCGACGTTGCTGGTGTTCGACGAGGCCCACCTGTGCAAGACCCGCACGTCGCAGAACGCGAAGCTGATGGTGGCCGCGAAACGGCAGGGGATCCCGACGCTCATCATGTCGGCGACCCTCGCCGTGGATCCGACGGATCTCTTCGCCGCCGGCTACCTGCTTGGCCTGCACTCCGGCGACCACTTCGAGTGGCAGGCGTTCCAGTCGCGGTTCGGCGTCATCCGCAACGGGTTCGCCTTCGAGTTCAGCCCGCTGCACGACCCGTCAGCTCTGAGGCGACTGAATTCCGAGCTGTTTCCGAGTCGCGGCCACCGGAAGACCTACGAGGAGATCCCCGGATTCCCGGACGCCGTGACCGACGTGCGTGAAGTTGCCGGCGACCCCGCGAAGCTGGAGGCGATGGAATCGGCGTGGGCCCGGGCGGCGGAGCTGCAGCAACTTAAAACCGAGGCGATCAATGCGGCGGTGGAGCGGCTGCGGGCTCGGCAACTGGCGGAGCTCGCGAAGGTGCCGGCGATCATCGACCTCGCCCGTGACCTGATGGAGTCGGGCCTGAGTGTCCCCATCTTCCTGAACTTCCACGACTCGATCGACGCGGTGGCCGCGGCCCTCGAGTGTCCGGTGATCGACGGCCGCGTGGGCGACGTGGCCCGCAACGCGGCGATCGTCGGCTTTCAGCAGGACAAGCACCGCTGCCTCGTCCTGCAGACTGGCGCCGGCGGCGTCGGTATCAGCCTTCACGATACGCTCGGCCTGCATCCGCGGCACTCCCTCATCAGCCCGCCCGAGAACGCCCGCGACCTGATTCAGGCGCTGGGGCGCAACCGCCGGGTGGGCCAACTGACGCCCGCGTTCCGCAGCGTGATCACGCTGGCCGGCTCGATCGAGCGCCGGGTGAAGGCGGCCGTGGAGCGGAAGGCCGGGCAGATCGAAACGATCAACGACGGCGATCTGGACCCAATTCTGAACTGATGCACCCGACGACCCAACTCCGCAACGAGCTGCTCAGTACGATCCGTCGGTACGCCGCGGAGAGCGACGTCTCGGTGTGCGAGGCGCTGGGCGTGATGAAAATCGTCGAGATTGAAGTGATAAACTGGATACAGAGCGCAACTCAAGAGGAGGACGAAGCGTGAAAGTAAAACCCAAGATCAACACCTACGCCGTCATCATGCGCGCCGTGGAGGAGGGAATCGGAGTCGGGCTGAACCGCGCCGACAAGCACGCCGATGATGCGCTCACGCTCGAGCAGCGCGAGCGGGTGAAGTACCACGTCGAGGTCAACGTCGCGGCCGCGCTGTCGGAGGTCGTCAACTTCGATTGATGGCTAGTTGTAGCAACTACACCATTATTACACCAAGGCCATTCCCACCGCGGCGATCGCAGGATCTATTGTGACCCATGCAGAACGCCGCCGTTGAACGCCCGCACGCTGAGAGGAGCGCCTCGCAGCTCCCGATGCTGCTGATGTGCCCCGGCTACCGGCCGAAGAAATCGGCGGACCGGGTTCACTGGGTGACCGCTCAGGGCACCCGGGGCCACGAGGCTCTGGACACCGGGAACTCCGACTCCCTCGAGTCCGGGTTTGAGGAGCGCATGGTCGCCCAGTGCGAGGCGTACGCGCACCAGTTCGTCGAGCTGGGCTCGACGGTGGTGAACGAGTTCCGCGTCGAGACGACCGAGGGGCGCTGGGGCTACTGCGACCGGCTCATCGTGAATTCCGACGGCACGGCCCACCTGCTGGACTGGAAGTTCGTCCGGGCCAAGGAAGTCGCCGACGCCGAGGTGAACCTTCAGGGCAAGGACTACGTCGTCGGGATCCTGACGGACCCGCGGTTCCTCGCGATCGACCGGCTTCACGTCCACTTCGTCATGCCGCGGTTCGGCAACGTGACCCGCACGTCGAAGCCCTTCAGCCGGGAGGATGTACCGTCGCTGCGCCTCGAGATCCTCGCGATCCTCTCACGAGCCCGGAAGACCGACAGCAAGCGGTTCCGCGGCGCCTCGCTTACGCCGCACGCGGACGTGTGCAAGTACTGCGGCGCCGCCGGCAACTGCGTGGCGCTGCGCCGCGTGGCTGATGCGGTGGGCCGCAAGTACGACCCCGAGGGCTACGGCACGAAGCCGCAGATCCCGCAGGAGACTCACGCGTCGTTCGTCAAGGATCCGCAAGCGCGGGCGCAATTGCAGGAGCTCGCCGGCCTGATGGAAGCGTGGGCCGCCAGCGTGCGGCACCATAACCTCACGGCAGCCCTCGAGAGCGCCGACAACGTGCCGGCCGGCTACGTCATCGACTGGGCGCAGGGCAAGCGCCGGGTCACCAGCGCCGAGGGCCTGCTCCTCTGCGCAAACGAGTACGGGCTGCAGGCGCAGGATCTGATCGACGCCGCGTCCCTGTCGTGGACGAAGGTCGAGCAGACGATCCGCGACCGCGCCCCGCGGGGCGAGAAGGCCAACCTCGTCACCAGTTTCAACCAGCGGCTGACGGAGCTCGGCGCCATCGAGCGCCCCGAGCCTACGCCGAAGCTCGTGCGGGCCCGCCCGGCGATCGCCTGATTTTTCGTCCCTACCATGAAAGCTAAGATCACACCCGATGCCGCGGAGGCCGTTACGACGTCCACCGCTCTCGCCGCTCCGGCTCCCGCCGCGCTGGCAAACTACAACCCGGACCAGTACGACGATGTCAGCCGTGACATCGAGGTGCCGGTGCTGGGCCTCGTCAACAACGTCGGCCCGCTCGCCAAGCAGCACAAGAACAAGGGCGGCAACTTCGTCCTCGGCGACCTGCTCGTCGGCACATCCGTGCAGGTGGTGCCGATCGAGGTCGCCAAGTACTTCCGCGAGACGTGGCGCAACGGCGTCGAGATCAAGTACGGCTCGCCGCTCGACAAGGAGCGCAAGGTCTTCAGCTCGGCGCACGATGCCGCGAAGGCTGGCTACGTCGTCGACTTCTCCGGCTCGGCCACCAACCGGGTCGAGGAGGGGGCCAAGATCGGCTACCTCGTGCTGCAGCCCGCCGGCGACCAGAGCGGTGAGTTTGTGTACAAGGCCGGAAGCCTGCTCTTCGCGAAGGCCCGCTGCAGCTATACGCGCAACGGATTCCGCGAGGTGTTCCGCCGCGTCTTCGACCACGCCAACAAGCTCGCGCTGGTGAAGGGCATCGAGACCAAGGGGCTGAACCATAACCAGCTCTTCAACGCGGCGAAGCCGTGGACGCATCTCTGGACGCTGACCTCCGTCACGGCCAGCAAGGGAGACAACGAGTGGTGGGAACCGCGGATCGCCAAGGGCGACCCGCTCCCGGCGGAAGTGATCGAACGGATCACGGCCGACTACGGGGCCTGAAAAGAGCCGGGGGCCCTGCGCAAACAGGGCCCCCGGTGTATCCACATCGTCCCTACCAGAGGATTTCAATGAATACGTCGGAAATACTTTACCACATCACTGTCGCCAGCAAGCCCGAAGAGCTGGTGGAGACCGTGCGTGGTCAGGTCAGCTACCGCCAATGGTGCGAGGAGGAGCGGCAACGCATCCGCGCCAAGTCGGGCTGGCCCGTCGAGATTTATACCAACCCCGCCACCGGGGAAATTTCTCTCGTTCACCTACGCGTAACGCGGAAAGGCTGAAGTGCGCCCAGAACTCCGGGACAGGGTGAAGGCCGCCGAACGGCGGCTGCGGGAGCTTGGCGTTGACTGCGAGTTCGTCGCCGTCGACTTCGAGACCTTCTACCGCAGCGAGAAGGTTGCCAAGCGCACCGGGACCAACCCGGTGACGGTAGAACTGCAGGGCAATTGGGGCTATTGCCGCCAGCCCGAGTGGGAGGCGTACATGGTCAGCATCTACGCGGCCGACGTGCAGTTCGTCGGTCGTCCCGAGGACGCGCCGTGGGCGAAGATCGCCGGCCGCGTCTGGCTTTCGCACAACCGGAATTTCGACCGCCATGTTTTCGAGCGCATCGTCGAGCAAGGCAAGGTGCCGGCGACCGCGTGGACTGAGTGGCACGACACCGCCGACCTCGCGGTGTACTCGCACCTGCCCCGGGCGCTGGCTCGTGCGACCGACTGGGCTTTCAACCTGAAGCTGGACAAGGGCGCCCGCTCGTCGATGGACGGCAAGCGGTGGGCCGACGTTCCCGAGGAGGAGCGCCCGCGCATCCTCGACTACGCACTCGAGGACGCCGCCTGCTGCTGGCTCCTGTGGGCTGACTTTGGCTGGAATTGGCCGGCGCACGAGCGGGCGATCAGCCTGCACACCGGCGAGATCGAGTTCCGCGGAATCCCGGTCGACCGGGACGCCGTCGATCGGGACATCGAGGTGCTGCACGACGCGCTCTGGGCGACCGAGCAGCGGATCCCGTGGGTGAACGACGTCGACGACAAGGGGAAGCCCGTGGCCCTGCGCAGCAAGAAGGCGCTCGACCGCGAGTGCGCGAAGTGCGGCGTTCCCGCGCCAAAAAGCACCGCGAGTAAAGCGAAGGATTTCCTCGACTGGCTCGATGAGTACGGCGAGCGGGTGCCGGCGATCATCGAGCTCGGCCGCTACCGCCGCATCGATCGCACGTTGAGCGTGTACAAGGCGCTGCAGGCACGGATCCGCCCGGACGGCCGCGCCGCCCTCGGGCTCAAGTACATGGGCGCCGACAAGACCGG